>NZ_JAEMRO010000036.1 GCF_016463295.1 Brevundimonas sp.
AAAGCCCCTTCACGATCCCCTCGACCATCTTCTTGGCGTCGGCGAACAGCATCATGGTGTTGTCGCGGAAGAAGAGTTCGTTCTCGACGCCCGCATAGCCACTGCCCATGCCGCGCTTGATGAACAGGACGGTGCCTGCCTTTTCGACGTCGAGGATGGGCATGCCGTAGATGGCGGACGTCGGGTCGGTCTTGGCGGCGGGGTTGGTGACGTCGTTGGCACCGATGACGAAGGCGACGTCGCAGTTGGCGAACTCGGAGTTGATGTCTTCCAGCTCGAAAACCTCGTCATAGGGGACATTGGCCTCGGCCAGCAGGACGTTCATGTGGCCTGGCATGCGGCCGGCGACGGGGTGGATGGCGTATTTCACCTCGACGCCTTCCTCCTTCAGCTTGTCGGCCATCTCGCGCAGGGCGTGCTGGGCCTGGGCCACAGCCATGCCGTAGCCGGGGACGATGATGACCTTGGACGCGTTCTTCATGATGAAGGCGGCGTCGTCGGCGCTGCCCTGCTTGACGGGGCGGGTCTCGACGCGGGCCTCGCCGGCCGGGCCGGCGTCGCCGCCGAAACCGCCCAGGATGACCGAGATGAAGCTGCGGTTCATGCCCTTGCACATGATGTAGCTCAGGATCGCACCCGACGAGCCGACCAGGGCCCCGGTGATGATCAGGGCGATGTTCTCCAGCGTGAAGCCCAGGGCTGCCGCCGCCCAGCCGGAATAGGAGTTCAGCATCGACACCACCACCGGCATGTCCGCACCCCCGATGGGGATGATCAGGGTCGCGCCCAGAATGAGGGCAATCAGGAACACGCCCCAGAAGGCCCAGACCGCGGTGCCGCCCGTTCCGATCAGGATACCGATCAGGAAGACCAGAGCCAGGGCCAGGCCGATGTTGATCATGTGCCGCGCCGGCAGGATGATGGGCGCGCCGCTCATCCGCCCGTCCAGCTTGGCGAAGGCGATGACCGAGCCGGTGAAGGTGATGGCCCCGATGGCGACGCCGAGGCTCAGTTCGATGATCGACAGGGTCTTGATGCCCCCGGCTTCGGTCGCGATGCCAAAGCTTTCGGGCGCATAGACGGCGCCCACCGCGACCAGACAGGCGGCCAGACCCACCAGGCTGTGGAAGGCGGCGACCAGTTGCGGCATGTCGGTCATCTTGACCTTGGCGGCGATGAAGGCCCCTGCCCCGCCGCCCACGATGACGCCACCCGCGATCAGGGCCAGCGTCAGCGGATCCAGCGTATGCGTCCACCACAGGGTCAGCAGGGTCACGCCCACGGCCAGGGCCATGCCCACCATGCCGAAGGTATTGCCCTGACGGCTAGTCTCGGGACTGGACAGCCCGCGCAAGGACAGGATGAACAGGACCCCGGCGACCAGATAGGCCAGTGCGGCCAGCGATGCGTTCATGTGTCTTGTTCCCCCAGAATATCAGCCGCACGAGAGACGAGGCCGGGCATGTCGGTGCGGACGATCAGAACGATCTCGTCCATCCGTATCTTTGTGTAACCGTGCACGAGCACGTTTCTCAGCTGGATCGCCCGTCGCAGGTCCGGAATGCGCTCGGACATGGCGGGGTCGAGCTTGATCAGCTGAGCCGCTGCTTCACCGACGATCTGAACGGTTCGCAGCACGGTGTGCTCGCGGAAACGCTCGGCAAGGATTTGGTCTGCGGACAGGTTGCCCACGGCCTCGATAGCTTCGGAGCCATACGATACGATATCGTTCAACCGGTCACGCAGGGCCAGAGTGGTCATAGGCGCACCAGATCCCTGGCCATCCACTCCCATCGATCCGCAGGCATCATCTCGCGATCGACGAGGTCGATGCGGCGGCCCAGGGCGTCTTCGATATCCGCAACCAGACCCATCAAGGGCCACAGGTGCCCCTTGCCGGTCACGTCATAGACGACGTCGATGTCACTGGCCGGACCGGCCTCTCCGCGTGCGACCGATCCCACGACACCGACAAGCTCGACACCAATCTTGCGCGCGTCTGCCTGATGCGCGCGCAGGGCATCCAGCACCTGATCCAGAAGGGTCTGCGGCCGGTCCATCAGCGTCCTCCGGGCGGACACGCCGTCCGACCCAGCCGCCACAGCCCCGCCGCGATGAACAGCGGGCCCAGCAGCACCATCGCCCAGTCGAACACCCCCATCGGCTTGTCCTGCGCCACGATGCGCAGCAGGACCGACGAGAACAACAGCACCATGCCGCAGTCCAGGAACCGGACCTTGGCGATGGCGTCACGGGCTCCGAACCAGCTCCACAGCCACAGGGCCACCCCGATCGCCGAGGCGGCCCAGGACGCGCCGACCGCGAAGGGGACGATGTCCGTGGTCACGCGGATTTGGCCTCGACCTTAGGTTTCTCTTTCTTGCGGTACATGGCCAGCATGCGCCGCGTGACCATGAAGCCGCCGAAGATGTTGACGCTGGCCAGGGTTACCGCCGCGACGCCCGCCCCCTTGGCGATCCAGCCGTTGGGGCCCGCGTCACCGCTGAGCGCCGCCGCCGCGATCAGGCCGCCGACCACGATCACGCTGGAAATGGCATTGGTCACCGCCATCAAGGGCGTGTGCAGCGCCGGCGTCACCGACCAGACGACATAGTAGCCGACGAAGATTGCCAGCACGAAGATGGCCAGGCGGAAGATGGTGGGATCGACGTGTTCCAATTCTAGAAACTCCCTTCTGCTTCTCGCTGTGCTGTCGCCGCTCGGTCCTTAGCTTGCTGCTTTGCAGTCTCTTCCAGACGCTCATCGATACGAACCAGCATAAGTACGATGCTGCCAATAAGACCCAAACCAAGGCCAACTGCTGCTCCGGCGAAGAACAACAAGCCATCTCCGTTTTCGTAGGCAATCGCTAACCCGGCCAAAACAGCAATCACGCTCGCGAACAGACTCAGCATTCCCAAAGTGAAGGCTGTACTTCTCATGTCGTGACCCCGTTCGGTTCTAGGAAAAAGCCGGCTCGTGATTTTCTTCTCCCATTGGGAGAAGGTGGCCGCGAAGCGGACGGATGAGGGTCGGGTCTGTTTGTCGGCGCAAGCCGTCGCGCCGATCGTGCCACGGCTGAGGCCGAATGACGCCTTAAGCCCTCACCCTTTCGCCTTGCCGATCGCTGCGCTCCCGGAGGCTCAAGCCCTCTCCCGCCGGGAGAGGGGTGCGAAACAGATTTCATCCCTTCACCCCCTCATGCACCACGGCCCCGCCATGGGTGACCACCGCTGCCTTGAGGATTTCGTCCTCCAGATCCAGCGCCAGGGCACCGTCCTTGATCAGCAATCCGACGAAAGCCGACAGGTTGCGCGCGTAGAGCGCCGAGGCATCCGCCGCGATCCGGCCCGGCAGGTTGGCGTGGCCGACGATCTGGACGCCGTTCGCGGTGGTGACGACCTCGTTCAGCCGACCGCCCTCGACATTGCCGCCGTTCTCGATGGCCAGGTCGACGATGACCGAGCCGGGCTTCATCGTCGCCACCTGATCGGCGGTGACCAGCACGGGCGCGGCGCGGCCGGGGATCAGGGCCGTGGTGATGACGATGTCCTGCTTCTTGATGTGTTCGCCGGTCAGGACCGCCTGTTTGGCCTGATATTCCGGCGACATGGGCTTGGCATAGCCACCGGCCGTCTGGGCGTTTTTGAACTCCTCGTCCTCGACGGCGAGGAATTTGGCCCCGAGGCTCTCGACCTGTTCCTTGGTGGCGGGGCGCACGTCGGTGGCGGTGACGACAGCCCCCAGACGCCGGGCCGTGGCGATGGCCTGGAGCCCTGCGACGCCCACGCCCATCACGAAGACCTTGGCAGGCGCAACGGTGCCCGCCGCCGTCATCATCATGGGGAAACCCTTGCCGAAGGCAGCCGCCGCCTCGATCACGGCGCGATAGCCCGCCAGATTGGCCTGGGACGACAGCACGTCCATGACCTGGGCCCGGGTGATGCGTGGCACGAACTCCATGGCGAAGGCGGTGACGTTGGCGCCGGACAGGGCCTGGACCGTCTCCTTCTCGCGATAGGCATCCAGCATGGCCACGACGATGGCGCCGGGTTTCAGCGCGCTGGTTTCCTGGGCCGTCGGGCCGCGCACCTTCAGGACGATGTCGGCCCCCTCCAGCGTGCTGCGGGTGTCGGCGGCGACGGTCGCGCCCGCGGCGGCATAGTCGGCATCGGGGATGTGCGAGCCCGTGCCCGTCCCGGCCTCGACCATAACGGCCGCGCCCAGCTTGATCAGGGCCTTGACCGTGTCAGGGGTGACGGCACAACGCGTTTCGCCTTCGCGGCGCTCGCGGGTCACGGCGATGGTCAGGCCCACGCGAATCCCTCCGTCCAGTCTCGTTGAACCGACGTTAGGCCGTTCCGGCGCGGCGCGTCAAAGCGTTGTCGCATGGACAGAAACCACCCGCTCGACCATAGACGCCGCGTGAGCCAGACCCCCGCCCTCAGCACGCGTCGAAACGATCTGGACTGGATCCGGGTGGCGGCGTTCGGCCTGCTGATCCTTTATCATGTGGCGCTGGTCTATGCCCCCTACGACTGGCACGTGCACAGCGCCCATACCTTCGGCTGGCTGCATGAGGCGGTGCTGATCACCAACCCCTGGCGGTTGACGCTGCTGTTCCTCGTCTCGGGGGCGGCGCTGCGGCTGATGGCGGCGCGGCGGACACCCGGACGCACCCTCAGGGACCGGGCCGAGCGGCTGATCCCGCCGCTGATCTTCGGCACCCTGGTGCTGGTGCCTATCCAGTCGTGGATCGAGGCCATCGACAAAGGCGGTTTCGACGGCACCTTCATCGACTGGCTGGTGCATGAGTTCGGGCCGACGGGCCTGTCGAACGGCGTGCCGGTCAACCACCTGTGGTTCATCGTCTATATCGCGGTCTACAGCCTTGTGGCCGTCGCCCTGATGACGCGTCCGGTTCTGATGGCGCGGCTGGAAGACTGGCTGGCGCGGGCCACGGCGGGGTGGCGGGTGCTGGTCGTGCCGATCGCCTATCTGATCGTCATCCGCATCGTCCTGTTTCCGCTGTTCGGCATCACCAACCGGCTGAGCTGGGACGGCTACAACCATTTCCTGTCGCTGGGGGCCTTTCTGTTCGGCTTCCTGATGGTGCGGCACGAAGAGCTGTGGGCCGGGCTGGAGCGACACCGGCGTACCGCCGCCATCATCGCCCTGATCGCCCTGCCGATCATGATGGCGCAGGCGGCCCATCCCGGCGGCGCGACCTGGTTCGGCATTCCACGCGCCATCATCTTCGGCATCGACCAGTGGGCCGTGATCGCCGCCATCCTGGGCTATGGCAGCCGCTATCTGAGACAGGCCTCGGGACCGGCCCTGCGCTATCTCGTGGACGCCACCTTCACGCTTTACCTCGCGCATCAAACGGTCTTGGTCGTGGCCGTCTGGTTCATCCGGCCGGCCAACCTGCCCGCCCCGCTGGAGGCGGCCGCCCTGGTGGGGATCACCTTCGGCGTCAGCTTGTTGATCTATGAGATCGTCAAACGCATCCCCCTGATCCGGCCGCTGTGGGGGTTGAAGCCCCTACCCGACACGGTCGTTCGGCCGCGCTATGCCCGCCGTCGCCGCCTGCTGATCGTCGGCGTGGCCGCCCCGCTGCTGGCACTGGTCGCGGTGCTGATCGGGGTCGCGACCTATCCGGGCTTCGATCACGCGCGGCAATATCTCAGCGAACTGGGCGGGGCGTCGGCCCCCATGCCCCTGATCTTCAACGGCGGGGTCTTCATCGCGGGCCTGATGTGCATGGCGGCGGGCGTGGGGTTCGGCCTGGCCATTCACGGCCTGACGGAGCGATGGATCGTCGCCTCGCTGACAGCCGTGGTCTTCATCCTGGCCGGCATCGGTCTGGCGGTATCCAGCCTCTATCCCTGGCCGGATCCGCGGCACATGGCGATCAACCTCGGCCTTGGCATCCAGATCGCGCCCCTGCTGCTGCTGTGGGGCCTGTGGAGCCATGTCGATCTGCGGCGGCTGAAGGTGTTTCTGTTCGTGACCTTCGTGGCGATGGCCATCCTGACGGTCTTTACCCACCACATGATCCTGCCCGGCACGGTCAATCCAGCCAATGTCGGCTGGTGGGAGCGAGCCTATGCGATCATCCTGGTCGGATGGGTCGGGATCGCCGCCTTCGCCCTGGAAAGGCGGCTGAAGACGCACGCCGATCGCCACAGTCCGGACGATCTCGCGCCCTAAAGCGGTCCGGTTCCATAATTTTTGGGCATATCACCATTCCGTGATTGAAAATCGCGTGAAAGTGATCGACATTGCCGGTGTGCTGCAATGCAGCAATCCCGCCCGGTTTCCCGACCGGTTTCAGGATCAAAGGCCCGCACCGAATGACTTTGCTCGCGACACGGATCGACGCCGCCAATGCCTCGCTGGACACCGAGTCCATGCGGCCCGCCTGGACGTGGCTGCCCGAAGAAGCGCCGATGACCATGCCGCGCCAGTCGCTGGACAGCCGCGATGCCTTCGTCAAGCGTGCCGCCCCCGCCACCTCGCCCGTCTCGATCGGCCGTCGTCGCCTGATCCTGACCGCCCTGACCGTCATCGTGACCGCCCTGGCCGCCATTGCGCCCGTGGCCCTGTATGCCCGTCATGGCTTCGATGCGCTTGAGATCGCGGCCCTGGGCCTGTTCCTGGTGCTGATCACCGCCATCGCCTGCTGGTTCTCCAGCGCCGCCATCGGCTTCTGGGTGCTGCTGACCGGCCGCGAGCAGGAAGACCTGAAGTTCCGCCCCCATCCGCCGGAGCCGACGCAGCGCACGGCCCTGCTGATGCCGCTGTATAACGAAGACGCCCGCGCCGCCTTCGCGCGTCTGGCCGTCATCGACAACTCCCTGGCCCGTCTGGGCGTGTCCGAGGCCTTCGACATCTTCGTTCTGAGCGATTCGACCAAGGCCGAGGCCGCCGATCAGGAGCATCAGGCCTATCTGGGCTTCCGGGCCCACGCCCACAGCCGGGTCTTCTATCGCCGTCGCGAAAAGAACATCGAGCGCAAATGCGGCAACATCGCCGAATGGACGCACCGTTTCGGCGGGGCCTATCCCTTCATGCTGGTGCTCGACGCCGACAGCACCATGGCGGGCGAGACCATCCTGCGCATGGTCGACTGCATGGAGCGCAACCCCGGCATCGGCCTGCTGCAGACCACCCCGACCATCATCAAGGGCCAGACCCTGTTCGCGCGCGTGTCGCAGTTCAGCGTGCGCCTGTACGGCCGCGTTGCCGCCGCCGGCCTGGCCTGGTGGGCGGGCGCCGAGGCCAGCTACTGGGGCCACAACGCCATCCTGTGCACCGAAGCCTTTGCGTCCTGCGCCCACCTGCCCGTCCTGCCGGGCCGCGAGCCGTTCGGCGGCGCGATCCTGAGCCATGATACGGTCGAGGCTGCCCTGCTGCGTCGTGGGGGCTGGGCCGTGCACGTCACCGCCGCCCTGGACGGAAGCTGCGAGGAAACGCCCTCGACCATGCTGGACTTCATCCGCCGCGATCACCGCTGGTGCCAGGGCAATATGCAGCACCTGGGCCTGCTGAAGACCCGCAGCCTCAGCCTGATGAGCCGCACCCAGATGGTCATGGGCTTCATGGCCTATTTCTCGTCGCCCCTGTGGCTGGCGTCGCTGGTCGCCGGAATGATCATCCAGATGCAGTATCCGATCGACTGGGCGTCCTTCGGTTACATGCTGAACCCGCAGTTCACGCCCTTCATGCTGGCGACCCTGCTGTCCGGCGTCCTGCTGATCGGGCCCAAGGTCATGGGGGCCCTGCTGGTCCTCAGCCGCCCGCGCGAACGCCGCGCCTTCGGCGGGGCCCGCCAGATCGTCAAGGGCATGGCGCTGGAGATCCTGCTGTCCGCCCTGATCGCCCCGATCATGATGGTCGCCTCGACCAAGGCCATCATCCAGATCGCGCTCGGCCACGACGCCGGCTGGCAAACCCAGGATCGCGACACCGACGGCGTCAGCTGGTCCGCCGCCTTCAAGTCCATGCGCTGGCAAATGGCGACCGGCCTGATGTTCTGCGCCGGTCTGGTGGTGCGTCCCGACATGATCGTCTGGTTCGCCCCGGTCGTCCTGCCCCTGCTGTTCGCCGCCCCCCTGGTGGTCCTCACCTCGCGCCGTCGCCTGGGCGATGCCGCGGCCAAGGCTGGCTATCTGGCCATCCCGGACGAAGCGGGCGTCAGCGTCAGCACCATTCCCAGCGTCCCGCACCTGGTGCCGGTCCGCACGGCCGCCGTCGCTTAAGCGCATCCAAACCGCAGCATTGGCGCAACACGGGTCGATATTATGCTGCATCGCAGCATAAGTTGCGCGCTTGCGTCTGGCGCAGGCCCGGCCCGCTGATACGCTGATCCGGCTTTCAGAAGGCGGGACGCGGCCCGGCCTTCACGGTGCGCGGTGTCTCCGGACACGGATCACCGGCCGGGCCGCAGACCCCGTGCGACGGCCTGCGCCAGCCTCCCTTTCTGTCCCGATTGCCTATCGGTTCAGGGCCGCCCGACCGGCGGGCGCATAGCGATCCCCCGCCACCGCGTCCTTGGGAAACACCGCCTCGATCCGCGCCAGGTCTTCCGCCGTCAGCACGATATCCGCCGCCGCCGCATTGTCTTCCAGCGTCGAGATCCGGCGCGTGCCGGGGATCGGCACCAGATGCTCGCCTTGCGCCAGCACCCAGGCCAGGGCCAGTTGCGCCGCCGTGACGCCCTTGTCCGCCGCGATCGCGCCGACGGCGGTGACCAGGTTCAGGTTCTTCTGGAAGTTCTCGCCCATGAAGCGCGGGTTGGTGCGCCGGAAGTCGTCGGCGGCCAGATCGTCGATCGACTTGATCTCGCCGGACAGGAAGCCGCGCCCCAGCGGGCTGTAGGGCACGAAGCCGATGCTCAGCTCGTCCACCGTGGCCAGAATCTCGTCCTCCGGCTCGCGGCTCCACAGCGAATATTCGGTCTGCAGGGCAGTGATCGGGTGGGTCGCGTGGGCCTTGCGGATCGTCTCGGGTGCCGCCTCGGACAGCCCCAGGAAGCGGACCTTGCCCTCCGTCACCAGTTCGCCCATCGCACCGACCGTCTCCTCGATCGGCGTGTTCGGATCGACGCGGTGCAGATAGTACAGATCGACGTGATCCATGTTCAGCCGCTTCAGGCTGCCCTCGATCGCGCGGCGAACATTGGCGGGCGACCCATCGACCGTCAGCGCCGTGCGCTCCGCATTGTAGCCGATGCCGAACTTGGTCGCGACGAAGGCATTGTCACGGCGATCCGCCAGCGCCTTGCCGACCTGGATCTCATTGGTGTGCGGCCCGTACATTTCGGCCGTGTCGAATAGAGTGATGCCCAGGTCCAGCGCCCGGTGGATCACCGACGTCGACTGCGCCTCGTCCGACGCCTGGCCATAGAAGGCCGCCATCCCCATACACCCCAGTCCGATGGCCGAGACCTCGGGGCCGCTCCGGCCCAGTGTGCGGGTTCTCATGGGGTGCTCTCCTGATGTGATGGGACCGACGACAGCTTCGTCAGCGCCATCTCAGATGATTACCACCCCGGATCAGTGCAAGGGCGCGCACTGCCCCTTCAGCCAGGCCAGCGCCGCCTCGTCCCTCTGCACGCCCTCCGCCAGCAGCGGCCCGACCTTGGCCAGCACTTCGGCGTGATAGGCATCGACATAGGCGCGCTCCTCCACCGTCAGCAGCGCCATGTCGATCAGCCTGCGATCCAGCGGGGCGAGAGTCAGTTGCTCGAAGCCATGCATGGGCCGTTCGCCGCCTGGGATCGGCTCTGGTGCCGTCACGACCTGCAACGTCTCGATCCGGATGCCCCAGTGACCTTCGCGATAGTAACCCGGCTCGTTGGACAGGATCATGCCGGTCAGCAGGGGCTGGCTGTTGAACGCCGTCGCTATGCGCTGCGGGCCCTCGTGCACCCCCAGATAGGAGCCGACGCCGTGGCCGGTGCCGTGGTCGTAGTCGAAGCCGGCGTTCCAGAGCGGCTGGCGCGCGATGGCGTCCAGCTGGTGCCCCGTCGTCCCGGTGGGAAAGCGGATGACGGCCATGGCGATGTGCGCCTTCAGCACCAGGGTGTACATCCGTCGCTGGTCCGCCGTGCCCTCTCCAATCGCCATGGTGCGGGTCACGTCGGTGGTGCCGTCCAGATATTGCCCTCCGCCGTCGACCAGCAGCAGGCTGCCCTGCTCCATCTTCCGGATCTTGGCCCCCACCGGCTTGTAGTGCGGCAGGGCCCCGTTGCCGCCGACACCCGCGATGGTGTCGAAGGACAGGTCTTTCAGCATACCCGTCGCCTCGCGGAAGCCCTCCAGCGCCTCGACGACGCCGCGCTCGTCCGGCAGTTCGACCTGGGCCTTCGTATCGACCCAGTGCAGGAACCGCGTCAGGGCCGCGCCGTCGCGGATATGGGCCTGACGGCTGCCCTCGATCTCCACGGCATTCTTCTGGGCCCGCGGCAGGGCGCAGGGGTCCATGCCGCGCACGATGGTGGCTCCCGCCGCCTCCAGCCGATCGAAATACCAGGCCGAGGTCACCGCCGGATCGATCAGCACCTTCTGGCCGGACAGCGCATCCAGAGCGGCGGGCAAAGCGTCGTGTGACTCCAACGCCACCGCATCACCCAGCCAGCCGGGCAGTTCATTCGTGACCTTGGCCGGATCGAGGAAGACGCTGGCGGTGCCGTCGGCCTTCACCACCGCCTGTCCGAGCGGCAGAGGCGTGCGGATCACGTCGCCACCGCGAATGTTGAACAGCCAGGCCAGCGACGATGGCGACGTCAGCACCGCAACGTTCGCGCCCTTCGCCGCGATCGCCTGACCGATCCGCGCGCGCTTCGATGCGGCGCTTTCACCGGAATAGCGATCGTCATGCGGCACCACCGGGGCCTGCGGCTGTGCGGGGCGATCGGCACCCCAGGCCAGATCGATCGGATTTGCCTCGACGGGCTTCAGCGTCGCGCCGGCCTTCTCCACCGCCGCCCGCAGGGTCGAGAGCGCATCGGGGCTATGCAGGCGCGGGTCGTAGCCGATCACCGACCCCGCCGGAACGCCTTCCAGCCACGTCGTCAGCTTGTGCAACTCGACCCGTTCGAACAGTGCCTCGTCCGTCTGAGCCTTGACCTGCACCGTATAGCGGCCGTCGACGAAGACCGCGGCCCGGTCCATCAGCACGACACCGGCCCCGGCCGAACCGGTGAAGCCGCTGACCCAGGCCAGCCGCTCGTTGGCGTCGGGCAGATATTCGTTCTGATGCTCATCCTCATGTAGCACCAGCAGGCCGTCGAGCCCCTGCTTCTTCATCTCCGCCCGCAGCAGCGGCAGGTGTTTTGCCCCAAAGGACGGATCGGTCGTTTCGTCGAAGGTCTGGCGCATCTCGGTTCCTTAAGCCTCGGCCTTGCGCAGTTGCAGCGCGCTCCAGGCATCGTGATGGATGGTCTGTTCGACGACGAAGCCCAGCGGGCGATAGGCGTCCAGCACCCGCTCCTCCTGCGTCCGTAACAGGCCCGACAGGATGGCCACCCCGCCCGGCTTCAGCGCCGCGGCGATGTCGGGGGCCAGTTCCACCAACGGCGCGGCCAGGATGTTGGCGAAGACCAGATCGTACGGCAGGTGCTGGGCGATCCGCTCATCATTCAGGCCGCTGGCGAAGTAGAAGTCGCATTGGGCGTCATTGATCGCGGCATTCTCGTTGGCGATCCGGGCCGAGGGCTCGTCGATGTCGGTGCCGACCGCAATGGGCGACCCCGTCCGCGCCGCCGCAATGGCCAGCACGCCGGTGCCGCAACCGACATCCAGCACCCTGTCGAACCGTTCGGTCTCCAGCAGCCGGTCGAACGCCTCCAGGCAACCCACCGTCGTGCCGTGGTGGCCCGTGCCGAACGCCGCGCCCGCATCGATCTTCAGGTTCACGCGCCCCTCCGGCACCTTGCCCTGATCGTGCGCGCCATAGACGAAGAACCGTCCGGCCTCGACCGGCGGCAGGCCCGACAGCGACATGGCCAGCCAGTCGGCGTCGGCCAGGACCTCGACCTCGACGGTCAGACCGTCGTGCGCACGCAGACGCGCCTCCATGCCGTCCGCCTCTTCGCGGGTCGTCGGATAGCCGTCGATCCGCCAGACGTCACGGTCCTCGTCCTCCTCCAGAATGGAATAGGTCGCGCCTTCCAGAGCGATGTCGGCATCCAGCGCTTCGGCGGCCGTTTCGGCCACCAGGCGAGGCCCGCGGGCGATAATCTGAACTGGGCTGTATGACATTCAAAAACACCGCTATCATGACGACTCGGGACACGCGCTGGCGTGCTCTCTCGCGCCAGCATCAATCAATCGCACCGAGGGGTCGGGGAATTCATGGCTAAATCACCGTCTACGCCGAGCACGGCAAAACCGAAACCGGCGACGACCGCCGCTTCCAAGCCTAAAGCGGCCGCAAAGTCGAGTGCCGTAAAGGCCGCCGCGCCGAAACCCGCGACCAAGACGGCCACCGCCAAGCCTGCCGCCAAGGCCCCTGTCGCTGCAAAAGCCGCAGCCAAGCTCGCGGCCAAGGCGACCGCTCCCAAGGTCGCCGCGGCCAAGCCTGCCACCAAGGCCCCGGCTGCGAAAGCCGCTCCCGCCAGGACGACGGCGGCCAAGCCGGCTGCGGTCAAGGCGCCGGCCGCCAAGCCCGCCACCAAGACCGTCGCGCCCGCCAAGGCCGCCGCGCCCAAACCCGCTGCGAAACCGGCCACCAAGGCCCCGGCTGCAAAGTCCGCCGCCAAGGCCGCGCCCAAGCCGGCATCGACGGCCAAGCCTGCCGCCGCCGCCAAGCCCGCCGCAGCGCCGAAGCCCGCTCCTGCCGTGGCTCCCAAGGCGACGACCGCGCCTGCCGCTGCTCCGGTAGCCGCCGCCACGCCAGCTCCAGCACCGACGCCGGCACCGGCACCCAAGCCCGCTGCAGCCGCCGCACCCTCGCTGGCCCCGACCGCGACAAAGACCGAGGAAAAAGGCTTCTTCGCCAAGCTGGGTGACATGATCTTCGGCAAGAAATAGCCCACGGTCCGAATTGAAGAAGCGCCGGTGGATCGCTCCACCGGCGCTTTTTCATGCCTATCTTCAGAGAGAGCCAATCAGTCGGCGGGCAGGTCCTCGGCCAGGATCGCCATCTCGAACATGAAGCTGCCGGCCTCGTCCTCGTCCTCGAAGACGACGCCGATGAACTCGTCGCCGACATAGACCTCGCAGGAGTCATTGGGCTTGCCGCGCGGCTTCAGGATGATGCCGCCCGTGTTGAAGGTGCGCTTCAGGTGCGTCTCGACGCGCTTCATGTCGGCGGTGTTCATGGTGGACCTCGTCTCAAATCGTTGGCGCGGAACCTAGAGGGCCGAGGCCGGAAGGGGAAGCCTTGATCACACAGCCTGTGCCCCCGCCACGTCGATGGCCGCGAGCAGGCCTGAGCCGTCCCATCTTCTCCCCACTCCCGGAACCGGCTATCAGCCGCTCATGACCCTGCCCCATGCGCCTTCCGGCCTCGGCGAAATCGCCGGGGACTATGACATCCTGCTCTGCGACGTCTGGGGCGTGATCCATAACGGGCGCGAAAGCTGGCACGAGGCCTGCGAGGCTCTGATCCGGTTCAATCGTGATCACGGGGCGGTGGTGCTGATCTCCAACTCGCCCCGCCCCGCACACGATGTCGTGGCCCAGCTCGATGGTCTGGGCGTGCCGCGCGAGGCGTGGAAAGCCTTCGTCACCTCCGGCGATGCGACCCGGGCGGAGCTGTCGAAAAGAGCACCTGGCCCGGTCTGGATCATCGGTCCCGATCGCGACTGGCCCCTGTACGACGGCCTGGGTCTGACCACCGCCGAGGGGGCCGCCGACGCCGCCTTCATCTCCGTCACCGGGCCCGTCGATGACAACGTCGAGACGCCCGAGGACTATCGCGAGCGGCTGGCCGAAGGCGTCGCGCGCGATCTGGAGCTGATCTGCGCCAATCCGGACCGCGTGGTCCAGCGTGGCGACAAGCTGATCTATTGCGGCGGGGCGTTGGCCGATCTGTACGAGGCACTGGGCGGTCGCGTGACCATGGCCGGCAAGCCGTTTGCGCCCATCTATGGCCTGGCGCTGAAGGAGGCTGAAGCCCTGCTCGGTCGCGCGGTCGACCGCTCGCGCGTGCTGTGCATCGGCGACGGCGTGGTAACCGACGTTCTGGGGGCCGACCGTCAGGCGCTGGATTGCCTCTTCATCGCTCAAGGCATCCACGGCGATGCCGCGCGTGGCCACGACGGCCGGATCGATCCGTCCCGCGCCGCCGATTTGCTGAAGGCCGAGACCACCCATGCGCGCTATGCCATGCTCGATCTGACGTGGTGACATGCGACAATTCACGCTAAGGCCCGTCCATGGTTGATCTGGTCACGACACACGCCTCTGGCGGTTACATCCTGGACGAGTTGCACGTCGGCATGGCCGCCGAGAAGGTCATCCCCGTCACCGAGCAGCGCATCCAGCTGTTCGCCGAGGCGTCGGACGACTTCAACCCGGTGCATCTGGACGAGGCCTTTGCCTCCAAGACCGCCTATCGCGGGCGCATCGCCCACGGTCTGCTGTCGGCGTCGTTCGGGTCGGCCGTGGTCGGGACCATCCTGCCGGGGGCCGGATCCATCTATGTGTCCCAGACGCTTCAGTTCCACTATCCGGTGCGGATCGGCGACACGGTCCTGATCCGCATCACGGTTCTGTCGGTCGATCCGGAGACGGCGCGGGTCGAGCTGAATTGCGAGGGCTTTGTCGAGGACAGGCTGATCATGGACGGCATCGCCGTGGTCCGCGTCCCCCGCCGTCGGCGACCCGGCAAGGGCTGATCTTGGTCCAGGTCGTCACAGACTGGCGCGACCTGCCCGAGGATCTGCGCGGAGCCGCCGTCGCCATCGGAGCCTTCGACGGCGTTCATCGCGGACATCAGGCCGTCATCGCCGCCGCGCGTCAGGCTGCGGACAGTTTGGCTGCCCCCCTCGCCGTCGTCAGCTTCGCCCCCCATCCCCGCCGCTGGTTTCAGCCCGAGGCTGCTCCCTTCCGCCTGATGAACACCGACCAGATGGTTCGGGCTCTCGCTCCTCTGGGTGTCGAGCGTCTGTATCTGCTGCCGTTCGACGCCGACATGGCCGCTATGACGGACGCGCAATTCGCCACCGAAATTCTTTCGCTGGGATTAGGCATCCGCCACGCCGCCGTCGGCTTCGACTTCACCTATGGCAAGGGCCGCAGGGGTTCGCCCGAGGGTCTGCGCCGCCATGGCGAACAGCTGGGCTTCACCGTCAGCGTCATCGATCGCCTCGACGATCCGGACGGGCTGAAGCTGTCGTCGTCTGCCGTGCGCGAGGCGCTGAAGGCCGGCGACATGGCCCGCGCCGCCGCCATCCTGGGCCGCCCCTTCGCCATCCAGGGCGAGGTCGTGCACGGCGAAAAGCGCGGTCGCACCATCGGCGTGCCGACCGCCAATGTGCGCCTCGGCGACTATATGCGCCCGGCCTACGGCGTCTATGCCACGCGCACGCACCTGGCGGATGGCCGCGTTATCGACGGTGTCGCCAACCTGGGCATCCGCCCCATGTTCGAGATCGAGGAGCCGCTGCTGGAGGTCTGGCTGCTGGACTTTGCAGGCGACCTTTATGGCCAGATCATCGAGACCGAACTGGTCGCCCTGCTGCGCGGCGAGATGAATTTCGACAGCCTTGATGGCCTCAAGGCCCAGATCGACGCTGACGCTGCGGCCGCGCGGGCGGTACTGTCCGCCTAGCCTCGTGCGTACCGCCCTGCTAGACCGATCCCATCATGACCGTCCGCCTGTTTCGCCCGATTTCGATTAGCCGCCCGGCGTAGCATCGCAGGGCCCTCGCCCCATGCTCGCCGGGATCGAAACATCACCGCGAACGATCACCCAAAGATACGCCTGGACGACTGACATGGCCGACGCCACACCCGACACCCCTACCGACGCCGCGACGGGCCGCGACTATCGCGAGACCGTCTTTCTGCCCGAGACGCCCTTCCCCATGCGCGGAGGTTTGCCGCAGAAAGAACCGCTGATCCTGGAGCAGTGGGGCGATCTGTATGCGACCCTGCGCAGGACGCGCCAGGCCCAGGGGGCGCCCCTGTACGTCCTTCACGACGGCCCGCCCTATGCCAATGGCGACATCCACATCGGCCACGCCCTGAACAAGACGCTGAAGGACTTCGTGGTCCGCAGCCAGTTCCTGCTGGGCAAGGACGTCGATTTTGTCCCCGGCTGGGACTGCCACGGCCTGCCGATCGAATGGAAAATTGAGGAACAGTATCGCGCCAAGGGCCGTCGCAAGGACGAGGTGTCCAAGGCCGAGTTCCGCGCCGCCTGCCGCGACTACGCCGCCGGCTGGATCGACGTGCAGCGCGACCAGTTCAAGCGCCTGGGCATACTGGGCGACTGGGACAACCGGTATGCGACCATGGATTTCACGACCGAGGCCGCCATCGTCGCCGAGTTCCACAAGTTCAAGAACTCCGGCCAGCTGTATCGCGGCTCCAAGCCCGTCATGTGGTCGCCGGTCGAGCGCACGGCCCTGGCCGAGGCCGAGATCGAATACCACGACCACGTCAGCCCCACGATCTGGGTGAAGTTCCCGGTCGTCGGCACGTCGGACAGCCATCCGGACGACCTGCTGGCCTTCCGCACCCAGACGCCGTCGGTCGTGATCTGGACCACCACGCCCTGGACCATCCCGGCCAACCGGGCGATCAGCTACGGCCCCGACATCGCCTATGGCCTGTACGAGGTCACGGCCCTGGAGACCGGGCTGGAGTTCGAGCCCTGGGCCACGCCGGGCGACCGCTTCATCATCGCCGACAAACTGGCCGAGGACGTCTTCAGGGCGGCGAAGATCGCGACCTGGACCCGCGTCTATGACATCGATCCGTCGGGTCTGGAGTGCGCCCATCCATTGGCGGCGCTGGACAGCGGCTACGGCTTCTCCGTACCTCTTCTGTCAGGCGACCACGTCACCGACGACGCTGGCACCGGCTTTGTTCACACTGCGCCCGGCCACGGGGCGGACGACTACGACGTCTGGAAGGCGCACGGCCACAAGGAGGTGCCGGATACGGTCGATCCGGACGGGGCCTACTATCCACACGTCCCCTTGTTCGCGGGCCTGAAGGTGCTGGAGACCGAGGGCAAGAAGACCGGCAAGTTCGGCTCGGCCAACCCCGCCGTGATGGAGAAGCTGATCGAGGCGGGCACGCTTCTGGCGCGCGGGCGGCTAGAGCATTCCTATCCGCACAGCTGGCGCTCCAAGGCGCCGATCATCTTCCGCAACACGCCGCAATGGTTCATCCGTATGGATCAACCCCTGAAGTCCGGCGACACTCTGCGCGAGACAGCCCTGAACGCCATCGACACCACAGCCTTCCATCCGGCGACGGGCAAGAACCGCATCCGCACCATGGTCGAGGGTCGCCCCGACTGGCTGATCAGCCGCCAGCGCGCCTGGGGCACGCCCCTGGCCATGTATGTCGACAAGCATACGGGTCATCCGCTGCACGATTCAGAGGTCGATGCCCGCATCCTGAAGGCCATCGCCGAGGGCGGGGCCGACGCCTGGTTCGACCGGCCCGACGCCGACTTCCTGGGGGCGCACGACCCGTCGCGCTACGAGAAGATCACAGACATCCTGGATGTCTGGTTCGACAGCGGCTGCACCCACGCCTTCACGTTGGAGGCCCGCGACCCGGCCCATGGCTATACCGGCGACCGCCCCTCGCACTGGCCGGCGAACCTGTATCTGGAAGGCTCGGATCAGCACCGCGGCTGGTTCCAGTCCAACCTTCTCGAAGGCTCCGGCACCCGTGGCCGCGCCCCCTATGAGGCCGTCCTGACCCACGGCTTCACCCAGGACGAGAACGGGGAGAAGATGTCCAAGTCCAGGGGCAACACCACGGATCCGGCCGTCGTCATCAAGGAGAGCGGTGCCGACATCCTGCGCCTTTGGGTCGCCCTGGTCGACTATGCCGAAGACCAGCGGATCGGAAAGCAGATCCTGCAAACCACGGTCGACGCCTATCGCAAGCTGAGGAACACCGTCCGCTATCTGCTGGGCGCGCTGGACGGCTTCGACGAGGCCGAGCGCCTGACCGATTACTCCCAGATGCCGCCGCTGGAGAAGTTCATCCTGCATCGCCTGCACGAACTGGATGGCCAGGTGCGTCAGGCCTATGCCGAATACCGGTTCCAGGACGTGGTTCGCCCGGTGCTGGAGTTCTGCTCCGGCGACCTGTCGGCCCTGTATTTCGACATCCGCAAGGACAGCCTCTACTGTGACCGTCCCGATGCGGTCCGCAGGCGGGCGGCCCGCACGGTGATGGACGAAGTCTTCATGCGCCTGACGGCCTGGCTCGCCCCGCTGACACCCTTCACGATGGAAGAGGCCTGGGGGACAAGGTTCCCGGACAGCGGCTCGAACTGCGCGCGGGTGATCCCGGAGACGCCGGGGGCGTGGGAAAACGTCGAAGAAGCATCACGCTGGGGCTACGTTCAAACTGTCTTGGAAGTCGTCAACGATGCCTTGGAGGAGGCCCGGCGGCAGAAGATTATCGGTGGCGCGCTTGATGCGTGGCCGTCCGTCACAAGCCCGAACGACGTGATCAATGCCTTCCGAGACCTCGATCCCGCTGAAGTCTTCCGCACCTCTGGAGCCACCTTGGTTCCGGGCGATGCCATCGAAGTTACTGTCGCACTGGCCGAGTATCCCAAATGCGCCCGCTCCTGGCGGCGCGTCCCTGACGTCGGTTCCGACCCCGGCTACCCCGATCTCAGCGCCCGTGATGCGGATGCCGTCAGGGCCTGGAACGCGGCGCGAGCCTGACATCCATGATCGGCATGCAGACATCGGAACCGGCTCTGACGGCGCTCGCCGCCTGGGCCCTGGTTCCGATGGTTCTGCATTTCGGCCTGATCGTCGGCCTCTACGTTGTCCTGACCTGGACACGGCTGATCGTCGTCAAACGGGGACAGGCCACCAAGGCCGACTTCGCGCGTGCCGACGGCGACCCGCGTCTGTCCGCCCGCATCCAGCGCAATCTGGCCAATCAGTTCGAGGCCCCGGTGTTCGCCTGGATCGGCCTCGGTCTGCTGATCCTGACCGGACAGATCAATATGCTCGACGTCGCCGCCGCCTGGCTGTTTCTGATCGCGCGAGTGATCCACAGCGCGGTTCAGTGCACCGGCGACAATGTCGCCCTGCGCGGTCAGGTCTTCACCCTCAACTTCATGGCCATCCTCTGGCTGATGGCGCACGCGGCTTGGGTCGTTGTGCTCAGCCTTTAGGCCTCAGCTCCAACTGTACCCAGTCTTCGTCTGGGTGAAGAAATCCGCCGCCGCAAAGCCCTGCTCGCGCGGGCCATAGCTGGACTTCTTCGTCCCGCCGAACGGCACATGATAGTCCACACCCGCCGTCGGCAGATTGACCATGACCATCCCCGCCTTGGCCCGTCGCTGGAAATCCCGTGCATGCTTCAGCGAGGTCGTGACGATGCCCGCCGACAGGCCGAACTCGACGCCGTTGGCGATCTCCAGCGCCTGTTCGTAGTCGCTGACCCGGATTACCGAGGCCACTGGGCCGAACACCTCTTCGGTATTGATCCGCATATCCGCTGTCGTCTCGACGATCAGGGTCGGATCGACGTACCAGCCCGGCGTCTCCAGGGTCAGACGCCGCCCACCCTGGGCCACGCGACCGCCTTCACCGGTCGCAATGTCGATATAGCGATAGGACGTCTCCATCTGCGCCTCGCTGACCGCCGGGCCGATGTTGGTCGCGGGATCGAGCGCATGGCCGACCTTCAGCGCCGCCACCTTCTCCGACAGCGCCGCCACGAAGCGGTCGTGAATGCCGTCCTGCACGATCAGGCGGCTGGACGCCGTGCACCGCTGACCCGTCGCATAGAAGCAGCCGTCCAGTGCCACGGCCACGGCCCGGTCCAGATCAGCGTCGTCCAGCACGATCAGCGGATTCTTGCCGCCCATCTCCAGCTGGACGCGCGCCTGCCGCTTGGCCGCCCCCACGGCGACCCCGGCTCCCACGCCCTGCGAGCCCGTGAAGCTGATCCCGTCCACTTCCGGGTGATCGACGATCGCCTGCCCCACGCCGCCGCGCCCGATGACAAGGTTCAGCACGCCATCGGGCAGACCCGCCTCGTGCAGGATGGCGACCAGAGCCTCGGCCGTCGCTGGCGTCGGACCCGCCGCCTTCATCACCACCGTATTGCCGAACGCCAGGGCGGGTGCCGCCTTCCACGCAGGAATGGCGATGGGGAAGTTCCACGGCGTGATCAGGCCGAACACCCCGACCGGCTGCCGCCAGGTCTGGACCTCTACCCCCGGCCGCACCGAGGCGAGGTTCTGGCCGTGCAGACGCAGGGCCTCGCCCGCGAAATACTTCAGGATCCGCGCCGCCCGTGCCGTCTCACCGATTCCTTCGGCCAGGGTCTTGCCCTCCTCACGCGAGAGCAGCCGCCCTACGCTCTCGCGGCGCTCCATCAGCAGCGTACCCGCGCGGTCCAGCACATCGGAGCGGACCTCGGGTGACGCCTCGGCCCAGGCCGGAAAGGCCCGGCGCGCGGCATCCACCGCCGCACCCACCTCGGCGACGCCGCCGTCGGGCGTCCGCGCCACGACCTCGCGCGTATCGGACGGGTTCAGCCCCTCTGCGGGCCTTTGCGCCTCGACCTTTCGGCCATCGATCCAGTGGGAGAGCGGCAGAATGTCTGTCATGGCGATGATCTAGCCGAGATCGGAGGGTCGAGAAATGCCCTTGAGACCATGTCCAGAACAGCAAAAAGCCCCGCTGGCGAGCCATGCGGGGCTTTGAGATTGGTTGGGTGCGGGAGCAGGATTTGAACCTGCGACCTTCAGGTTATGAGCCTGACGA
>NZ_JAEMRO010000116.1 GCF_016463295.1 Brevundimonas sp.
GCGATCATCTTGGCGAAGGTCGACTTGCCCGCGCCGTTGACGCCCAGCAGGCCGATGCGATCGTCCAGATCCATGCGCAGGTTCAGATTGCGCAGGATCGGCTTGCCCGGCTCATAGCCGACGTTGGCGCGCTCCAGCCGGATCAGCGGCGGGGCCAGAGGGCGGGGCGGCGAGGGCAGGATGAAGGGGGCGACCCGCTCCTCGATGGTCGTGGCCACCGGTTGCATCTTGGCCAGACGCTTCATGCGCGACTGGGCCTGGGCGGCCTTGGAGGCCTTGGCCTTGAAGCGGTCGACGAAGGATTGCAGGTGGGCGCGCTCGGCGTCCTGCTTGGCCTTGGCCGAGAGTTGCAGGCGGGCCTTCTCGGCGCGGGCCTGTTCGAACTGGTCGTAGTTGCCGGTGTAGAGCGTCAGATTGCGGTTCGCGAGGTGCAGGATGTGGGTGCAGACCTCGTTCAGCATCTCGCGGTCGTGGGAGATGATCAGCGCGGTGTGCGGGTATTTCTTGAGCCGCGCCTCGAGCCACAGGGCACCTTCGAGATCGAGATAGTTGGTCGGTTCGTCGAGCAGCAGCATGTCCGGCTCGGCGAACAGGGCGGCCGCCAGCGCCACGCGCATGCGCCAGCCGCCGGAGTATTCCGACATCGGCCGCTGCTGGTTCTCCTGGCTGAAGCCCAGGCCGACCAGGATTTCGGCGGCGCGGGCGGGAGCGGCGTCGGCGTCGATCTCGATCAGCCGGGTCCAGATCTCGCCCATCTCCTCGGGCTCTGCGGTTTCAAGCCGGCCCAGCAGGGTGTGGCGCTCGACGTCGGCCTCGAGGATCGTTTCCAGAACGCTGACCGGGGTGGCGGGGTGTTCTTGATCGACCGAGGCGATGCGAGCCGTCTTGGGCAGGCTGATCTCGTCGCCACCCGCGGCCAGTTCGCCCAGGATCAGCTTGAACAGGGTCGACTTGCCGATGCCGTTGCGGCCCACGAGCCCGACCTTGGAGCCCGGTGGTAAGCTGACGGACGCGTCCTCGAGGAATTTGCGACCCCAGGCGTTGAAGGTCAGGTCGGTGATCTGGAGCATGGAACGTCGGCCCTGAGCACGTCCCTCAAGCAGCGAGACGCCGCGCGTCGAGCGATAGGGACACAAGAAATGGAGGCGGCTTGGAAACCGGGGAGGGCGCGTCTATAAGCCCCCACCTTCAATCTCCCAAACAAGAAGTCACTTCTCATGACCGAACGCACCTTCTCGATCATCAAGCCCGATGCCACGCGCCGCAACCTGACCGGCGCCGTCAATGCCGTGATCGAAGCCGCAGGCCTGCGCATCGTCGCCCAGCGCCGCGTGCACCTGACCGAGGCCCAGGCCAAGAAATTCTATGAAGTCCACGCCGAACGCCCGTTCTATGGCGAACTGGTCGAGCAGATGACCGCCGAGCCGGTCGTCGTCCAGGTGCTGGAAGGCGACAACGCCATCGCCAAATATCGCGAAGTCATGGGCGCGACCAACCCGGAACAGGCCGCCGAAGGCACCATCCGCAAGCAGTTCGCCCTGTCGATCGGTGAAAACTCGGTCCACGGGTCGGACTCGGCCGAAAACGCCAAGATCGAGATCGCCCAGTTCTTCACCGACGATCAGATCGTCGGCTGATCCAACGCGAAAGCGCTGGACCTGCTGCGGCCGGATCGGAAACGATCCGGCCGTTGTCGTATCTGGACCCTGCACTGCGGAAGGCCACGCCCATGAAGGAGTATCGGCATCGGGATGTCGCGCTGGCCGCCGGGCTTTCGGCGCTGGCCGGCTATGTCGATGCGATCGGTTTCCTGACGCTCGGCGGGTTTTTCGTCTCCTTCATGAGCGGCAACTCCACCCGCTTCGGCGTGGCGGTGGCGACCGGGGAGTGGCAGGTGGCTGGGACGGCACTGGGTCTGATCGGCCTGTTCGTGATCGGCGTGGTGCTGGGCTCGACGGCGGCACGCCGGGCGGGGGAGGGGCGCAAGGCCGTCGTGCTGGGGCTGGAGGCCCTGCTGCTGGCGATGGGGGCCGCCCTGTTGTCGGCCGGTCGGCCCCTGCTGGGCATGGTCCCCGTAGTGCTGGCCATGGGGGTGGAGAATACGGTGTTCCAGAAGGGCGGGGATGTGCGGGTCGGCCTGACCTATATGACCGGCACGCTGGTGCGGGTGGGCCAGAGGATCGCCACGGCCCTGCACGGAGGCGCGCGCTGGGACTGGGTGCCGTTCCTGCTGCTGTGGATCGGGCTGGCCGCGGGCGGGGCGCTGGGCGCACTGATGTTTCTGAGGCTGGGCGTCACGGCTCTGTGGTTAGCAGCAGCCGTCGTGGCCGGACTGGCTCTGCTAAGCCTTGTCGATGAGCAACAGCCCAATACCAGACCCCGATGAAGAAACGGCCCCGGAGATTGCTCTCCGGGGCCGTTGTCTTTGTACGGACGGCTCGTTTACCAGATACGCGCGCGGGCTCCCGGTGCCAGATATTGCTCGTCGCCGGGCTGGACGCCGAAGGCGGCGTACCAGGCGTCGATGTTGCGCGGCGGCACCGCCGCCCGGTACTGGGCCGGGGCATGCGGATCGGTGGTCACCTGATTGCGCAGATATTCGTCGCGCGAGTTGTTGCGCCACACCTGGGCCCAGCCCAGGAAGACCCGCTGATCGCCCGTCAGTCCGTTGATGACCGGCGCGGGTTGGCCATTCAGCGACAGGTGATAGGCATCCAGCGCCATCAGCAGACCGCCCAGATCGGCGATGTTTTCGCCCATGGTCAGGTCGCCGTTGACGGTTGCGCCCTCGATCGGTGACAGGGCCGAGTACTGGGCGCCCAGCACCGCCGCACGCTCCTCGAACTTGGCCCCGTCCTCGGCCGTCCACCAGTCGCGCAGGACACCGTCGCCGTCGACCTTGCGGCCCTGATCGTCAAAGCCGTGGGTGATCTCGTGGCCGATGACGGCACCGATGCCGCCATAGTTGATGGCCGGGTCGGCATTGGGATCGAAGAACGGGGCCTGAAGGATGGCCGCCGGGAAGACGATCTCGTTGCGTGGCGGGTTGTAATAGGCATTCACCGTCTGGGGCGTCATGCCCCATTCCAGCGGATCGACCGGCTTGTTCAGCTTGCCCAGGTTGTAGGCCCATTCGAAGGCGCTGGACCGCTCGACATTGCCGTACAGATCGCCGGGGACCAGCTCCAGACCGTCATAGACGCGCCACTGTTCGGGATAGCCGATCTTCACATTGAACTTACTCATCTTGTAGAGCGCCTGCTGGCGGGTTTCCTCGCTCATCCAGTCCAGACGTTGCAGCCGGGCGGTCATGGCCAGCCGCAGATTGGCGACCAGCTCCTCCATCTGCGCCTTGGACTCGGCGGGGAAGTGGCGGGCGACATACTCCTTGCCCAGCACCTCGCCCAGGGCTCCATCGACCAGGGATACGCCGCGCTTCCAGCGAGGCTGGTTCTCCTGGCTGCCGCTCAGGGTCTTGCCGAAGAAGTCGAAGTTGGCGTCGACGAACGCCTTGGACAGATAGGGCGCGGCCTGATTGATGACGTGGAAGGCCTGCCAGGATTGCAGGGTCTCGATGGGCGTTTCCGAATAGACGCGGGCCATGCCGGGCAGGGCGGTGTTGGTCGTGGCGATCAGGGTCGGGACGTTCGAGATGCCCGCACCGCGCGCCCAACCGGCCCAGTCGAAGCCGGGAGCCGAGGCGGCCAGGTCGGTGAGGGTGGTGGGGTTGTAGATCTTTTCCAGCTGGCGCGACTGGACCTGGGTCCAGTGCTGTTCGGCGAGGCGGGTCTCGAACGCGACCACATCGGCGGCCGCCTGTTCGGGGTTGGCCCAGCCGGCCAGCTCCAGCGCCTTGGCGACGTAGGCCTGATAGGCGGCCTTCTGCTCGGCGAAAGAAGCCTCCAGATAGTAGTCGCGATCCGGCAGGCCCAGACCGCCCTGGCTGACATAGGCGCTGTTCTTGTTGGGCTCGCGCAGGTCCTCGAAGACACTGACGCCGAACAGATTGACGCCAAAGCCGCCCTGGGTCCGGCCCATCAGCTCGGCCATCTTCTCGCGTGTGTCGGCGGCGCGGACCTCGGCCAGATCGGCTTCAAGCGGGGAGGCTCCCAACTGCTCGATCGCAGCCTCGTCCATGAAGCTGCCGTAGAAGGTGCCGATCCGGGCGGCGTCGGGGCTGGCCCCTGGATTGGCCGCGCTCTCGTCCACCAGGGCACGTAGGTCCAGCTGGGCCTGATCGTTCAGCTTGTGGAAGGCCCCATAGGACGACTTGTCCGCCGGAATCGGCGTGTTACGCAGATAGGTGCCGTTGGCGAAGCGGTTGAAATCCTGGCCGGGACGAACCGAAGTATCCATGCCTTCGACATCGAAGCCGAAGGTGCCGATGGCCGGTGCGTCGGTCGATGGAATCTCGACCACTGGGCGGGTCTGGGCCGAGGCCAGGCCGGCGGACATAAGGATGGCCGCACCGGCGGTGCAGGCCAGAAGGCGAAGTTTCAGCATGGGCAATGTCCCGATTGACAGATCGGGGCGGAAACTGCGCCCGCTGCGGACGGTTGTCGCCCGCAAAAGCACCAGATTACGAAAATCTAATCCAGCGTCCGGCACAACTCGGACAACACCTGCGGATACAGCCGATGCTCGGCCGCCAACACCCGCTGGGCCAGGCTGTCAGGCGTATCGTCGTGCAGGATGGGTACGGCGATCTGGCCAAGGATTTCGCCCTCATCGACGCCCTCCGTCACCTGATGCACGGTGCAGCCGCCCTCAGAGTCTCCAGCGGCGATGGCGCGGGCGTGGGTGTCCAGACCGGGATAGAGCGGCAGCAGGCTGGGGTGGATGTTGATCATGCGGCCGCGCCAGCCCTGGACGAAGCCGGGGGTCAGGACGCGCATGTATCCCGCCAGGGCGACCAGCTGGATATCATGCTGGATCAGCAGGCGCTGGATTTCGGCCTCATGCGCGGCACGATCCGCTCCGAACGGCTGATGGTCGATAGCCAAGGCCTTCACCTCCTTGGCCTCGGCGATGGCCAGCCCTCCGGCATGGGGACGGTTGGCCACGACCAGCACCACCTCAAAGGACGCGCCCGGTTTCTGCCCCTCGTCGATCAGGGCGGCCATGTTGGAGCCGGTGCCCGAGATCAGGACGGCGACGCGGACCCTGTCAGCGGTAGATGTCACGGTCGATCAGGCGGCCTGAAGCTGGCCGCAGACGAAGGCGACTTCGCCCGCGTTCAGCAGGGCCTCCA
>NZ_JAEMRO010000117.1 GCF_016463295.1 Brevundimonas sp.
AGGGTGCGTGTCTGCATCCGCCTCAGAAATCCGTCGACAGCGACAGCCGCAGGGTCCGCGGCGCACCCAGCGTCAGATAGTTGGCCCCCGGGAAGCCGCCGACCGCGACCCACTGGTCTTCGTCCGCCAGGTTCTCGACCCGGGCCCGCAGGGTAACCGGCCGATCCGCGACCTGGGTGACATAGCGCAGACCGGCATCGAAGCGGGTCCAGCTGTCGAGTTGCACCGTGTTCGCTTCATTGACCTGCTGCTCACCCGTAAAGACGGCGCGGCCTTCAAGAGTCAGACCAGCGAACTGCGGGACATCCCACTCGACATTGGCGTTGGCCTGGAAATCAGGGACGCCGATGGCTTCGGTTGAGACGATCTCGGTATCCAGCCAACTCGCTCCGCCGATCAGACGCAGGCCAGAAACCGGCTCGCCGAATACGCTGACCTCGACACCCCGGTTCTGCTGCTCATCACCGTCGCCGTACGTACCGAACTGCTCCGCAAGAGGGGCGTCCGGATTGACGATGTCGAACGACTCCGTGGCCTGGGTTGTCTGGAAGAGGCTCAGCGAGCCGCCGAAAGTCCCTCCATCGTACTTAACCCCGATCTCGCTCTGCTCCGAACGGAATGGCGACAGCACCTCGCCCTGGTTCTGGACCCGCCGCCCGTTGATGGCAGAAGGCGCGATCTTGCCGGGCTGCAGGGCCTCGGCGTAGTTCGCGTAGACGGCCACAGCGTCGCTCAGCTTGTAGACCAAAGCGAACACCGGCGTGATCGCATCGCCTTCGACTGGGGTGGGGGCAGGCGCACCTGTGTTGTAATCGGAGGTCCGCGTCTCGATCTGCTGATACCGGGCACCGACCGTGGCCAGAAGCTTGCCGTCCATGAAGGACATCATGTCGGCGATGGCGATACTGCTGTTGTGGACCCGCTCGGTCACCAGGGGATTGTCGAGATCGCCGCCGATCAAGGCGTCCGGCACGGGAGGCATTACTACGACCGGGTTGTACAGATCGCTGGCAAAGCCCGCGAAGTCCGAGAAGGCATAGGCGTTGCGCGAACTGGACTGAACCTGCGACGCCGAGGCCACCAGCGTATGGCCGACCGGACCGGTCGTCACCTCGGCACGCACACCGATGTCGCCTGACCAGACCGTGTCCTCGCGCGTATTGTCGAAACGATAGGCGCTGAGCGTGCCGTCGGGCTGGGCCGTCGGATTGG
This sequence comes from Brevundimonas sp., assembly GCF_016463295.1. Classification (GTDB taxonomy): domain Bacteria; phylum Pseudomonadota; class Alphaproteobacteria; order Caulobacterales; family Caulobacteraceae; genus Brevundimonas. Next base: position 1,213 of record NZ_JAEMRO010000117.1, read on the forward strand.
CCAGGACATTGGCCTCCTCGCCCTGACGACCACCGAAGGCCGCCCAGGCGGTGACGGTGTCGCTGAGATCAAACTCGCCGCGGACGACGCCGAACAGCTGACGCTCGTCGGTATAGGTCCAAGGCTGGGCGAAGTTGCTGTCGGCGGACGGCGGCGCGGGCACGGCCCCGAGAGGCGTCACGGTCGGGCGCGGGGCGTCGATGCGGTGGTCCTGATAGCCGATGTCGGCCGAGAACCGCGCCCGTTCGCCGCGACGGTCCAGACCCAGGCCGACGGCGGTCAGCTCGCGGCTTTCGCCCTCGATCCCCGCCTCCCCGTCCCGGCGGGCCACATTCAGCCGCAGGCCATAGTCGTCGGCGGCACCGAAGCGCCGGGCGATATCGGCGGCCAGATACAGCTCGCTCTCGCCGTCGATCCCGGCGGTCAGCCGCGTCAGGGCTTCGTCCGGGGCGCGCTTGGGCGTCAGATTGAACGCCCCGCCGACGCCGCTGCCGCCCGGAGCGGCGCCGTTCAGAAAGGCCGTCGCGCCATGAAAGACCTCGACCCGCTCCAGAAACTCCGCCGCCACGAACTGACGCGGTAGGATGCCGTACAGGCCATTGTAGGTCATGTCGTCCGAATAGACCGGAAAGCCGCGGATGACGTACAGCTCCTGAAAATTGCCGAAGCCCTTGGACACGCGCACCGCCGGATCGTTCTGCAGCACGTCGCCGACGCTGCGGGCCTGCTGATTGCGGGTCAGCTCTTCGGTATAGCTGGTCGTGGCGAAGGGCGTGTCCATGACGCCCAGATTGCCGAACAGGCCGACCCGTCCACCGCGCGCGACCTGACCACCGGGATAGGGCGACGTCAGCGTCACCTGCGAGCCCGTGACGATGACGTCGTCGATCTGCGTCACCTCGGCGTCCTGGGCCTGCACCTGGCTGGCCCACACCAGGGCGGCGGATGAAGCGAGCAGCAGGGTACGGAGCATCAGAACCAACAATCATGCGAATGAGAACGCGTCGCAGTATAGGACCGCACCTGGGCTTTCAAGGTCTTCGCGTTGACTGTGTGCCTTTTTGGCGCATCGGTCGCAGGGCACGCCTTTTTGCTTGAGCGACCGGCCCGCCCGCCTAATCTGAATCCGCGGTCGATCAACAGGCCGGGAGACCGTCATGGCCGAACCCATCCGCAGCGTTCTGATCGTCGGTGGCGGTACGGCCGGCTGGATGGCGGCCGCCGCCCTGCAACGCACCCTCGGCCCGCACGCCAGGGTGACGCTGGTCGAATCCGAGGACATCGGCATCGTCGGTGTGGGCGAAGCGACCGTGCCGCCGATCCGCGACTTCAACGCCATGATCGGTCTCGACGAAGCCGAGTTCATGCGCGAGACCAAGGCGACGCTGAAGGTCGCCATCGTCTTCCAGGACTGGGGCCATGTGGGCAATCGCTATGTCCATCCGTTCGGCACCTTCGGGCGCGGCCCAACCCTGGCGGACTTCCAGCAGACCTATTTTTCGCTGAAGGCCAAGGGTCTGGCGGGCAATCTGGGTGACTATTCCGTCTGCTGGCGCGCCGCCGACGCGGGCAAGGTCGGCGACCGCAATCCGGACCCGAACTCGCCGCTGAACAGTATGTTCACCGCCTATCATTTCGACGCCGTCCTCTATGCCAAATACCTGCGCAAGGTCTGCGAGGGCCGCGGTGTCGAACGGGTCGAGGGCAAGGTCGTCGATGTGGTGCAGAGAGCCGACGACGGTTTCGTCCAGGGCGTGACGCTGGAAGATGGCCGCGTCCTGGAGGCCGATCTGTTCATCGACTGCACCGGCTTTCGCGGCCTGCTGATCGAGGGGGCCTTGAAAGCTGGTTACGAAGACTGGTCGCACTGGCTGCCCGTGAACCGCGCCATGGCCGTGCCCTGTGCCAGCGTGAAGCCCCTGACGCCCTACACCCTGTCCACGGCGCGCGAGGCGGGCTGGCAGTGGCGGATCGCCCTGCAGCACCGCACCGGCAACGGCTATGTCTATTGCTCGGACCACATCACCGACGATGCGGCGCGCGAGACCCTGCTGGCCAATCTGGACGGAGAGGCCCTGGCTGAGCCGCGCCCTCTGCGGTTCGTGACCGGGCGGCGCAAGAAATACTGGGACAGGAATGTCGTCAGCCTGGGCCTGTCCAGCGGCTTCATCGAGCCGCTGGAATCGACCAGCATCCATCTGGTGCAGGCAGGCATCTATCGCCTGCTGCAGCATTTCCCGGACAAGGATTTCAGCCCGGTCAACATCGACGGCTACAACCGCCGTCTAGGCCGCGAGGTCGAGCTGATCCGCGACTTCGTCATCCTGCACTATCACGCGACCCAGCGGGACGACACGCCGTTCTGGCGGCAGGTGCGCGACATGCCCATCCCCGACAGCCTGGCCGAGCGGGTCGAGGCCTTCCGCGATCGCGCCCTGCTGTATCAGGTCGGGGCCGACGAATACTTCAGCCAGGCCTCATGGCTGGCGGTCATGTACGGCCAGGGGATCATGCCGCGCGGGGCCAATCCGCTGTATTCGCTGAACGATGCAGACCGCCCGGCGGCGGGCCTGCGTCAGCTGTCCGACATCCTGGCCCGCACCGTCGCCGCCCTGCCCGACCACGAGACCTATCTGAAGGCGAAAGGCATGTGGTCGGGCGCGGACTGACGAACGTCAGTGCAGGGTGGCGACCGTCGCAGTGTCGCGAACTTCCGGCTTCTTGCGCGCCGCCCCGACCGCGAACACGGCCAGCAGGGCATAGCCGACCAGCGGCACGAAGAAGGCCGGATTGAAGATCTCCGCCGCGTCGTCGACCAGCATGCCGCCGATCAGGGGCAGGACCGCCCCACCGACGATGGCCGTGCACAGCAAGCCAGATGTGGCCGAAACCGGCGCGGTCGAACGCTCCAGCGTCAGGGTGAAGATGGTCGGGAACATGATCGAGTTGAAGAAGCCCACGCCGATAGCGGCATAGGCGGCGGTGGTACCCGTGGTCTGGGTCACGACCAGGCACAGGATCGCCGCGATCACCGTGTTGACCGTCAGCAGCACACCGGCCGGAACCCGCGTCAGCAGGGCCGCGCCGATCAGACGACCGACCATCGCCCCACCCCAGTAGAAGCTGACCAGGCGACCGGCATCGACCTCGGGGATGTTCAGGATGGTCGGGCTGGCCAGGAAGTTGGTCAGCAGACCGCCGATGGTCACTTCCGATCCGACATAGATGAAGATGGCCAGGGCCCCGAAGACGGCCCAGCGCGAGCTGAAAGCCTTAAGCGGCGACGAGACCGCATCGCTCTGGGCGCTGGCGGCGGCGGCGTTGATCTTCTTGCGCGCCGTGAAGATGAAAAAGGCGACCAGGGCGAAGAAGCCGCCCAGGGCCAGGAAGGCGAAGTCGATGCTGCGCAGGGATTCGTCGCGCGTCGCCGCCGTCACCACGGCACCGGCGGCGAACACACCGCCGGTCAGCAGCACGCTCGATCCCAGCAGCGGCCCCAGCGTCGTGCCCAGCGAGTTGAAGAACTGCGAGAAGTTCAGGCGCGCATGTGATCCCTTCGGCGAGCCGAGCACCGCAACCAGCGGATTGGCCGCGACCTGCAGCAGGGTCACGCCCGATGCGATGACGAACAGACCCAGCAGCACGATCTCATAGACATCCACCAGCGTCGCCAGCGGGATGATCAGACAGCCCAGCACCATGACCACCAGGGCCGAGATGATCGACCGGCTGTAACCCAGCCTGCCCAGGATGGCGGCGGCCGGGATCGAGACCACTGCATAGGCGATGAACCAGGCTGAGGCCGTCAGCAGCGCCTCTGTCGTCGTCAGGTCGAACACCTTACGGACCGCCGCAATCAGCGGATCGATCAGCGAGGTGGCGAACCCCCAGGCGAAGAACAGTGTGGTCACATAGGCGAAGGCCAGGCCTGTGCCCTTGCGTGGTGCGGTCGAAGTGTCGGTCATGTCTCTCCCC
>NZ_JAEMRO010000037.1 GCF_016463295.1 Brevundimonas sp.
CCCTTGCGGCGCACGACCTTGCAGTCGCGGTGGCGGGTCTTGAGCGACTTGAGCGAGCTGCGGACCTTCATGGTCTTCGTCCTGAATCAAAATCAAAAATAGAAAAGCCCCCGGCCCCCAATTGATGGGCGGACCAGCGGCGGAACGGGGCGTATAGTGGGGGTTGGCGGAGACGTCAACCGCGAACGGGTGGTTTGAAATGAGCGCTCTTGGTATCTGCTGAATGAGATTGCGGGCAGCAATCAAGGAGAACGACATCATGACCATGCGCTCGGGTTGTCCGGCCGCGTTCCTGTTGGCGGCGGTGTTCGCATCGGTCGGAATTTCAGCCTGTGGGGCATCACCACCAATGTCAGCCGCAGATCACGCTTTCGACAAGGCGCTCTCAACAGAATTATCCGAGGGCTACCCTATTTCAATAGTTGCCCTCGAGCCGAAAAACTGGACGTTGGTTTGCGTGGTCGGGGAGGAACGACCGAAAGACATGCTCCGAAACCACACCGCGCGGCCTGAGGAACGCGCATTCGAAAGCTTGTTTGATGCGGCAGGTTATTGGTCTGGCCCGAGCTCGGCTTTTGCCTTCGTCTACGAGAATGGCGTTGAGGTTCGACCGGTCAATGGCCTGCATGTGAATATGGGCGAACCGATCAATCGCTGTGTGCCGAGGTCTGAAGCAATTCTTGTTCAGAACGGAGAGGGTGGATGGCAATTCCGTGCGTTTCCCGCATAGCTGAATCTGGCTCACGCTCAAGCAGCGAGCCGTCGCGCGGCGAACGCTAGCGCCCTAACAAACCAGAGATCGCCCCGCGATCTCTGGAGGCCTGGCCTCCGAGTTGAACGGAGGGTCTGCGGGGTTGCACCCCCGCCGCGTCGCCCCTCCGCCACCAGGCCGTATCAGAGAGCACGCTCCTTATCGCGCCGGACCCTTGCCACCGCGTTTCCAGATGCGGTTAGCGCGCGGTTTACCCTTTTCTCCGATCCAGAGAGGCTGAACCGCCGCCAGGCGACGCAACGGCCCTGCGGCTCGCGCACTTGTCATCACGCCTCCCGCCTCCTGCCGCTAGAGTACCGTCATGCGTTCCAGATTCAGTCTTCTCCTGCTCCTGTCCGTCGCCGCCTGCGGTCCCATGCTGCCCGAGGCCCCGCCCGCCGGCCCGACGACCGCTCCGCTGCCCGGCGCGCCTGCACCCTCGACACCTGCGCCCGCGCCGACCACGCCCGCCCCGGCCGGCCCCGCCGATCAGGCCGGCTTCGACGGCTGGAAACAGGGCTTCCTGTCCCGGCACGGCGGCGACCGCGCCACCTTCTATGCGCGCGAGCTGGAGGGCCTGACACCGGACCCCAACGTCGTGCGCCTGGACGGTAATCAACCGGAGTTCAGCCGCCCGGCCGGGGCCTATATCCAGAATGCGGCGTCCGCGACCCGCATCGCCCAGGGTCGCCGCCTGTCCGAGCGCGTGCCCTTTGCGGTGGTCCAGCAATACGGCGTGCCGACCGAAATCCTAGTTTCTATCTGGGGCAATGAAAGCGCTTTCGGTCAGGTTCAGGGCAACTATGACGTCATCCGCTCGCTGGCGACGCTGGCCTATGACGGTCGCCGCCGCGCCTGGGCCGAGACGGAGCTCAAGAATGCGCTCGACATCGTCATCGATGGCAAGCGCGAGCGCGCGGGCCTGAAGGGCAGCTGGGCCGGGGCCATGGGCCAGACCCAGTTCATGCCCAGCACCTATACCCGCCTGGCCGTGGATCAGACCGGCGACGGCCAGATCGACATCTGGGGCTCGGACGCCGACGCGCTGGCGTCTGCCGCCAACCTCCTGGCCCAGGCCGGATGGAAGCGCGGCCAGTCCTGGGGCTATGAGGTCATCCTGCCCTCAAACTTCGACTACACCCAGGCCGAGGGGCCCAAGCACAAATGGAGCGACTGGGCGGCGCGTGGCGTGCGCCTGGCCCACGGCGGCAGTCCGAACCAGCTGGAAGCGCTCGAGGACGGCGTGATCCTGCTGCCCCAGGGCGCGCGCGGCCCCGCCTTCCTGGCCCTGCCCAACCACTATGTGATCCGCCAGTACAACAACTCGGTCTCCTATGCCCTGGCCATCGGCCTGACGGCGGACGGCATCGCGGGCAAGCCCGGCCTGGTCGGCACCTGGCCCGACGACGCGCCCCTGTCGCGCGACCAGCGCATCGGGGCCCAGCGCGCCCTGACGGCCATGGGCTTCGACACGCAAGGGGTGGACGGCGTCATCGGGGCCAACACCCGCTATGCGCTCCGCCGCTGGCAGGCCGCCAACAACCGCACCCCCGACGGCTACCTGACCGCCGACCTCGCCGACGAACTGATCCGTCGGGGCGGGTAGCACCAGGCTCCTTCTCCCCCTGCGGGTGGAGGAATTGGCGGCGGTCTCGTCGCCGGGCATCAAGGGCTCTCCGCGACGGCGGGATGACAAGGGGGACGACGTCCTAGTCCGGCTCTCCGTCCCTGAACCGCCACTTCATGGCCAGGACCACGGCTGCCATGACCAGTGCGCAGGCGTTGGCGACGACGATGGGCCAGGCGGTCGTCATGACCCCATAGGCGGTCCACAGCACGAAACAGGTCACCGTCAGGGAATAGGTCTTGAGCGACACCGAGGAGGCGTCGCGATCCTTCCAGATCTTGATCATCTGGGGCGCGAAACTGGTGATCGAACACAGGGCGGCGGCAGTGCCTACGACATTGGCGACCAGATCGCTCATGCCCTGGCCTTGGGCGAGGCCTTCGCGGGCTGTTCGGCCTCGATGTCGCTGGCCCTCTTGGCCGGCTTGCCCTTGATCGCCCGCGCGGGCTTGCCCTGATGCACGGCGATGCCGCGGGCCTCGACTTCGGCCAGGATGGCGTCCAGTTCGCGCTCGGTCAGGTGTTCGATGCCGATGAAGCGGGCGTCGGCCTGTTTGATGGCGAAGATCAGTTCGTCCAGCTTGGCCTGCATGGCCGCCCCGTCGCGGTTCTGGGTGTTCTGGATCAGGAACACCATCAGGAAGGTGACGATGGTCGTGCCGGTATTGATCACCAGCTGCCACGTCTCGCTGAACTTGAAGATCGGCCCGCTGATCGCCCAGATCAGCACGACGGCCAGGCAGGCGATGAAGGTCCACGGCTTGCCCGCCACCTTGGCGGTCAGGGTCGCGAACCGGATGAACAGCTTTTCCATGACGGCCTAACCGCTTCGCTTGGGCGCGGTTCCGGTTCTATTGCGGTTGCTGCCCCGGTGCCCGCCGCGCCTGGGTTTTCTGCTCGAAGGCATGTCCCAGCGACAGGATGCGGGCGTCCTCCCACTGGCCGCCGATGAAGCTGATCCCCACCGGCATGGCCCGGTCGAAGCCCATCGGCACGGTCAGGTGCGGATAGCCGGCGACGGCGGCTAGGCGGCTGGCAGAGCCCTTCATGTCGTCCTCGTCCTCCGGGTCGTTGGTCCAGGCACGCGAGGTGGTCGGCGCGACAAGAGCGACGACGCGGTGATCGGCCATCATCCGGTCGATGCCGTCCGGCCCCGCCGCCTGCAACGACTTCGTCCGCGCCTCAACATAGGCCGGATCGGTCAGGCCACCGGTCGCCTCGGCCCGCTCGAAAAGGTCCTGGCCGAACAGCACCGTCTCGCGCGGCTCGGCGGCATTGAAGGCGATGACGTCGGCGAGGGTGCGCGTCGGCACCTGCTGTGGGTCGGTCGAGGCCAGATACAGGTTCAGGTCGTGCTTGAGCTCGGTCAGCAGCACAGTCAGCTCCCAGCCGCCGATCTGACGGAACTGGGCCGGGGCCTCGGTGATCTCGACGATCTCCGCGCCGGCCTCGCGCATGGCCTGCAGCGACCGCTCGAACGCGGCCCGGGTCTCTTCGGAATAGGACGGCAGCAGGAAGGCCATCACCCCGATCCGCGCGCCGTTCAGGGACCCGGCATCCAGGGCGGCGCGGTAATCGACCTTGCGCGCATCGGCCTCGGCCGTGGTGGGGTCCAGCGGATCGGACCCGGCGATGACGCCCAGCACGATGGCCGCGTCCTCGACCGTCGTGGTCATCGGACCCGCGGTGTCCTGTGAATGGCTGATGGGCACGATATGCGTCCGGCTGACCAGACCCACGGTCGGCTTGAAGCCAACGATGCCGTTGACCGAGGCCGGACAGGTGATCGAGCCATCCGTCTCCGTCCCGATCGCCGCCGGAGCCAGCCCGATGGCCACGGCGACGGCGCTTCCGGACGACGAGCCGCAGGGGGTCCGTTCTGGGTCGTAGGGGTTACGGGTCTGACCGCCCACAGCGCTCCAGCCGCTGATGCTTTCCGAGGAGCGGATGTTGGCCCATTCGGACAGGTTGGTCTTGCCGAGGATAACGGCACCGGCGGCGCGGAGACGGGCTGAGACAGGCGCATCGCGTCCCGGCGCGTTGTTCACCAACGCCAGAGAGCCCGCCGTTGTCGGCATGTCGGCGGTCTCGATGTTGTCTTTGAGGAAAATCGGCATACCCGCCACCGTTTCCACGTCCGACCAGTCTACGAACCGAGGTCCATCTGCCCAAACCAGGACGCTGTTCAACCCTCTCAGGCGATCTTCAATACAGTTGAAGGTGCCGAATCGCGTTGGGTTGGAAACGTTTCGTGGAGCTAACGGACCTAGCGCACAGCCCCACGACGCAGCCTGCTCTGCTAAAGGCAAATCCCGCCAACAGTTTCCAACGCCGCGATCGCAGTCCGCTGCGACAGCGATCGGCCGGTGCTGAGCCTGCGACGGGCTGGACCAGAAGCAGGTCGAAAGCGCCGTTGCTAAAACTGCTAGTCCGAAGAGCGAGACCGTTCGCCGATGGTCCGGTCGAAGAAGTCGAGATAGGTCCGCCATTGCTGCAGTTGCCTTTCATTGCCCCGGACGCCGTGGCGCTGGCCGGGATAGAGCATGAGTTCGAACGGCATGCTGCGCGATTGCAGCGCGTCGATCACCCGCGTGGAGTTCTCCAGGATGACATTGTCGTCGGCCATGCCGTGCATCAGCAGTAGCCGCCCCGTCATGTTCGGCAGGCGCGGGATGACGTCGGAGGCGGCATAGCCCTCGGCATTGGCCTGGGGCGTCGACATATAGCGTTCGGTGTAGTGGGTGTCGTACAGGCTCCACTCCGTCGGCGGAGCGCCTGACGCCGCTGCGGCCAGCCCCATGCGCGGCTCCGTGATGGCCATCAGGCTCATGAAGCCGCCGTAGGACCAGCCCATCATGGCGATCCGGTCGTCATCCACGAAGGACAGCGATCTCAGATAGTTCGCACCCAGAACCTGATCCTCGATCTCAGGCTGGCCCATCTTCAGATAGAGCGCCTGTTTGAAGGCCGTGGAGCGGTCGCCCTCGCCCCGGTTGTCCAGGCGGAAGACGATATAGCCGGCCTCGGTCAGCAGCTGGTTGGTCGCCGACTGCCAGCCGCGACGGACGCCGCCGCCCGACGGCCCGCCATAGACCTGCATCACCACCGGATAGGTCTTGGTCGGATCGAAGCCCGGCGGTGTGGTCATCTGCCAGACCAGGGTCTCGCCGTGGCTTTCCAGTTCGCCGAAGGTGACCTGACCGCGGCGGGAGACATAGGGGAAATAGGGGTGGCTCTCGTCCAGCCGGTTCTCCTCGATCCAGCGCACAAAGGTGCCGTCGGCGCGGTAAAGGCCCGACTGCGCCGGCGTGTTCAGGTCGGTGTAGTTGCCGACATAGGCCGTGCCCGTCCGGTTCATCGATGCGCCCCACCAGCCACCTTCTGGCGTCACGGCGACCGGGGTCACCGTCCGGCGCAGCGAGGCGCGGAACATCTGCTGTTCGATCGGCAGTTCGCGCCCGTCGCGCATGGAGGCGGTAAAGAAAACTTCACCCGTCGTCTGATTGACGCCGTTCAACCCCTTGATCGGATAGGCCCCACGCGTGATCGCCCGCAGGCGACGGCCCTCGCGGTTGTAGAGATACAGATGTCGCCAGCCGGTCTCTTCGGACGACCAGATGAAGGTCCCGTCCTCCAGCGCGCGGAAGTCGTTGGTCAGGGGCACCCAGGCGTCGGAGCGCTGGGTCACGATCACACGCGACGCCCCCGTGGCCGGATCGACGCTGAGCAGGTCCAGCCGCTTCTGATCGCGAGACTGGCGCTGGACATAGAGCGTCCGCCCGTCCGCCGACCAGTTGACCCGCGCCAGATAGATGTCGGTGTTTTCGCCCAGATCGACCTTGATCCGCTGGCCGCTCTGACGGTCCTGCACATACAGTTCGACCACCGCATTGGGGCGGCCCGCGCGGGGATAACGCTGCTCGATCACGCTGGCCCCGCCGCCGGTGATGTCCAGGCGAGGAACGATGTCGACGGTGGATTCATCCGTGCGCTGAAGGGCGATGTAGCGTTCGTCCGGGCTCCACCAGTAGCCGGTGTCGCGGTCCATCTCCTCCTGAGCGATGAACTCGGCGGTGGCCCAGGTGATCAGGCCGTCGCCGTCGGTGGTGACGGGGGCCTCCGTGCCCGCCGCCAGGTCATAGACGACCAGATCCTGATCGCGGACCCAGGAGACGAAATTGCCCTTGGGCGAGACCTTGGCGTCGATCTCGTCCGCGTCGGTTTCCGTCAGGCGACGGACGGCACCTCCGGCGCGCTCGGCCAGGAAGACGTCGCCCTCAAGCGGGGCCAGGATGTAGCGCCCCTGTTCGTCCCAGAAATATTCGACCACGCCGCGCTGGCTGATGCGCATCCGCTCGCGCCGGGCCTTCTCGGCCTCCGACAGTTCACCGGCGTCCGGCACCAGGGCCCGGGCGTCGATCAGCTTGAACGGCTCGCCCTCGCCCGTCGGGGCGGCCCACAGGTCCAGCACATCCACGTCGTCCTCACGCGAGCGCAGAAAGGCGACCAGTTCGCCGTCGGGCGACAGGGACACGCCCCGCGCCACCGGCCCGGCCAGCGATGGATTGGCGAACACCCGCTCGGGCGTCAGCACGGCCGGATCGGCGCTCTGGGCCAGGGCGGCGGTGAAGGGGGCCTGGGCGGCCAGAAACAGGGCGGAGGCGAGAAGGTGTTTGCGCATGGGCCGGGACGCTAAAGAGGGATTCTGCCCCCGTCACCCCCTGCGCGGCATCAATCGGCCATTCCCAGGCCGGATCGGTGCAGGCATCCTGTCGCCATGACCGAATCCGATGGCCGCTGCGGCTGGTGCGGCACCGATCCGCTCTATGTCGCCTACCACGACACCGAATGGGGCGTGCCGGAGTATGACGCCCGCGCCCTGTGGGAAAAGCTGGTGCTGGACGGGTTTCAGGCGGGCCTGGCCTGGATCACCATCCTGCGAAAGCGCGAGGGTATCCGCGATGCTTTCGAAAACTTCGATCCCGAGATCGTGGCCCGCTATGGCGAGGCCGATATCCAGCGCCTGCTGGGCGATGCCCGCATCATCCGCTCACGCGCCAAGATCAACAGCGCGATCAGGGGCGCGCAGATCTGGCTCAAGATGCGCGACGAGGGCGAGGATTTTTCTGCCTGGCTGTGGTCGTTCGTGGACGGCCAGCCCATCCAGAATACCTGGTCCGACTATCGCGTCGGGCCGACCCAGACGCCGCAATCCGTCGCCATGACCAAGGCGCTGAAGGCGCGCGGCTTCACCTTCTGCGGGCCGGTCATCGTCTATGCCTTCATGCAGGCCGTGGGGATGGTCAACGATCATCAGACGCGGTGCTTTCGCCACGCCCAGGTTCGTGCGATGGCGCGGCCATGACTGCGGTTCGCAACATCCCTTCCCTGTCGCTGGAGACCGACCTGTCGCGTGCGGCCGGCGGGCCGGTCTGCGGTGTGGACGAGGCCGGTCGCGGGCCATGGGCCGGGCCGGTGTCGGCGGCGGCCGTCATCCTGAACGCCGACGACCTGCCGCCCGGCATCGACGATTCAAAGGCGCTGACGGAAAAGCGCCGGTTCGAGATGGAGCCGGTGATCAAGGCCCGCGCCCTAGCCTGGGGCGTCGGCTTTGCTACGGTGGAGGAGATCGCGGAACTGAACATCCTGCACGCCACCGGCCTGGCCATGTGCCGGGCCATCGAGGCGATGTCGGTCCAACCCGTGGCGGCATTGGTGGATGGCAATTACCGCTTCAAACTGCCCTGCGATGTCCAGACCGTGATCAAGGGGGACAGCCTGTCGCTGTCGATCGCGGCGGCCTCCATCCTGGCCAAGACGGCGCGGGATCGGCTGATGATCGAACTGGATGGGCAGTATCCCGGCTACGGCTTCGCGGGACACAAGGGCTACAATGCCCCCATTCATTCACAGGCTCTCAAAACCCTCGGCCCCTGCCCGGCGCATCGCCGCAGCTGGGCACCGATCAGGGCGCTGCTGGAGGCCTAAAGCGACAGGCCGCTACCAGCCAGCGCGCCAGCGAGGGCTGCAATCATACCGCCCAAGGCGATGACGGCCCAGGTCTGGACGCGGTCGTAGCTGTCGGACTGCGGCTGAGCCACTGCCCTGGCGACAGGGCGGCGACCAAAGGTCTGCGCCTCGCTGCGACGCATGGCGTCGAAGGCATCGGCGGGCTGGCTCGCGGGGGTGTAGCGTGACGGTTCCATGTCGGCTTAACGGCCTTGGCCAACAGCGGTTCCTGAGATGAAGTCCGCAGGTCGCTGCAGCGCCACGGTTGCACCATGACACGTCCAGCAAACAGCGTTATTGACTCGCATAGCGTGTGCAGCCCAACCTGAGGTCGCAAGAGAGGGGCAATCATGAAAACGTCAGTCATAGCCATCGCGGTCGCGTCCCTGGCCATCGCCGCCTGCGACACCCTGCCGAAGCCCGGAACCCGAAGCTATCTGTCGGTGGCGACGCGAGCCCAACCCCCCAATGGGCCCGTGCGGACGATCGGCACGCTCTTCGTCTGGAGCAACGACGTGAATGCCGGCGTGATTTATGAGAGCGGCAATATCTGCATGCAGCGGGCCATGACCGCCCGGGCCACGAGCGGAAGCCTGGATGCCAGCGCGAATGCCGAGGCACCTGCCAGCGTGCTGGCCGGTATGACAGCGGCGGCGTCGGACGCCAGCGACAGCGGTAACATGGAGGCGGCTGCGGCCATGTCTGCGGCCATCGCCCAGACCGCCACGGCCCTGTCGGCCACCAGCGAGCGGACGGCGTTTCTCGACATCGGCATGTTCTACATCTGCCAGCTCAGTGCCAACGGGCGAATTTCGGCCCCCGAAACCAATCAGCTGGCGCTTCAACTGGTTGAATCTGCCGCCGGGATGACGCCGACAGGCACTGTGCCCAGAGCCGACGCGCCGCAGTATCGCGAACGAACCGAGCGCTAGGTCCGAAGTCAGGCGGCGTCGGCCAGCTTCAGAGGCCGATCGCCGACCACGAACAGATATTCCACATTGCGCAGCCGCCCCACGGTCCCGACCTTCTCGCCCTTGGGATTATGGATGCCGATGCGGGCCCCGACGTAGCGCGGGTGCTGGATCTCGATGACCTGCACCTCGCCACGCACCGACAGCATCTCGACCAGCTGATCGCGTGACAGATACCCTTCGTCGTTGAAGGACACGACCAGATTGGGGGTCTTCACCCCGTCGATCACAGCCTTCAGGGCAGGCGCGATGCCGGGGCGGCTGTTGAAGGGGCTCTTGCGCGTGCGCACGTCGATCCGCTTGTTGGCGACGCCATAGGTTTCAGGCCTGTCCCACAGCACCAGGCTTTCCCAGCAGTGGTAGTTGCCGAGATAGGAATGTTGATTGTACGGCGGGTCCAGATAGACCAGATCGGCCTCGACCTCCGGGGCCAGTTCGACCGCATCCGCTTGCGTCGCCCGGCACGGCCCCGCCGCCACGCCCGGCAAGATGTCGGGCATCCGCAGTTCCAGCGGCTTCAACGCCCGCGCAGCCCAGGCCTTCATATAGGCCATCTGCACCCCGGCGGTGGAATCGACCCGGTCCGCGGCCTCCATCAGGCTGACCAGGGCAATGGCTTCCAGTTCGGGCTCCAATGTCAGAGCCGCGATCCGGTCGCGGATGGCGTCGATGCGCGCACCGTTCTCGGGCGTGAAATAGCGGGCGTCCTCGCAGAAGGCGCGGGTGAACCAGCCGGCCTGGGGCGTCACCGTCCGCAACTCGGCAAGCACCGTCTCGGCCTTGGCCTCCCACCGCTCGCGATCCGCCTGCACATATGCGGTGGCCAGCACATGGGCATAGGCGTTGACGTCGTTGGACCAGACGCGGAAGCCCTGTTTCTTCAGCGCGTGCCCGACCCGGGCGGTGCCTGAAAACAGATCGCAGACCAGTCCCCCATCGGGCAGCCGACCACTGACCGCCGATGCGATCTGGGTCAGCAGCGCCCGTTTGGAACCGATGTATTTGATCATGCCGATCCTTGTAGGATCAGGCGCGCGACTTGCCGCCCTTCGCTGGAGCATGGGCCAGTCGCAGCAGATTCGCAGCCCCCGGCGCACCGAAGGGCGTCCCGGCCAGGATCAGCACCCTCTGTCCCGGCTGCGCCAGGCCATAGCTCATGGCGCTCTTGACCGCGTCGTCGGTGACGTCTTCCAGCGACGTCGGCTCCTTGCCCAGCCGGGTTTCCAGACCCCAGACCAGAGCCAGCCTGCGCGCAGTGTCCGGATTGGGCGTCAGAGCCAGAACCGGCAGCAAAGGCCGCTCGCGCGCCATGCGCCGCGCCGTCCCGCCCAGGGTGGTGAACACCACGATACAGGCCGTCGACTGCGCCTGGGCCGCCTTGCCCGCCGCCGCGACCAGGGCATCGGCGTCGATATCGTCCATGCCGGCGTGTTCGGCGTCCATCAGGCCGGGCCACAGGGGGTCGCTTTCGACCCGCTCGATAATCCGGCTCATCACCGCCACGGACTCGAGCGGATACTGGCCCGAGGCCGTTTCGGCCGACAGCATCAAGGCATCGGCCCCCTCATAGGCGGCATTGGCGACGTCCGAGGCCTCGGCGCGGGTCGGCGCGGGGGCGGCGGTCATGCTCTCCAGCATCTGGGTCGCCACGATGACCGGCACCCCGCGCTGGCGGGCGGCGCGGATGATCATCTTCTGAGCCACCGGAACCTCTTCGGGCTCCAGCTCGACGCCCAGATCGCCGCGCGCGACCATGACGCCGTCGCAATAGTCCAGAATGCTGTCCAGCTGGGCCAGGGCCTGGGGCTTTTCGATCTTGGCCAGGCAGGCGGCACGGCCCTTCACCAGCTGTTTCAGCTCGGCCATGTCCTCGGCCTTCTGGACGAAGCTCAGCGCCACCCAGTCCACGCCGATGCGCAGGGCGAAGGCCAGGTCCTCGCGATCCTTGGGCGTCAGGGCCGAAACCGGCACGACCGCCTCGGGTACCGCCACACCCTTGCGATCCGACAGCTTGGAGCCGCTTTCGACCGTCACATCGGCCCATTCGTCGGTGCGCTCGCCAACCCGCAGCCGCACCCGCCCGTCGTCGAGCAGCAGCAGCATGCCGGTCCGCAGGGCCTTGAAAATTTCCGGATGCGGCATCTCCACCCGCGTGGCGTCGCCGGGCGTGGGATCCAGGTCGAAGCGCATCCTGTGGCCCGGCTTGACGTCGATCTCGACCTCGGCGAACCGGCCCAGCCGCAGCTTGGGTCCTTGAAGGTCGGCCAGCACGCCCAGCGGTCGTTTCAGCGCCATTTCCGCGCCCCGCACGGCCTTCAGGGCCGCCGCATGATCCTCATGCGTGCCGTGGCTGAAGTTCAGACGGAAGACATCCACCCCGGCCTGGGCCAAGGCCTTGACCGTGCCGGGCGCGCGGCTGGCCGGTCCCAGGGTGGCGACGATGCGGGCGCGGCGGGCTCTGATCATCGAAAGTCCATGCGGGCAAGAGGGATGATGCATCCTTGTGCCCACGAAACGCGCTGCGGTTAAGCCGCGATCGCCGCGCGAAACACGAAGTTATGCGCTATGCAGAGCTCGGACAGAGACAGAGGCACCAGAAATGGCCGGACTGAAGGACAAGCGCGGCTTCATCGACAAGGACCGGCTGGACCTGTCCGAACGTCAGGCCGTCGAATACTGGATGAAACGCTGGGGCGTGACGCGCGATCAGATCACCGCCGCCCACCGCAAGGCCGGTCGCATGGTCAAGGACATTGCCGCCGAACTGGGCAAGAAGCGCTGACTTCAGGCTGAGGGTGCCGCAAGGCGACAGGATCGCGAAAGGCGACCGATCCAGTGTCATGGTGCATCGCGATCCATCGTCTGTAGCAGCGCGGTCTTCTAGATCGGCGCTGCACGATGAGGCTGTGCGCCCAATCCTGTGGGGAACGTATGGATCGCTTTCAGTTCACGGCGTTGATCGCCGTCCTTGCCTCGATATCGACCGGCGCCTGCGGCAGCGAGAAGGCCGACGCGTCCGCTGTAGTCGCCACCCCGGCGCCCGTCGCGCAAGCCGAGCGCGCTGAAGCGGTCGTCGTGGAAACCCAGACCGCCGCCGTCCGCGACCGTCCTGTGATGACCGAAAGCGACAGCATCCGTCTGCAGATGGCCGAGGCGGCCTGCCGACAGAATGATTTCAGAGGCTTCTTCACCGCCTTCACCGGCTCTTGGCGGGTGCGCGAACGCTATACCGCCGACCCGATCAGCTTTGGCCAGACGGGCCAGTCGCGTCGCCTGTCGCGTCAGACCTATGCCGATGAGGATCCCTACCCCGTCGCCACCATGGATTATTTCTACGTCACCTCCGAATCGGCGGCGCAGTTCGACCGGAATGGCGGCGATCCGAAATCGCTTCGCTACGTCCAGGTCGAGATCAATCAGGCGGGCGACGGACGCAATCGCGTCGACTGGCTGCCCGGCATCTTCGAGAAAGACCTGACGCCGCCGCCGCGCGATCTGGGCGACGGCCTGGGCGATCTGGTCCAGGAGACGGGATCCGGAGGCTACCTCCTGTTCCGTCCGACCGCGACCTGCTGGGAACTGGTCGATGATATCCGCAACCCGCCGCTGGAGCTTTGACGGCCGTGAGTATTCTGACTGCAATCCTGATCCGCTATCGCGCGATCCTGTTGGTCATCGGCACGACCCTGGGGCTGTTCGCGGTGACGTCGCCGGCCCAGGCCCAGTACGCCTGTCCTGGCGACACGCCCAACGACAGGATGGTCGGCATGCACAATCCGGGCAACGGGGTCGCACCCCATCCGATTTGCGTACCGAGGAACAGCCAGCCGGCGGCTCCCGCACCGCCGCCGCGCATCATCAACACCTACGCCTCGATCGCCATGCATCCCGACGTGGATGGCCTCTGGATGGAAGGTAATTTCGATGGTCCCAATGGGGCCGAGCCCAAGGTGATGGCCTTGTGTCAGCAAGCGATGGGTGGGGGCTGCGTGTCCGTGGGCGAGTGGCAGAACTCGGACATGGCCATAGCCCGCGACTGGAACGGTTATCTGACCAGTGGGTGGGGCCGAAACGGCAACGAGGCCCGGCAGTCGGCCCTGAACGCCTGTCGGCGGGAACAGCCCACGCCGTGCGAGATCGTCGGCACCTATGGCTCTGGCCGTCAGCGCATTCAGCCCCGGCTGCCGCGCGATCTCAAGCTGTATGGTGCAGGGGCCTGGCCACAGGACACGGGTGACGCCAATGCGCCGCCGCCGCGCAACCGCGCCTGGATCGCAACGGGCCACCGGAGCGAGGCCGAAGCCACCAATGCAGCCGTGACAGCCTGCCAGCAGGCGACGGGCTTGACCTGTGTCTATTGGGCTGTGGCCGGCAACGGCGTGGTCCAGACCTTTGCCAGCGAGCAGCGGAACAGCGCCCTGCCCGAACGCACCGGCAGCCGTGCCGTGGCAGCCGTCAACGCCTGGTGTCGGCAACAAGGCATGCGGTGCCGCCCTCAGCACGCCTATGACAGCCGCCGTTCCGGCCTGTTCGTGCACAATTTCGAGACGGGCAGGCCAGAGTAGCGCTTACGGTGCCGCCTCTACTACGGGAGTT
This sequence comes from Brevundimonas sp., assembly GCF_016463295.1. GTDB lineage: Bacteria > Pseudomonadota > Alphaproteobacteria > Caulobacterales > Caulobacteraceae > Brevundimonas. Next base: position 13,954 of record NZ_JAEMRO010000037.1, read on the forward strand.
GGGGTGGCTTTGGAGCCGTGGTGCGAGCGGCGGGGGTCGAACCCGCAAGACCGAAGCCGACAGATTTTAAGTCTGTTGCGTCTACCAATTTCGCCACGCTCGCAGGCGCGGACTGTCTAGCAGCGCCGGACGGCTTCGGCCATGCGGCTCGGGATCAATAGCCGCCGCTGGCGGCCGCCGACCCCATGATCGCACCCATGCCGACGACCCACAGCACGCAGATGATCAGGGCGATGGCCGAGGTGACGATGCCGCCGATGGCCAGGCCCTTGCCCGCCGGCTTGTTGACCGCGATGACGCCCATGATCAGCCCGGCTGGTGCCAGGATCCAGGAAATGAATCCGATGAACGGGATCAGCGACAGCACCAGGGCAATGATGCCGGTGATCAGGGAACCGACGGCGAGGCCGGTGCTGGGCGGCGGGCCGCCTTCATTGCGGGTGTCCTGATACCGGACGGGATCATAGTCGCTCATGGTGCCCCCATTTGATTCGAGCGGTTGAACCGAGGTTTTCAGCCTGACCTATCCGAACGCGGTTTGACGAGTCCCTAATTCGACGGCGCAGGCGCAGCCGCGGCTGCCCGGAAATCGACGTCGGAGTTGGCCAGCAGCCACAGGAAGGCGGCCCAGGCGGCGACGTTCTGGGTCATGGCCTCCGGATCGATCCGGTCCAGCACGTCGTCGGCGGTGTGATGGGTGTCGAAATAGTCCGTACCGTCCTGGTTCAGACGAAACGCCGGAACGCCCAGGGCCACGGTCGGGCTGGTATCCGGTCCGCCGCCCGTCGCCGGAGCCGGATCGAACAGCACGCCCAGCGGCGTCAGCACGCCTTGCGCCGCGCGCCGGAAATCGGTGTCCGCTGCGCCTGCGGGCAGGGCCAGGCTGTAGATCGGGCCTGCGCCGAAGTCGCTTTCGGAAATGGCGACATGGTTCGCCATCTGATCGCGGCGCGTCTCGGCATAGTGACGGGCCCCGGCCAGGCCCTGGGCGGGCGGCGGCTGGCTGACCTCTTCGGATCCCCACCAGACGACGCGGATGGTCCGGCGGGGCTTGCGCGGCATATCCTCGATCAGCTTCAGGGCCGCCGCCGTGATCGCCACGCCCGCCCCGTCGTCTATGGCCCCCGTGCCCAGATCCCAGCTGTCCAGATGGCCGCCGATGACGATGACTTCGTCAGCATCCGGACCGGAGCCGCGCACTTCGCCCACCACATTCTGGCTGACGCTGTCGGCGGTGAAACCGGCGGTGGAGAACAGGCGGATGCGCAGCGGCTCGTCCGACAGCCGCCCGATACGGCGCAGCTGGTCGGCGTCCGGCGGGCTCATGGCAAAGGCCGGGATCGTCCCCTCGCCCACCCGCGTCGCGCCCGTGTGGGCAAACCGATGGTCGTGCGTCCCCAGCGACCGCAGCACATAGCCGATGGCCCCGCGTTTTGCCGCCTCGGTCGGGCCCGCGCCGCGAATGGGCGAGGTCGCGCCATAGCCGCGCCCGTCCTGGGACTGGACCGTGTCCTGAAGGACGATGGCAATCTTGCCGGTCAGCGCGCCCTCGGGCTGGTCCAGCATCTGTTGATAGGTTTCGAAAATCGCGGCCTCGCCCTCGATGCCTTCTGCCGGGGTCGCGATGGATCCGCCCAGGGAGACGATGTTCAGCGGCTGGGCGAAGGGCCCGACAATCTCCACCCGTGCCTCGCCCCGCGTCCACAGGGCCAGGGGAAACTGTTCGATTGAGACATTGTCGAAGCCCATTTCGCGGAACTTGTCCGCGCCCCAGCGCGCAGAGGCCTGTTCCGAGGCCGAACCCGCCAAGCGCGGGCCGAACCGCGTCGTCAGCTCGGACACCAGCGCGTAGGCGACATTGCTGTCCAGCGCCCGGTCGCGCAGCTGCTCTGCCTCGCGGATGGTGCGGGCGTCTTGCGCCAGGGCCGGAGCGGCGGACAGACCAAAAGCAAGCGCACTGGCGCAGAGAAGGCGGGCGGACAGGCGCATGACGGCTCCGGGGGACTCAAGAAGGCAGAGCGAACCGTAGCGGGCACCTCGTACCGCGGGAAGCGACTATCGCGACCTAGGCCTCTTCGCCCTTGACCCAAGCCTCGACCGGCCCTTGCAGCTTAACTGTCAGAGCCTTGCCGCGGCGGTCGACGCGGTTGCCGACGGCCAGGCGGACCCAGCCTTCGGAGATGCAGTATTCCTCGACATTCGTCTTTTCCTCGCCCTTGAAGCGAACGCCGATGCCCTTGGCCAGCAGATCGGCATCGTGGAACGGGCTGTCGGGATCGACGGACAGGCGGTCGGGAAGGTCGGTCATGAACGGGTCTCGGGAAAAATGTCAGGCGGCTTTAACTGACCGTGCGCGCGATACCAAGGCCCTCTTGACCTGACGTAGCGTCACCCGCCTATGTTCGTTTCGAATAAAGACGGACCTGGATCATGAGCGATCTCATCCTGCGTGATTTCACGGCTGCGGCTGCCGACGGCTATTCGCTGTCCATGCGCCTGGTGTCGGCTAAAACTCCACGGGTGGCCGTGCTGGTCAGTTCGGGCACAGGGTTTCCGAAGCGGTTTTACGAACGGTTCGCCCGGCATCTGGCCGGTCGGGGTGCCGCGGTGCTCACTTATGACTTTCGAGGCATCGCAGGGTCGCGGCCCGATGACTTGAGAGCCATGCAGATGGACTATCCCGACTGGGGTCGGCTGGACATGCCCGCCGCCCTGGACGCCCTGATCGAGGCCGCGCCGGGTCTGCCGATCGTGCATGTGGGCCACAGCGTCGGCGGCCATTTTATGGGCTTCATGCCCAACCACGACCGCATCGCCCGCCATGCTTTCGTGAGTGTCGGTAGCGGCTATTGGGGCCATCATCACCGCCGCTACAATCCGATCGAGCTGTTCTTCTGGTTCGGGCTGGGCCCGTTCAGCCTGTGGCGGCACGGCTATGTCAGGAGCGGCGGGTTGTGGAGCGGGGCCGATCTGCCGCGCGGCGTGTTCACGACCTGGCGGCGCTGGTGCCTGAAGCCGACCTATTTCCGCGACGAGCTGGCCGATCGCCTGCTCCCGCATCATTTCGAGGCCGTCACCGCACCGATCCGATCCTGGGTCTTTCCCGACGATCCCATCGCGACGCCACGTACGGCCGCCGACATGCTGAAGGCCTATCCGAATGCTCCGTCCGACGTCATGGTCCGGACGCCAGCCGACTATGGCGTGAAGCGGATAGGGCACGAAGGCGCCTTTCGGCCGCGCATGGAGCGCCTTTGGGACGAGATTTTCGGCTGGCTGGTTGAACCCGCCGCCACGGGTCCTAGTTAAACGGCTCCCTGCACAGGAGCGCGCCATGACCGACCAAGCCACGATCACCGTCGATGGGAACACCATCCCCCTGCTCGGCTTCGGCACCTGGCAGCTGGAGCCCGCTGACGCGCGGCGCATGGTGGCCGAGGCCCTGAGGATCGGATACCGCCATATCGATACGGCCTGGATCTACAAGAATGAGGCGGCGGTCGGCGACGGCATCCGTGATGCGATCGCGGCGGGACATGTCGCACGCGAGGATATCTGGCTGACGACCAAGATCTGGGTCGAGCATTTCGACCATGCGGGTCTGCTGAAACAGGCCGAGGAATCCGCCGCCAGCCTCGGCTTCACCCCCGACCTGCTGCTGCTGCACTGGCCCAAGACGACGCCGCCGTTTGCCGAGACGATCGTGGCGCTAAACGAGGCCAAGGAGAAGGGCTTCACCCGCAACATCGGCCTGTCCAACTTCCCCTCGGCCCAGTTCCGCGAGGCGCAGGACCTGTCGAAGGCCCGGTTGGTCACCAACCAGGTCGAATACCACCCCTACCTGAAGCTGACGAAACTGCTGGAAACCGCCCGGGAGCTGGGGTCGTCCATCACCGCCTGGTCGCCCCTCGCGCAGGGCCAGGTCGCGGACGATCCGACCCTGAAGGAGATCGGCGAGCGCCACGGCAAGTCGGCGGCCCAGGTCACCCTGCGCTGGCTGATCCAGCAGGACGTGATCGCCATCCCGCGCACCACCAAGGTGCACCGCGCCGAGGAGAGCTTCGACATCTTCGACTTCACCCTGACGGACGAGGACATGGATCGCATTCATGCCCTGGCCCGGCCCGATGGCCGCCTTGGCGACTGGCTGGACAAGGCGTTTGAATGGGACCACGAATGGTGATCAGGCCCGCGCAGACGGGCCGATAGGGCAAGGCGACGTCAGCGCTCCATGAAATCTGGGGAGCGTGGCTCAAGGGAGAGGCGCATGGGGTCTGTGCACGGGTTTCCAGCCGTCGATCCGGCGGATGCGGCCGTCGGGGCCCGGCTGAAGCACTGGCGCGAGCGGCGTGGTCTGAGTGTCGAGGCGCTGGCCCGGCTGATGGACCTGAGCCCCGAAGAGCAGCGGCGCATCGAGGCCGGTCGTGCCCATCTGGACAGTCTGCACGTCGGAACCGCCATCAAGGCCCTGCACCTGCCGCTTTGGGCGCTGACGTCAGACACGCGGGCGTACTGACGATGTTCGGGAAACGGGCGCTGTTCTGGTCGGGCTTCAAGGCCGGGTGGCGTGACGCTCGGGGCGATACGACAGCCCTGAAGATCGGTGCGGCCCTCGGCATCGTCGTGGGGCTGGGCCTCTGCGTCGGGATGATGGTGTCGTGAAGACGCTCTGGCGCGGCGTGTTCGCCCTGGTCGGCCTGTTCGCGCTGGGTCTTCAGTATGGTTTGATGATCGGGACGGACCCGGGCCGCATCGCCGCCCTGACCCTGAACTTCTTCAGCTTCTTCACCATCCTGACCAATGTGCTGGTGATGCTGGCCATGTTGCTGCCGGTGATCGCGGGCCGCACCGGCGCGGGACGGGCGATGGCGACACCCGGCGCGCGGGCGGCGGTGACCATGTACGCGGTGGTCGTCGGGCTGGTGTATCATTTCCTGCTGCATGCCACCTGGAACCCGCAGGGCTGGGCCTATGTCGTCAACATACTGCTGCACTACGTCATGCCCGGCGCCATGCTGATCGACTGGCTGGTCTTCGTTCCTCGCGGGCAGCTGACATGGCGTGATCCGGCACGGTGGCTGCTGTTTCCCCTGGCCTATGGCGGCTGGACCCTGATTCACGGATTTGCCACCGACTGGTGGCCCTACTGGTTCGTCGATGTCAGTGAACTGGGGTTGGCCCGCACCGCTGGTTATTTCGCAGGCCTGCTGATGTTCTTCCTGATTGTCGGACTGGTGGTCGTGGCGATCGACCGCAGCCTGCCATCACGTGACAGGACGCCCGTGTCCGCCTAATCCACCGGCATGGCCTATAAATCCCTGCGCGACTTCATGACCATGCTGGAAGCTGAGGGCGAGCTCGTCCGCGTGACCGAGCCGGTCTCGACACATCTGGAGATGACCGAAATCCAGACCCGGCTGCTGCGCAACGGCGGACCGGCGGTGCTGTTTGAAAAGCCGGTCATGCCGGACGGTTCGATCAGTCCGATCCCCTGCCTGGCCAATCTGTTCGGCACGGTGAAGCGGGTGGCCATGGGCGTGACCATGGAGAAGAAGGTCCGCACCACCGCCGCAGAACTGCGCGAGGTCGGCGAACTGCTGGCCTTCCTGCGCAATCCGACGCCGCCGCGCGGTCTGTCGGATGCGGTCCAGATGCTGCCGCTGGCCCAGACCGTCATGTCGATGCGGCCCAAGGTGGTGAAGAAGGCTCCGGTGCAGGAGGTCGTGCTGAAGGGCGATCAGATCGATCTGACGGCCCTGCCCGTCCAGGGCTGCTGGCCCGGTGAGCCGGCGCCCCTGATCACCTGGGGCCTCGTCGTCACCAAGGGACCCAGCGACGACCGCGAGGACGACTTCAACCTGGGCATCTATCGCATGCAGGTGCTCGGCAAGGACAAGGCCGTCATGCGCTGGCTGGCCCATCGCGGCGGGGCCCAGCACTACGCCCGGCACAAGAAGGCCGGAAAGCGCGAGCCCCTGCCCTGCGCCGTCGTTCTGGGGGCCGATCCGGGCACCATACTGGCGGCCGTGACGCCGGTCCCGGACACCCTGTCCGAATATCAGTTCGCGGGCCTATTGCGCGGCCAGAAGGCCGAGCTGGTGCCCTGCAAAACCGTGCCCCTCATGGTCCCGGCCAATGCCGAGATCGTGCTGGAAGGGCACGTCCTGCTGGACGAGCATGCGCCCGAGGGCCCCTACGGCGACCACACCGGCTACTACAACTCGGTCGAGACCTTCCCGGTCTTCCAGGTGACGGCCATCACCATGCGCCGTGACCCCATCTATCTGACCACCTTCACCGGCCGTCCGCCGGACGAGCCCAGCGTGCTCGGCGAGGCGCTGAACGAAGTCTTCATTCCGCTGCTGCGGGCGCAGTTTCCGGAGATCACCGACTTCTGGCTGCCGCCCGAGGGCTGTTCCTACCGCATCGCCGTGGTGTCGATGAAGAAGGCCTATCCCGGCCACGCCAAGCGGGTGATGCTGGGCGTCTGGAGCTATCTGCGCCAGTTCATGTACACCAAATGGGTCATCGTCGTGGACGACGACATCGACGCCCGCGACTGGAAACAGGTCATGT
>NZ_JAEMRO010000002.1 GCF_016463295.1 Brevundimonas sp.
GAGGTCGGGGTCTGCGTCGTCGCCAATGACAACAACGCCGGCAACATCGTCATCTCCGGCGACAAGGCCGCCGTCGATCGCGCCATCGAAAAGGCCAAGGAGCTGGGCGCGCGAGCCATTCCCCTGAACGTTTCGGCCCCCTTCCACTGCCCGCTGATGCAGCCCGCCGCCGACGAAATGGCCGAGGCCCTGGCTGATGCCCGCCTGATCGCGCCGGTCGTCCCCGTCGTCGCCAATGTCACCGCCCGCACGGAAACCGACCCCGAGGTCATCCGTCGCCTGCTGGTCGAACAGGTCACCGGCCGCGTCCGCTGGCGCGAGTCGATGGAATGGATGGCCGGCCAAGAAAGCGGAAATGGCGGCGGCGTCACCCGCTTCGCCGAGATCGGCTCGGGCAAGGTCCTGACCGGCATGGCCAAACGCATCGCGCCGAACAGCGAGAGCGTGGCCCTGAATACGCCCGAAGACCTGGAAGCGTTCGCGAAGAGTTTTTGACTTTCCTTCTCCCCATGCGGGAGAAGGTGGCAGGCGCAGCCTGACGGATGAGGGGTCGCACCGGTTTTTTGGTGGTGATCCTTCGAACAACAACCCGAGGCGTTCGCGCGACCCCTCATCCGCCCCTCCGGGGCACCTTCTCCCGCAAGGGGAGAAGGAAGGAGAAACAGATGTTCGATCTTTCCAATAAGACCGCCCTCGTCACCGGCGCGACCGGCGGTATCGGCGGGGCCATCGCCCGGGCCCTGCATGCGCAAGGCGCCACCGTCGTCCTGTCCGGCACCCGCGAGGCTGTGCTTCAGGATCTGGCCCAGGACCTGGGCGAGCGCGCCTTCGCCGCCGCCGCCAACCTGTCCGACCCCGCCTCCGTAGACGGCCTGATCGCCCGCGCCGAAGAGGCCGCGGGTACCCCGCTCGACATCTTGGTCGCCAATGCGGGCATCACCAAGGACGGCCTGCTGATGCGGATGAAGGACGAGGACTTCGCCGACGTCATCAAGGTCAATCTCGAAAGCTATTTCCGCCTGTCGCGCGCCGCCATGAAGGGGATGATGAAGCGCCGCTCGGGGCGGATCATCGGCATCACCTCGGTGGTCGGCGTCACCGGCAACCCCGGCCAGACCAACTATGCCGCGTCAAAGGCCGGCATGATCGGTTTCTCGAAATCTCTGGCCCAGGAAGTGGGCTCCAGGGGCATCACCGTCAACTGCATTGCGCCGGGCTTCATCGCCTCGCCCATGACCGATGTCCTGAACGACGCCCAGCGCGAGACCATCCTGAAGAACATCCCCACCGGCCGCCTGGGCACCGGCGACGAGATTGCCGCTGCCGCCGTCTATCTGTCGTCCGACGAGGCCGCCTATGTCACTGGCCAGACCCTGCACGTGAACGGCGGCATGGCGATGGTCTAGGGCCGACGAGGGGTATTTCCACCCGTCCCGACTGTGCTAAACCCCGCAGACCGGTTGGCGCGATCCCTCGTTGAAGGCTTGCGTCGCCGCCCCCGCCGTCTTACGGCAGGATTTGAGACAACAGCCGCTTCGGTGGCCCCAAAAGCAGAGACACCCATGTCCGACACCCTGGAACGCGTCCGCAAGATCGTCATCGACCACCTGGACGCCGATCCGGACAAGGTCACCGAAAAGGCCAGCTTCATCGACGACCTGGGCGCTGACTCGCTCGACAACGTCGAACTGGTCATGGCCTTCGAAGAACAATTCGACATCGAAATCCCCGACGACGCCGCCGAGCACATCCAGACGGTCGGCGACGCCGTGAAGTTCATCGACGAGAAGCTGGCCGGCTGATCGCCTCCTCTTTTTCGCACGGCATCGATGGCCGCCGTGACGTCCCCCTAGCGGGGGCGTCCGGCGGCCATTACTGTTTCAAGGCTTGGAATCTGTAAGGAGTCGCCACGCATGCGTCGCGTCGTCGTCACCGGCCTCGGCCTTCTCACCCCGCTGGGCTGGGGGGTGGAGCACAACTGGAAGGGCATCGTGGAAGGGCGCTCGGGCATCGGTCCGATCACCAACTTCGATACCGAAGGCTATGGCTGCACCATCGCGGGCGAGATTCCATCGGTAGATGGGCGGGGCGGGGGTGTGCCCGGCGAACCCGGCGTCTTCGATCACGAAAAGATCATGTCGCCCAAGGATCGCAAGCGCGTCGATGACTTCATCGTCTATGCCATCGCCGCCGCCGACGAAGCCCTGGCCGATGCCAACTGGAAGCCCGAGAGCGACGAGGACCGCGAACGCACCGGCGTCATGGTCGGCTCCGGCATCGGCGGCCTGGGCCCCATCGCCGACACGGCCATCATCCTGAAGGAACAGGGCCCGCGCCGGGTCAGCCCCTTCTTCATCCCTTCGGCCCTGATCAACCTGACCAGCGGCCAGATCTCGATTCGCCACGGCCTCAAGGGCCCGAATCATTCCGTCGTCACCGCCTGCGCGACGGGTGCCCACGCCATCGGGGACGCAGCGCGCATGATCGCTCTGGACGATGCCGACGTCATGGTCGCGGGCGGGGCCGAAAGCTCCATCGTCCCCATCGGCATCGCGGGCTTCCTGGCCTGCAAGGCGCTGTGCACCGCCTTCAACGACACGCCCGAGAAGGCCAGCCGTCCCTATGACAAGGACCACGCCGGCTTCGTCATGGGCGAGGGCGCCGGGATCATGGTCCTGGAGGAATACGAACACGCCAAGGCCCGCGGGGCCAAGATTTATGCCGAGGTTGTCGGCTACGGCATGAGCGGCGACGCCTATCATATCACCGCCCCGTCCGAGGATGGCGAGGGTGGCCTGCGTGCCATGAAGGCGGCGCTGAAGCGGGCCGGGCTGCAGCCGTCGGACCTGGACTACGTCAACGCCCATGGCACCTCGACCATGGCTGACTGGATCGAGCTGAAGGCCATCGAGGGCCTGGTCGGCGACCATGCCAGGAATCTGGCCGTCTCCTCCACCAAGTCCATGACCGGCCACCTGCTGGGGGCCGCGGGCGCGATCGAATCGATCTTCAGCGTGCTGGCCATCCGCGACCAGATCGCGCCGCCGACCATCAATCTGGACAATCCGGAAATGGAGACGCCGATCGACCTGGTCCCGCACAAGGGCAAGCCGATGAAGATCGATGTGGCCATGTCCAACAGTTTCGGCTTCGGCGGCACCAATGCCTCGGTCATCTTCAGGAAGGTCGACTAGGTGTTCGGACGGTCGGTCGAGCGAGGATCGGGGCGCAGGACCGCCCTGTTGGCAGCGGCCGGCACCTTCGGCTTCTTCGTCATTGCGGCTCTGATCGCGCTATGGGCCGTGCTGTATGCGCCCGGTCCCTCGGCCCGGTCCGGCGAAACCACCATCGTGACCCTGTCCAGCGGCTCCGGGGTCAATGCCATCGCGGCCCAGCTGAAGGCCGAGGGCGTGATCCGCTCGACAGACCTGTTCAAGGCCGCCGTCGCCCTGAACGGCTCGGCCCGCCGCCTGCGGGCGGGGGAGTATGAGGTCCCCAGCGGCGCGTCCCTGAACGCGGTTATCGCCCTGCTGGTCGACGGCAAGGTCGTCCGCCACTTCGTCACCCTGCCCGAAGGCTGGTCCTCGGCCCAGGCGGTGGACATCCTGATGAAGGAGCCGGTGCTGGTCGGCGAGGTCGAGGAAGTTCCGGAGGAGGGCACCCTCTGGCCCGAGACCTATGAGATCGCGCGCGGCGAGACGCGCGCCTCGGTGCTGGCCCGCATGCGCCGCGCCCATGACGAGGCCGCGGCCCGACTGTGGGCCCAGCGTAGCCCCGCCACGGTTGTCCGCACCCTGGAAGAGGCCATCATCCTGGCCTCGATCGTGGAGAAGGAGACCGCCGTCGCCGCCGAGCGGCCGCGCGTCGCCGGGGTCTTCACCAATCGTCTGCGTCTGGGGATGCGGCTGGAGAGCGATCCGACCATCATCTATGGCATCACCAAGGGTCGCCCCCTGGGTCGCGGCATCCGCCAGTCGGAACTTGAAGCCGCCAATCCCTGGAACACCTACCGGATCGATGGCCTGCCGCCGACGCCCATCGCCAATCCGGGCGAGGCCTCCATCGCCGCCGTGCTGAACCCCCTGCGGACCGAGGACCTGTTCTTCGTCGCCGATGGCTCGGGCGGTCACGCCTTCGCCCGCACCTATCAGGAACATCTGGCCAATGTGGCGCGCTGGCGCGAGATCGAACGCCGCAAGGCCGGTCTGCCGCCCGAAGCCCCGGCTGTTCCCGCCGGGACCACCGATCCTGCCCAGGATCTGCCCCCCGGCGTCGTGGTGCCGCCCGGAGCCCAAGTGATCCGCGTGCCCCAGCAGCCGACGCCGCAAATGGCACCACAGCCTGTCCAATGAGGCGCGTTTGGACTAGGACGACGCCCAGTCGCAGAGTCGTCCGCCCCAAGGTTTCGAATGTCGAATGAACGCACGCCCCGCCGGGGTGTCCTCCTGATCGTCGCCAGCCCCTCGGGCGCGGGCAAGACCTCGCTGTGTCGCCGCCTGATGGCCGATCACGGCGGTCTGGAGCTGTCGGTGTCCATGACCACCCGCGCCATCCGCCCGGGCGAGGTGGCCGACCGCGACTATCATTTCGTCGACGATGCCGAATTCCAGCGCCTGATCGACGCCGACGCCTTTCTGGAATGGGCCGACGTCCACGGGGCCCGCTACGGCTCACCCCGTGCGCCCATCGACAAGGCCCTGTCCGAGGGGCGCGATGTCCTGTTCGACATCGACTGGCAGGGGGCCCGCGACATCGCCGAGAAATGCCCGGAGGATGCCGTACGCGTCTTCATCCTGCCGCCCAGCCTGGAAGAGCTGCGCCGCCGGCTGGTCACCCGCTCCCAGGACGCCGACGACGTCATCGAGCGCCGCATCGCCAACGCCAAGGGCGAGATCGAGCACTGCGATCAGTTCGACTATGTCTTCGTCAACGACGACTTCGACCGCTCCTATGCCGAGCTGGCCCACATCTATCACGCCGAGCGTAGCCGCCGGGCGCGGAACCTGTGGGTCGGGAGCTATCGCGACGGGCTGCTGAAGGAAGCGGTCTAGGGGCTTGTAGCTCGGTGAGCGATCGCTACATTCCTGTCAGTGTTCAACATTGAAAGGAGGTGGTCGAATGTCTCATTGTCTCACGCCGCACGCGGCAAGCCGTCTGAGCCTGACCTCCCCTCTGGCGGGGTCTTTCGCCTGACGACAAGCCTCGATTGGCTGACAATGTAAGGGCCGCTCCTCGGGGGGCGGCCCTTTTTGCTGGCGTTTATTTGATCGCGGCGGCCAGCCGTAGAAACCCTGCCAGGTCGATGACCTCGGCCCGGTCTTCCGGGCTGATGCCCGCAGCCTCGCACAGGGCCGCGCCGCCCAGAGTTTTCAGGCTGGAGCGCAGCATCTTGCGACGCTGACCGAAGGCGGCGGCGGTGACGCGCTCAAGACGCTTGAGCGTCTCCGCAGCGGGCCGGTCGGGGCGGGGGATCAGATGCACGACGGCGGAGGCGACCTTGGGCGGCGGGGTAAAGGCGGCGGCGGGCAGGTGCATCACCAGCCGTGCATCCGCGACGGCCTGCGAAATCACGGCCAGACGGCCATAGGCGTCGTCGCCCGGCGCGGCCACGATCCGTTCGGCGACCTCCTTCTGAAACATCAGGGTCAGGGCGTGCGGCGTCCACGGTCCCGTCAGCCATTTGATCAGCAGGGGCGTCCCGACATTGTAGGGCAGGTTGGACACCAGATGCGTCGGGCCTTCGACCAGATCGGCCTCGCGCACTTTCAGCGCATCGCCCTCGACGATGCGCAGCCGTCCGGTGCCATCATCCAGCTCGCCTAGCAGCGGCAGGAATCGCGGGTCCTTCTCGACCAGTACGACCGAGCCCGCATCGCTTTCCAGCAGCGCCCGCGTAAGCCCGCCCGGGCCTGGCCCCACCTCTATGACCGCTCGCCCGTCGAACGGCCCGGCCAGGCGCACGATCTTGCGCGTCACATTCAGGTCCAGCAGGAAATGCTGCCCGAAACTCTTCTTGGCCAGCAAGCCATGGGCATCAAGGCTGTCGCGCAACGAAGGCAGGGCTTCGGTCTTCGACGCTGATGTCGGCCGATCCATGGTCATGGCTTTGCAGCGTCGAACGGTTGCAGAAGATGATCTCGCATTCCGGCTGCATGGCCTTCAACGTGGCCAAACACAACCATGAACCGTTTCGTGCGATGGCCCGCGTGGCGCCGCGATCCGGAGGGCCGGGCTAGCAGCTTTGCTGACGGCTTTCGGCGACCGCGATGACAGATGCAGCCCGTTGATCGCCGCAGTCCTGGACGCGGCGGATTTCGCGTTCCGGCTTGTTTGGCACATCGACGTTCATCCCGAATTGCGACAGGGCGACGGCCACCAGCATGGCGACAAACCCCGCGATCAACTCGATCAGCGCCTGCATCGGCGACGTCCCCTGTCAGAATGACGGAGACAGTATGCTCGCAAAGCGTCGGTTGGGCAATCCATGTCGAAAGGGTGGCAGCTTCAGCATTCGACTGGACCAGCCGTCACGCTTTTGCGCTAGGGTCGCGGCATGACGGATGCGGACGATCAGGCCTTCGAGCCCGGACGGAACTGCTGGCGGGTCGAAACCGCCGGACGGCTGGCCGTGCTGATGGAGAACGACGCCTATTTCGAAGCGCTGCGGTCTTCGATCGCCAAGGCGCAGAAGTCGATCGTCATCCTGGGCTGGCAGTTCGATCCGCGTACGCGCCTGGACCCTGAAAGCCATCATCACGACCATCAGGCCCAGATCGGCCATCAGCTGCGCAGGCTTGTGCGATCGCGGCCCGAGCTGGATGTGCGGATGCTGATCTGGAAGTCGCCGCTGCTGATCGCAGCGTCGCAGGGCTTCTATCCGCACAAGTCGCAACGCTGGTTTCGCAAGCGGATGGTGGAGTTCCGGCTCGATCCGGGCATTCCGGGGGCCTGCCATCACCAGAAGGTGGTGATCATCGACGATGCCGTGGCCTTCGTCGGGGGTGGCGATATCGCCACGGACCGCTGGGACACGTCCGAGCATCTGGATGGCGATCCGCGCCGTTGCCAGCCGTCGGGTGTGATCTGCTCGCCGCGGCACGAGGTCATGGCGGTGATGGATGGGCCGGCGGCCAGGGCGCTGGGCGACCTGGCGCGGCATCGCTGGTTCAAGTCGACCTGGGAAAAGACGCTGCCGGATGTGACGGACAACGATCCCTGGCCGGACGAGGTGGAGCCGGACATGCGCGACACGCCCGTGGCCATCGCCCGGACCGAGCCGCGCTGGCATTCCAAGGTCGAGGTGCGCGAGAACGAGGCGCTTCATCTGGACCTGATCAGGAAGGCCAGGCGGCTGATCTATCTGGAGAACCAGTATTTCACCTCGCCCGTGATCGCTGCGGCCCTCGCCGAACGGCTGGAGGAATGGGACGGGCCGGAGATCGTGCTGGTCTCGACCGGCACCAGCCCCAGCTGGTTCGACCGCATGACAATGGACACGGCCCGGTCGGAGGTACTGTACCGGCTGGAGCAGGCGGACCGGCACAACCGCTTCTTTGCCTTCACGCCGTGGACCAGGGGGGATGAGCGGATCATCGTCCATGCCAAGGTGTCGATCTATGACGACGACATCCTGAGGATCGGCTCGACCAATCTGAACAACCGGTCGCTGGGGTTCGATACCGAATGCGACATCGCGGCCCAGCCGGGCACGGAGGAGGGGCGGGCCGCCATTGCCCGGTTCCGGCACCGAACCCTGGGCCACTGGATCGGCGTGGACACCGACGCCTTTGCCGCCGCCGAGGCCCTGAGCCAGTCTGTGGGCGAGGCGGTGCTGCGGTTCGACACCGGGCGGATGAAGGTGCTGGGCGCTACGGCACCGTCCAACATCGAGCGGCTGATCGCCGAGTTTCAGCTGGGCGACCCGACCTCGACCGCCGATGCCTTCAGGCCGTGGCGGCGGCGGATCCGTTCGCGCCGGCGTCTGCCGCTGCAGTCGGCCTGATCTCGAAATCCATCACCAGCGGCAGGTGATCCGAGGCCGCGCGCGCCAGCGGCGATCGTGGGGCCCAGATGCGCGTCGGCACGATGTCCGGCGTGACGAAGGCATGGTCGATGCGGATGGTCGGAAAGGTCGAGGGAAAGGTCTTCACCGAAGGCTTCAGCCCCAGCAGACGCTGGGCATCCGCGAGGTGACGGGCCAGGGTCTTGTAGGGCCGGGTCATGGAGGTGGCGTTGAAGTCTCCGGTCAGGATGGTCGGGCCCTTGCACTCCGGATGGCCGGCCCATCCCGCGCCGACCAGGGCGACGGCCTGGAGGCGCTGTTCGCGGGGCACGAGCCCGAGGTGGGTGTTGATGACGTTCAGCGTGACGCCATCAAAATCGATCGCGGCCCACAAGGCCCCGCGCGGCTCCAGACCCGGTACGCCACGGATCGTGGGCAGGGCACCCGACTTGATCAGCCGCTCTGGGCGAAGGGTCAGGATGGCGTCGCCATATTCCTCCGCCTCGATGCGCATGGCGGCGTTGAAATGGAAGGTCATCGCCAGATCGCGCGCGATGGCTTCGGCCTGATCGACATGGCCGGTGCGGGCGCGGCCGACGTCCAGTTCCTGCAGGCAGACGATGTCCGGCTCCTGCTCGGCGATGACGGCGGCGACGCGGGCGACGTCCAGCCGCCGGTCCGTGCCGACGCAGCGATGCACATTGTATGTCAGCAGGCGGGGCATACGGGTCCGTTAGCGGCTCGATCGAACGGATAGGGTCTATGGCCACCGATTGCGACGCCAAAGCGACGCCCGGACAGATGCGTCACATCACGACCAGCTTGTCGGCGATCTCATTGCGGTTCAGCGGCCGGGGCGGGAAATGTCGGGCCAGCACATCGCCGCACAGGCCGATGGCCGTCTGGAAGCCATCGACGGGGTCGCCGGCCTTCAGGCCCTGCGCCAGCGCCTGGGCGGCGTCGGCCCAAATCTCGGGCTCGACCTGGCTGTGGATGCCCTTGTCGGCGATGACCTCGACCTGACGATCGGCCGCGCAGGCGAACAGCAGGACGCCGGTCCGGGCCTCGGTGACGTGCAGGCCGTGGGCCAGGAACTGTTGCAAGGCGGCCTTGCGCACCCGCGCCTGACGCACCTGACGGGGCGTCACCCAGCGCCGTATGGGCTGGATCGACGTCAGCAGGAAGACGACGATGAAGGTGGCGGCCTGGATCAGGGCATAGGCCGACAGGTTCTGGGCCACTGCGACGTCGGTGAAGGCCAGATGGCCCGCCTGCCAGGCGTCCGCCAGTCCCGGCACCCAGCTGGGGTCCATGCCAAGAGGGATCAGGGCCAGGGGCAGGATCAGGGCCGCAGCTGCGGCCCAACCCAGCGATACGTCGCGATAGGACGAGACCTGTCGCGCCATGACGCAGAAGATTTCGCCGGACGTGCGCGTCTCGGCCTCCGCGATGGCCGTGGCGATGCGCTCGTAGGTGTCGGGAGCCAGCTTGATCACCATCCGCCCGACGCCCCGCCACCACCGAAACTGCCGCCCCCGCCGCTGAATCCGCCGAATCCGCCGCCGAATCCGCCGCTGCTGCGTCCGCGGCTGCTGAGCGCTTCCGACGCAGCCCAGATCAGGATGGGCGACAGGCCGTTGCCGCCGCGCCGCCGGCGTCCACGCCCTGCACTGCTGATGAGAGCGAGTACGAGAAAGGCGAAGACTAGGGCGACGATGATCGCGACCGCAATGGGTAGCCGCGCCTCGGGTCGATCCGCAGCCTCGGCGATCGCGCGCGCCTCGGTCGGGTCCAGACGCAGCTGGTCGTCGATGGCGTCGACGCCCTGGGTGATGCCGCGCTCATAGTAGCCCTGGCGGAACGACGGCAGGATGGCGTTCTGGATGATCAGGGCCGACATGGCGTCGGTCAGGACGGGTTCGAGGCCATAGCCGACCTCGATGCGGACCTTCTTCTCGTCCGGCGCGATCAGCAGCAGGACGCCGTTGTCCTTGTCCTCACGGCCGATGCCCCAGGCGCGACCCAGTTGATAGCCGTAGTCCTCGATCTCGTGGCCCTGAAGGCTGGGAACGGTAACGACGACGACCTGATCGGTGGTGTCGCGCTCCAACGCCTCCAGCTTCGCCGTGATTTCCTGCTCCTTGGCGGGCGACAGCAGGCGTGCGCCATCGACGACGCGGCCATCCAGCGGTGGAAAGGTCAGCGGTGCCTGCGCCAGTGCAGGCGTCAGGCCGGCGAGGCACAGCAGGCCAGCAACGGCCAGCGGACGACACCATCGCAATGAAGCCAGAGCCTTGGACACGGAGGTGGCGATCACTGGGCGGGCGGGGCCGAGCCGGGCGTGGTCGCGGGAGCGGAGCCGCCGGGCGGTGCCGCGCCGGCAGGGTTCAGGGCATCGAAGTTGACGGTGGGGGCCGTCTGGGCGGCTTCGGTGGCGGTGAAGGGCTGCATGGGCTGGGAGCCGCCATGGACCGTCTTGGCCCAGATCACCGTCGGGAAGGTCCGCAGGGTGGTGTTGTAGTCCTGAACCGCCGCATTGTAGTCGCCGCGCGCGACGTTGATGCGGTTCTCGGTGCCCTCGAGCTGGCTCTGCAGCACCAGGAAGTTCTGGTTGGACTGAAGCTGGGGATAGGCCTCGACCACCAGCAGCAGGCGCGACAGGGCCTGTGACAGCTGACCGTGGGCGGCCTGGAACTGCTGGAAGGCGGCGGGGTCGCTGAGGGTATCGGGGCTGACCGTCACGCCGGTGGCGCGGGCGCGGGCCTCGATCACCTGGGTCAGGGTGGTGCGTTCCTGAATGGCTGCACCTTGCACCGTGGCGACCAGATTGGGAACCAGGTCGGCGCGGCGCTGATAGGCGGACTGGACGTCGGCCCAGGCGCGCTTGGCATTCTCTTCCTTGGTCGGGATGGCGTTGATCCCGCAACCGGCTGCGGCGGGGGCCAGGGCGACGACGGCGGCGAGGGCCACCAGGCGAGGATGAGGGCGGATCATCGATGTCTCCGGGCAAGCGATGCGCCGACTATCGACACTCGCGTCACGGCGATCAAGCGCTCAGATCATCCGGTGTGACGCCCGCGCTCCGGCAGGCGGCGGTATAGGTATTGGCCAGCAGGCAGGCGATGGTCATGGGGCCCACGCCGCCGGGCACGGGGGTGATCCGGCCCGCGACCGTGACGGCCTCATCGAAGGCGACGTCGCCGACGACGCGGGTCTTGCCCAGGGCCGCCTTGTCCGGATCGCGCGAGGGGACGCGGTTGATGCCGACGTCGATGACGGTGGCACCGGGCTTGACCCAGTCGCCCTTGATCATCTCCGGACGACCGACAGCGGCCACCAGGATGTCGGCTGTGCGGCACAGGGCGGGCAGGTCGCGGGTGCGCGAATGGGCGATGGTGACGGTGCAGCTTTCGCCCAGCAGGAGTTGCGCCATCGGCTTGCCGACGATGTTGGAGCGGCCGACGATGACGGCGTTCAGACCCGACAGATCGCCCAACTCCGCCTTCAGCAGCATCAGGCATCCCAGCGGCGTGCACGGCACCAGACCCGGCAGTCCGACGGCCAGCCGCCCGGCATTGACGACGTGAAAGCCATCGACGTCCTTGTCTGGATCGATGGCTCCCAGCACGGCGGCGCTGTCGATATGGGCGGGCAGGGGCAGCTGGACCAGAATGCCATGGATGCCGGGGTCGGCGTTCAGCGTGGCAATCAGGGCCAGCAGCTCATGCTGACCGGTGGTCTCGGACATCCGATGCGTTTCGGAGCGCATGCCAGCGCGCAGGGTCGTCTCGCCCTTGTTGCGGACGTAGATCTGGCTGGCCGGGTCGTCGCCCACGATGACGACGGCCAGGCCGGGCTTGGTGGCGTGGGCAGCCTCCAATCGGGCCGAGGCGGCGGCGACGCGCTCCACCAGGCCGGCGGCGAAGGCCTTGCCGTCGATCAGGGAGGCGCGAGCGGGTTCGGCCGTCATGGTTTCGGCTCCGGAGTCAGGAATCGTGCGGTGCCAGCGATTTACAGACAGGCCGGTTCGGCGTCTATGATCGGCGCGACTTCACGAGGGATTTGCATGCGCCGTCAGACCATTCTCGCCGCCGTCAGCGCTCTGGCGCTGTTCAGCGCAGTTCCGGCCCTGGCGCAATCGGCGGACGCGCCGCCGGTCGCGACGCTGGACGTCGGCAGCGAGGTCCAGGGGGCCCTGACCGCCGACGATGCCGTGGGGGTCGAGGACGACTATCGCTACGATGTCTATCGCTTCCGGGCGACGGCGGGCCAGCGGTTGGAGTTCACCCTGCGGGCCGAGGCCTTCGACGCCTATCTGGCGGTCTATGAGGACGGTCTGGACGAGGCGCTGGCGACTGACGACGACGGCCTGGGCGACGGTACGGATGCGCGACTGCGGTTCACGGCGCCGAAGGATGGCGACTATCTGCTGCATGCCCGCACGCTGTCCGGGCTGGAGGGGGGCGACTACACCCTGACGCTGACGGAGCGACCCCCGGCTGCGCCGGTGCCGGAGCCGGGCACGATCGCGCTGGGCCAGACGCGGGATGGCACCCTGGCCGATGACGATGCGGAAACGGATGAGGGCGGGCACTATGACGCCTATGTCTTTACCGCCGAGGCGGGTCAGCGGTTCACCTTCGATCTGGTCTCGGACGCCTTCGACCCCGTGGTCCGGGTGGGACGGATGGAAGGCGAGGTCTTCACCGAACTGGCCATGAACGACGACGGGCCGGACATTGAGCTGAATTCCCGGCTGATCTTTACGGCTCCGGAGGCAGGCTCCTATGTCGTGCGGGCGACTTCGCTGTCCGACAGTGGTGCAGGCGACTACAAGCTCAGCCTGTCCGAGGGGCCGGCCCCCATCGCGGCGACCGCCATTGCCATTGGCGACACGGTCGAGGGCGAACTGAGCGAGAGCGACGGGCGCAGTGCCGACGGCTATGCCGCCGACCGCTATCGGTTCGAGGGCCGCGAAGGACAGCGGATCCGCATCGACATGACGGCGTCGGATTTCGACAGTTATCTGGAATTGTTCGACGATGCCGAGACCAGCCTGGCCAGCGACGACGACGGCGGTCCGGAAGGCTTGAACGCCCGGATCAACTTCACCCTTCCGAGGACAGGTTCCTATTTAATCCAGGCGCGCGGTTTCTCTGACGCGACGGGTGACTACACCCTGAAGCTCTCCGAGATCGAGCCGGACCGGCCGCCCCAGCCGCTGGCCTTCGGGGCCACGGTCCAGGGCGAGATCGGCGAAACCGACAATGAGGACGGCGACGGTCGTCACTTCGAGGCCTACAGCTTCACCGCTAGCGAGGGCCAGCGCATCCGCGCGATCATGCGCTCGGGCGATTTCGACACCTATCTGCAGATTGGCAAGGCGGAGGGTGACTTCGCCATGCTGGGGTCCGATGACGACGGCCTGAGCGAGGGCACCGATTCGCGTTTGGACTTCGCCATACCGGAGGACGGCACCTACGTCGTGCGGGCCTCGCCACTGGGTTCGGAAGGAAAGGGGCTGTACTCGCTGGAGCTGATCGACCGGGGCCCGCAGCCCAAGCCGGGCAGCCTGCTGGTCGGCTCGACCGCGCGCGGCACCCTGACCGAGACCGACGCCACCGCTGCCGACAACAGCTTCTACGACGCCTATCGCGTGACGCTGAAGGAGGACGAGGAACTGGTCCTGACCATGGTCTCCAACGAGTTCGACAGCGTCGTCTTCGTCGGGCGCGATCAGGAGGACGGCGAGTTCGAGGTCCTGGGGTCGGACGACGACAGTCTGTCGGACACCCATGCCAAGCTGGAATGGAAGGCTCCCGCGGACGGCACCTATGAAATCCGCGCCGGGTCGTTCGCCCAGGGCCAGACCGGCAGCTATGCCCTGACGGTCGAGAAGAAGCCCTGACGCTTTATCGCCCCGCATGACGTGCTAGAGCGACTGGATGGGTGATGCCGCCGATGACTATGATCTGATCCTGGTCGGCGGCGGCCTGGCGGCGGGGATGATCGCCTGGCGGCTGGCGCTGGACCGGCCGGACCTGCGCGTCGCCGTCATCGAGCGGGACGGCCGGATCGGGGGCAACCACACCTGGTCCTTTTTCGACAGCGATCTGGACGACGAAGACCGCGCCTGGCTGGCCCCCGCCGTGGCGCACCGCTGGTCTGAAGGGCATGAGGTCTATTTTCCAGCGCGGTCGCGCGTGCTGGAGACGCCGTACAACAGCATGACGTCCGAGCGGCTGCATGAGGCCCTTGCTCCGCTGCTGGCGGAGCGGCTGATCGCCGGGGAGGCGGTGGTGGTCGAAACGACGGGGGTGACGCTGTCGGACCAGAGGCGACTGACGGCGCGAGGCGTCATCGATGCGCGCGGGCCCAGGCCGACGCGGTCGCTGGACCTGGGCTGGCAGAATTTCGTCGGGCGGACGGTGCGCCTGACCAAGCCCCACGACCTGACCCGCCCGACGATCATGGATGCGACCGTGCGCCAGTACGGAGCCTATCGCTTCGTCTATCTGCTGCCGTTCGACGACCGGACGGTGATGATAGAGGATACCTATTATGCCGATACGCCGACGCTGGATCGTGCGGCGCTGAACGGGCGGATCGACGCCTATATCCGCTCGCGCGGCTGGACCGTCGAGGCGGTGGTGGGTGAGGAGGAGGGCGTCCTGCCGATCGCCCTGGACGGCGATATTGACGCCTTCTGGGCCGAGGAGCCGAGCGTGGCGCGGGCCGGGCTGTGGGCCGGGCTGTTCCATCCCGTCACCGGCTATTCCCTGCCGGACGCGGTCAGGCTGGCGAGAAAGGTCGCGGCCAGCGATGATCTGAGTTCCGAAGGGCTGCGTCGGCTGACGGAAGCGCACTCGAAAGCGACCTGGGCGGATCGCACTTTCTATCGCTTGCTGAATCGCATGCTGTTCCGCGCCGCGGAGCCCGAACAGAGGTGGCGCGTTTTCCAGCGCTTCTATGGCCTGCCCGAAAGCCTCGTGCGGCGCTTCTACGCAGGGCACAACACCACGCTCGACAAGCTGCGCCTGCTTGCGGGAAAACCGCCTGTCCCCGTGGGCAAGGCGTTGCAGCAGCTTCGCGAGTCGGGGCAGGGATCACGACCATGAGAGATCAAGTCGCACGTCGGGCCGTTGTGATCGGAGCCGGTTTCGGCGGCATCGCCCTGGCCATCCGCTTGCAGCGCGCGGGCATCCAGACGACCCTGGTCGAAAAGCGCGACAAGCCGGGCGGCCGGGCCTACGTCTGGAAGGAAAAGGGCTTCACGTTCGACGCAGGTCCGACCGTGATCACCGATCCGGACTGCCTGAAGGAACTGTTCGAGGGCACGGGGTCGGAGCTGAAGGACTATGTCGATCTGATGCCGGTCGACCCCTTCTATCGGCTGTGTTGGGAGGACGGGAAATCCTTCGATTACAATGACGACCAGGCGGCCATGGAGCGTCAGATCGGGGCGTTCAATCCCAAGGACGTCGAGGGCTACAACAGGTTCCACCAGTATTCCGAGGAACTGTACCAGGAAGGCTATATCAAGCTGGGTGCCGTGCCATTCCAGTCCTTCTGGTCCATGATCAAGGCGGCCCCGGAGCTGGCGCGGCTGGAGAGCTGGAACAGCGTCCATGCGATGGTGGCGCGCTATATCGAGGACCCGCATCTGCGCCAGGCCTTCAGCTTTCACACGCTGCTGGTCGGGGGCGATCCCTTCAAGACGTCAAGCGTCTATGCCCTTATCCATGCGCTGGAGCGACGCGGCGGGGTCTGGTTCGCGCGGGGCGGCACGGGAGCGCTGATCGCCGGGCTGGTGAAGTTCTTCCAGGACCTGGGCGGCGACTTCCGCCTGAATGCGCCGGTCGAGCGCATCGAGATGCTGGGCGACCGCGCCACCGGCGTGCGGCTGGAAGGCGGCGAGGTCATTCCTGCCGACATGGTCGCGTCCAATGCCGATGTCGTGCACACCTACGACAAGATGCTGGGCCATACGCCGCGCGGCAAAGCCAAGGCGAAGTCGCTGAAGTCCAAGCGGTTTTCGATGTCGCTGTTCGTGCTGCACTTCGGCCTGAAGACGCCGCAGCCGCAGCTGGCGCATCACACCATCTGCTTCGGGGCGCGCTACCGCGAGCTGATCAGCGAAATCTTCGCCGGGCCGAAACTGCCGGAGGACTTTTCCCTGTATCTGCACGCGCCTTGCGCGACCGATACGTCGATGGCGCCGGAGGGCATGAGCAGCCACTATGTCCTGTCGCCCGTGCCGCATCTGGGCGCCGCCGACATCGACTGGTCGGTCAAGGGGCCGGAGTATCGCGAGAAGATCATCGACTATCTGGAAGAGCGCTACATCCCAAACCTGCGGCGCGATCTGGTGACGACGCGCATCTATACGCCCGGCGATTTCAAGGAGGACCTGCACGCCCATCTGGGTTCGGCCTTCTCGCTGGAGCCGATCCTGACGCAGAGCGCCTGGTTCCGGACGCACAACCGCGATGACAAGGTGCCGAATCTGTATGTCGTCGGGGCCGGCACTCATCCGGGCGCAGGTATCCCCGGCGTGGTCGGCTCGGCCAAGGCGACGGCGGGCCTGATGCTGGAGGATGCGAAAGCCATCGCATGACCGACGCCGTCCTCGCCGCCTCCAAGGCCTCGATCGTCAAGGGGTCCAAGAGCTTCCGCTCCGCCTCGCGGCTGTTCGAGCCGGAGGTGCGCGAGGACGCGTGGCTGCTTTATGCCTGGTGCCGGGCCTGCGACGACGAAATCGACGGTCAGGACCATGGCTTTGGCCACGAGGAGCTGACGGTCGATGAGCAGAAGCGGCGGCTGGAGCGGCTGTACGACATGACGCGCCGCGCCATGACGGGCGAACCGATGTCGGACCCGACCTTTGCGGCCTTTCAGCGGGTGGCCCTGCGCCATCGCCTGCCGGAGCGCTGGGCCATCGACATGATCGACGGCTTCCGCATGGATGTGGAGCATCACGACTATCGCACCATGGACGACGTCATGGCCTATTGCTGGCATGTCGCGGGGGTCGTGGGCGTGATGATGGCGCGGGTCATGGGAGTGACCGATGCCGAGGTTCTGCGCCGGGCCCAGGATCTGGGGTTGGCGTTCCAGCTGACCAACATCTCGCGCGACGTGATCGAGGACGCGCAAGGCGGGCGGGTCTATCTTCCCGCTGCCTGGCTGAGAGAGGCGGGGGTCGAGCCGACGCCCGAGGCTGTGGCCAAACCGGCCAACCGGGACGCGGTCCACGCCGTCACCCGCCGCCTGCTGGAGGCGGCCGAGCCCTATTACGACAGCGCGCGTGACGGGCTGCGGGGACTGCCGTTCCGCTCGTCGATGGCGATCGCGGCGGCGCGCGGGGTCTATCGCGAGATTGGTCGCAAGGTGGCGCGCGGCGGGCCGGGCGTCTGGAAGCAGCGGGTGTCGGTCGGCCGGGCCATGAAGCTGTGGCTGTTCGGGCGAGGCGCGCTTATCGCGATCTGGACCCAGGTGCTGGATCGTGGAAAGGCCCCGCCGCCGCGGCCGGCCCTGTGGACGCGAGTCTGAGCGCTTCACGCCGCGCCTCGGGCAGTCGCCACCAGGGGGTGTTCGGCGACAGATGATGCTCGTGATGCATGCCGAAATGGAAGCAGGTCAGCAGCGAGGCCAGCCACGGCATGGGCACTGTCCGGGCGTTGTGGTGATCGGCGAAAGCCGCGCCTGACGCCTCATGCCGATGCGGCAGCCATGTGCCGAAGACGAAGAGCTGCAAGGCGCTGAGGATGGCGGGCAGGCCCCAGAACAGGGCGACGTTCAGGGGCGAGGCCCCGAACGCGAACAGATAGGCGATGAGAACCACCGTCACGATGCCGAACTCGCGCCAGCCGAAATAGCGGGTGAAAAAGCGATAGAACCAGGGTCCGAAACGCATGGGTTCCCCGGCATGGAAGTCGGGATCGTCGGCGCTGCCCGGACTGCGGTGATGCTGGTGATGGCAGACGTTCAGGCGGCGGAACGAGAAGGCGGCATAGGCCCCGACGCAGACCTGGCCGATGGCGGCGTTCAGCCGGGGGCGACCGGGGGCCAGCGAGCCATGCATGGCATCATGGGCGACGATGAACATGCCGGCGCCCAGCCAGCTCTGGGTCAGGATCAGCAGCGGCACGGCGACGATCGCCGGCCAGGTCAGGGGCTGAAAGAAGATACCCCAGACGTGCAGGGCGACCCAGCCGCAGACGATCAGTCCGGCCAGCGAAAGCCCGATTGCCGTTTGCCGGGCTCTGGGAATGGAGGGCAGGATCACTCGGCCGGCAAGTCGGCCGCACGCGCGGCGCGACGGGCCTTCAGGATGGCGCTGAGGCGATGCGGGTCGGGCGCGAAGACGAAGCCGAAGGAAACGGCCCCCTCGCGGGTCTGGACCGCATGATGCAGCTTGTGCGCCTGGACCAGGCGGCGGGCGTAGCCATTCTTCGGCATCCAGTGAAACGGCCAGCGCTGATGCACCAGGCCGTCGTGCACGAAGGCATAGATGACACCGTAAAGGGTCACGCCCAGCGCGATGGCGCGGACCCACCACAGGCCGGTCAGCCAGGCGAGGACGAACAGGCCGGTCCCAACCAGAGCTCCGACCACACCGTACAGGTCATTGACCTCGAAGGCCTTGTCGTGCGGCTCATGATGGTCGCGATGCCAGCCCCAGCCCAGCGGCCCATGCATGATGTAGCGATGCGTCCACCAGGCCACGCCCTCCATGGCGAAGAAGACGGCCAGCGTCAGAAGGGTGAACCAGACAGGGATCATGGCGAGACACTACGCCCGCTCGGTTTCGGTTCCAACAGCGACCGCTCGTCGCTAGGGTTCATATTATGCAGAACGACGCCATCCGCACCCGCAAGGACGAGCATCTGGACGTAATCCTGGCGGGGAAGGCGCGGCATGGGCGCGATGCGGGGTTCGCTGAGATCCGTTTCGTGCACGAGGCTCTGCCAGACCTGGATCACGGCAAGATCGATCTGGGCGTCGATTTCCTGGGGCGGCGGTTGAAGTCCCCGCTGCTGATCAGTTCCATGACCGGCGGCCCGGCGCGGGCCGAGGCTATCAATGCGCGGCTGGCCGAGGCGGCTCAGCATCTGGGCATCGCCCTGGCGGTCGGCTCGCAGCGGGCGGCGCTGGAGGGCGAAGGCGCGGGTCTGGACATGGCGCTGAGGCTCAAGGCGCCGGACACGCCGATCCTGGCCAATATCGGTGCGGCCCAGTTGACGCAGGGGTTCGGCGTCGACGAGGCTCGGCGGGTGCTGGACATGATCGCGGCGGACGCCCTGATCGTGCACCTGAACCCCTTGCAGGAGGCCTGCCAGCCCGAGGGGGACCGCGAGTGGTGGGGTGTCGGCGCGGCGCTGGAGGCCCTGGTGAAGGCGCTGGATGCGCCGGTCGTGGTCAAGGAGACGGGGGCGGGGATTTCGGGCGCGACCGCCCGGCGGTTGGCCGAGCTGGGTGTGGCTGCCATCGACGTGGCCGGGGCAGGCGGCTCGAACTGGGCGACGGTCGAGGGCGAGCGGGCGACCGATGCGGCGGACAAGGCCCATGCGGCCGCCTTTGCCGACTGGGGCATTCCGACCGCGCGCTCGATTGCGGCCGTCCGCGCAGCCTGTCCGGACCTGGTGCTGATCGGGTCGGGCGGTATCCGCGATGGCGTGGAAGCGGCCAAGGCGATCCGGCTGGGGGCCGATGTGGTCGGTCAGGCGGCGGGCGTGCTGGCGGCGGCCACCGTCTCGACCGAGGCCGTGGTAGAGCATTTCCAGATTCTGATCCGGCAGTTGCGGACGACGTGCTTCGTCACCGGCTCGGCCAACTTGACCGCCCTCAAGGCGGCGGCTCTGGAAGATTAGGCCGAGGGCAGGAGGTTGTCGGCGAAGGCCCGATATCGGCCCGCCCGCACGCCGTCGGTCGCCCGTGCGATATCCGGCGCGAAATAGTGGTCGCTGGCATAGGGGGCTGCGGCTTCGCGTACGACGGAGAACACTTGTTCCAGCGCGGGCGAGGAGGTCAGGGGGCGGTGGAATTCCAGCCCCTGCGCCGCCGCCAGGAGTTCGATTCCGACAATGGTGGCGGTGTTCTCGGCCATGTCCAGCAGGCGGCGCGCGCCGTGGGTAGCCATGGAGACGTGGTCTTCCTGATTGGCGCTGGTCGGGACGGTGTCGATGACGCAGGGATGGGCGACCATGCGGTTCTCGGCGACCAGAGCTGCGGCGGTGACCTGGGCGATCATGAAGCCGGAGTTCAGGCCGCTTTCCTTGACGAGGAAGGCGGGCAGTTCGCTCATCTTGGGGTCGACCAGGATGGCGGTGCGGCGCTCCGAGATATTGCCGATCTCGCACAGGCACATGGCTATCTGATCTGCTGCATAAGCAACAGGTTCGGCGTGGAAGTTCCCGCCGGAGATGACGTCGCCATCCTCGATGAAGACCAGCGGATTGTCGGTCACCGCATTGGCCTCGCGCTCCAGCGTCGCGGCGGCATTGCGCAGCACGTCGAGCGTGGCCCCCATCACCTGGGGCTGGCAGCGCAGGGAGTAGGGGTCCTGAACCTTGGAACAGTCGTCGCGGTGGCTGTCGCGGATGGCCGAACCGGTCATCAGGGCGCGCAGGCGGGCGGCGACGTCGATCTGGCCCGGCTGGCCACGCAGGGCGTGGATGCGGGCATCAAACGGCGCGTCGGAGCCTTTCAGTGCATCGACCGACAGGGCCCCGGCGGCGATGGCGGCGGCGAATGTGGCCTCGGCGGCGAACAGGCCGGCCAGCGCCAGCGCCGTGGAGCACTGGGTGCCATTCAGCAGGGCGAGGCCTTCCTTGGGGCCGAGCGTCAGCGGGGTCAGGCCGACGCGGGCCAGGGCGGCTTCGGCGGACAAAGTTTGGCCCCTGAGCCGCGCCTCGCCGACGCCGATCAGGACGCAGGACATGTGGGCTAGAGGGGCCAGATCGCCGGAGGCACCGACCGAGCCCTTGGACGGGATGCAGGGCAGGACGTCAGCGTTGATCAGGGCGATCAGCGTCTCCAGCGTCTCGCGCCGGATGCCGGACGCCCCCCTAGACAGGCTGGCGATTTTCAGCACCATCAGCAGACGGACCACCGCGTCGTCCAGCAGGGGGCCGACCCCGCAGGCGTGGCTGAGGACCAGGTTCTTCTGAAGGGTTTCAAGGTCTTCCGGCGCGATGCTGGTGTTGGCTAGCAGGCCGAAACCGGTGTTGATGCCATAGACGGTGCGGCCCTCGGCGAGGATGGCCGCGACCGTCGCGGCCCCCTTGTCGACATCGGCCCAGGCGGCGTCGGTCAGGCCGACGGTGACCGGGCTTTCGAGGACGGCGCGCAGCTGTTTGAGCGTGAGCGGTGCCTGGCCAATGGTGAGGTGGGTCATGATCAGGCCTTCAGGCTTGGCAGGTTGAGGCCGTGTTCGACGGAGGCCTGGCGGGCAATCTCATACCCCGCGTCGGCGTGGCGCATTACGCCGGTGGCGGGGTCGTTCCAGAGGACGCGCTCGAGGCGGGCGGCGGCTTCCGGCGTGCCGTCGGCGACGATGACGACGCCGGAATGCTGGCTGTAGCCCATGCCGACGCCGCCGCCGTGGTGCAGGGAGACCCAGCTGGCCCCTGACGCTGTGTTGAGCAGGGCATTGAGCAGGGGCCAGTCGGACACGGCGTCGGAGCCGTCCATCATGGCCTCGGTCTCGCGGTTCGGGCTGGCGACCGAGCCGCTGTCCAGATGGTCGCGGCCGATGACGATGGGGCCGCTGAGCTCGCCCGAGGCGACCATGTCGTTGAACATCAGGCCCGCGCGGTGGCGATCGCCCAGGCCGATCCAGCAGATACGGGCGGGCAAGCCCTGAAAGGCGATGCGCTCGCCCGCCATATCCAGCCAGCGGTGCAGGCCGACGTTATCGGGGAATAGCCGCTTCATGGCGGCGTCGGTCTTCTTGATATCGTCGGGATCGCCGGTCAGGGCGGCCCAGCGGAACGGGCCGATGCCGCGACAGAACAGCGGGCGGATATAGGCCGGGACGAAGCCGGGGAAGTTGAAGGCGTCCGTCACGCCCTCGTCGAAGGCGACCTGGCGGATGTTGTTGCCGTAGTCAGTGACCGGAATACCCGCCGCCTGGAAATCCAGCATGGCTTGGACGTGGACGGCGCAGGATTTGCGGGCTGCGGCCTCGACAGCGGCGGGGTCGGAGACGCGCTTGTCCTCCCAATCGGCGACGGTCCAACCGGCGGGCAGATAGCCGTTGATCAGGTCGTGGGCGCTGGTCTGGTCGGTCACCAGATCGGGTCGGACGCCGCGTCGAACCATTTCAGGCAGGACTTCCGCTGCATTGGCCAACAGACCGACGGATATGGGTTTTCCTGTGCGACCGGCCTGTTCGATCAAGGCCAGGGCCTCGGCCAGCGTCTCGACCATGACGTCGAGGTAGCGGGTCTTCAGCCGCATCTCGATCCGGCTGCGCTGGCACTCGATGGCCAGGCAGGAGGCCCCCGCCATGGTCGCGGCCAAGGGTTGAGCGCCGCCCATGCCACCGAGGCCCGCCGTCAGAATCCACTTGCCGGAGGTGTCGCCGCCCCAATGCTGGCGCGCGGCCTCCATGAAGGTCTCATAGGTGCCCTGAACGATGCCCTGGGTGCCGATGTAGATCCACGAGCCGGCCGTCATCTGGCCGTACATCATCAACCCCTTGCGATCCAGTTCGTTGAAATGCTCCCAAGTGGCCCATCTGGGCACCAGGTTGGAGTTGGCGATCAGCACACGCGGCGCGTCGGCATGGGTGCGGAACACGCCGACGGGCTTGCCCGATTGCACCAGCAGGGTCTCGTCGGCTTCCAGCGCGCGCAAGGATTCGACGATCTGGTCGAAACTGGCCCAGTCGCGCGCGGCCTTGCCGATGCCGCCATAGACAACGAGGTCCTCGGGGCGTTCGGCCACCTCCGGGTCGAGGTTGTTCATCAGCATGCGCAGGGCGGCCTCGGCGGCCCAGGTTTTTGCGGTCATCTCGAGGCCGCGCGGGCTTCGGATGACACGGCTGTTCGAGGTCTGTTGAGTCGACATGGCCGTCTCTCTACGCTGCCCGCCCATGACCTTGGAAGACTCAGAGGCGCTGGGCTGGCGCAGCGTGGCCGACCTGATCGGCGATCACCCTGATGCGCCGGTGGCATTGATCGGAGCGGGTCTGAACGAGCGGTCGCTGACGCCCGGACGATGCGACCTAGGGCCCAAGGCGTTCAGGGCGGTGCTGCCGAGGTTCTCGACCTATGATGTCGAGACGGAACGGGCGTTGTCGACCCACGTCCATGACATCGGCGACCTGGCGATGAAGGCCTTGTCGCCAGCCGATGCCTTCGGCCCGGTGCGCGATGCCATCGCGGGGCAGGCGGGCAGGGCCTTGAGTGTGCTGATCGGCGGCAACAATGCGATCACGCGGCCCGGCGTTCATGGGCTGGGGCTGGAGCGGACGGGCCTGCTGACGCTGGATGCGCATTTCGATCTGCGGGATACGGATCAGGGCTTGACCAACGGCAATCCGGTGCAGGCGCTGCTGGAGGATGGCCTCGACGGACGGCGGATCAGCCAGGTCGGTCTGGCTCCCTTCGCCAACACCCGCCGGGCGCATGAGAAGGCCAAGGCTGCGGGGATAGCGGTCCGGACAGCGCGCGAATGCCGGGAAAGGGGGCTGGCGGTTCTGGTGGCGCAGGAACTGGAGCGGCTGTCGGCCCTGTGCGACGTCATCTATGTCGATTTCGACATCGACGTGATCGACCGCAGCCAGTGGCCCGCGTCTCCGGGGGCGAGGCCGGGCGGGGTCTCGGTGCAGGACGTCTTCGAGGCGACGCGGGTGATCGGGGCCTGCGCCAAGGTCAGGGCGGTGGACCTGACGGAGTACGATCCGTCCCTGGAAATCGGCGATCTGGGGTCGCTGACGGTTGGGCGGTGGTTCTGCGAACTGCTGGCCGGGTTCGAAGCGCGATGATCCGGGCCGACCGCCTGATCACCGACTGCCGGCTGGCCACGATGGTACCCGGCGGCACGCCTTACGGAACGATCGAGGACGGGGCGATCCTGGTCCGTGAGGGACGCATCGCCTGGGTCGGGGCCCGCGCCGATCTGCCGTCGCACCAGGCGGTGGAGACGGATCGTCTGGACGGTCGCTGGGTCACGCCGGGACTGATCGACTGCCATACGCATCTGGTGTTCGGCGGCGATCGGTCGGGCGAGTTCGAACAGCGGCTGGGTGGTGCGACCTATGAGGAGATCGCGCGGGCCGGGGGCGGTATCGTGTCGTCGGTGGCGGCGACACGGGCAGCATCGGAGGATGATCTTTACGCCAGCGCTCTGACGCGACTGGAGGGGCTGAAGGCGACCGGGGTGACGACCGTCGAGATCAAGTCGGGTTATGGCCTGGATCGCGAGAGCGAGCTGAAGATGCTGCGGGTCGCGCGGCGGATCGGGCGCGAGGCCGGGGTGAGGGTGCGGACCAGCTATCTGGGCCTGCATGCGGTACCGCCGGGGTATCGCGCAGACCGGGCCGCCTATGTCGATCTGGCCATCGACGACATCCTGCCTGCCGCTCATGCCGAGGGTCTGATTGATGCGGTCGATGCCTATTGCGAGCCGATAGCCTTTTCTACGGATGAGGTGGGGCGGCTGTTCGACCAGGCGCGGGCGTTGGGACTGCCGGTCAAGCTGCATGCCGACCAGTTGTCGGACGGGGGCGGGGCAGAACTTGCGGCCCGGCATGCAGCTCTGAGCGCCGACCATGTCGAGCACACGACCGAGGTGGGTGTGCGAGCGATGGCCGAGGCGGGTGTGGTCGCGGTATTGCTGCCCGGAGCCTATCTGATGCTGCGCGAGACGACGCCTCCACCCATTGAGTTGTTGCGGCGGTACGAGGTGGAGATGGCCGTGGCGACGGACTGCAATCCCGGGACGTCGCCGGTGGCGTCGATGACGGCGGCGCTGAACCTGGCCTGTGTCCAGTTCCGGTTGACCCCGGAAGAGGCACTGGCGGGGGCCACACGCATCGCGGCCAAGGCTCTGGCACTAAAGGGTGACATCGGCACGATTGAAGCCGGCAAGACCGCCGATCTCGCCGTCTGGGACATCGAGCGTCCTGCGGAGCTCTGTTACTGGCTGGGCAAACCGATGCTGCATCGACGCTACGTCGCGGGCGTACGTGCCTAGTCCCTATAGTCGACCTTGACCGACAAGTCCGGACGGGGTCGTTCCAGCGGTGGTTCAGCCAAGGTGCCGATGTGGATGAAGCCGGCGACCTGTTCGCCTTCCGTCAGGCCCAGAAGGGCCAAGGCGTCGGCGTCGTAGCTGTACCAGTCGGTGATCCAACTGGTGGAAAAGCCCAAGGCCGCGGCGGCGTGTTCCAGGTTCATGCAGACGGC
This sequence comes from Brevundimonas sp., assembly GCF_016463295.1. Lineage (GTDB taxonomy): Bacteria > Pseudomonadota > Alphaproteobacteria > Caulobacterales > Caulobacteraceae > Brevundimonas. The sequence continues at coordinate 25,420 of NZ_JAEMRO010000002.1, forward strand.
ACCGGCGGACAGCTGCTGCTCCCAGACCGGCACTTTCTGGCTCGGCACGGGGGACGAGATGACGAGGATGGTGACGGGCGCGGCGGTCAGTTTGCCCAGGACGGCGCGGGCCTTGTCCGGCTGCGGCTGGTTCTGGGCCAGGGGGGTGAACGCCTCGGCTAGTTTGGCGCGGCTGTCTGCGCCGAGGACGACGAACCGCCAGGGGAAGAGCTTGCCGTGGTCGGGCGTGCGCGCGCCGAGTTCGAGGATGCGGGCGACCTGTTCGCGCGACGGGCCGGGCCTGCTCAGGGCCTGGGCCGGGGCCGAGCGACGGCGGGCGAGGCGGTCCTCAAGCTCTGCGGAGGCGACAGGGAGGGGCAGGGCCAGGCCAAGGTCGGTGTCGGTCATGCGGTCTAGCTAGGCACGGGCACGGGTCGGCGCCATACCCGGTCGCATGAGCGACTTCCGAAAAGCCTTCGATGCCGACCGGCCGACCCCGTCATGGGACGACGGGTCTGATCGTCCGCCGCCCTGGCAGGATGCGGGCTCGAGCGTAATGTTCGAAAATCCCTGGATGCGGCTGACCCGGCATGAGGCGACCGCGCCGACGGGCCTGCGTGCCGAGTATGTCGTTATGCGGCCGCAGAATATGTCGGTCGGGGTGCTGCCGATCCATGAGGACGGGACGATCACCCTGGTGGGCCAGCAGCGGTTCGCCCTGATGAACTGGTCGTGGGAAATGCCGGAGGGCGGGGCTCCGTTCGATGAGGATCCCTTGGAGGGGGCCAAACGCGAACTGGCCGAGGAGACGGGTCTGGAGGCCGCGCACTGGCACGAAGCGCTGAAGACCGAGATGAGCAACTCCGTCACCGACGAGCGCGCCATGGCCTGGCTGGCCTGGGGCCTGACGCCGGTGCCGATCGCGCCGGACCCGACGGAGATCATCCGGGTCGCCCGCGTGCCGTTCGGTGATCTGTTGCGCGAAATCGGCAACGGAGCGGTCCGCGACATGTTTACGGTGGCGACAGCCCTGCGGGCCTATCATATGGCGCGGGAGGGCGCATTGCCGCCCGAACTGGCGAAGGCCCTGCTGTCGGGCCTATGATCGCGTACCGAAGGAGCCGGACATGACCAGGCTGGAAGTCGTCGCCGCAAGCGACCAAGCGCCCGACACCTGGGCCATGCTGCGCGCCTCGGCCGAGCAGGCGGCGCGGGACGAACCGCTGCTGGCGTCGCAGCTGAATGCTGTGATCCTGGCGCATGGCGACCTGGCCGCCGCCCTGAGTTTCCAGATCGCACGCAAGATCGGCGACGACGAGATGGGGCCGATGTCGGTGCGCGAGGTGTGTCGCGAGGCGTTCGAGGGCGATCCGGCCATCGTGGCCGCAGCGGCGGCGGACCTGCAGGCGGTGGCCGAGCGCGACCCGGCGATCCGGTCGTTGCTGCAGCCGTTCCTGTATTTCAAGGGCTTTCAGGCCATTCAGGCGCACCGTGTGGCGCACTGGCTGTGGCAGCAGGGGCGCGAGACGCTTGCCTTTCATATGCAGAGCCGCATGTCGGAGCTGTTCCAGGTCGACATCCATCCGGCCGCCACGCTGGGATCCGGCCTGTTCTTCGACCACGGCACAGGCATCGTGATCGGGGAGACGGCGGTGGTGGGCGACGAGGTCTCGATGCTGCATGGGGTGACCCTGGGCGGCACCGGGGCCGAGCGTGGCGATCGCCATCCCAAGATCGGCCGCGGCGTCCTGTTGGGCGCCGGGGCCAAGGTGCTGGGCAATATCGCGATCGGCGATTATGCCAAGGTGGCGTCGGGATCGGTTGTCCTGAAGGCGGTTCCGGCCGGATGCACAGTAGCGGGCGTGCCGGCGCGGCTGGTCAACTGTCCGACGGGCGATGCGCCCGCGCGGACGATGGACCATACGCTGGCCGACATCGTCTATGATTTCGTGATCTGAGTTTTCAAAGACCGGGCACGTCTGACCCCCGCCTGCGAAAAACCCCCATCGGTCTCCGGGCGACAGCCCGGCGCTCCGCCGGCCCATACCACCCTTAACCGACGGAAATCCCGGCGGTGCACAAGCCTGCCAGGTCTTTGACATTGAAGGCTCGCGGTCCCGAAGACTTCAGGCTCCGCGCAGCCGTCCGCGCTTCTCCAGCGTGATCGTGTCGCCGTCGAAGCGGATCCAGGCGGGCTCGATGAGCTGCAGCACATTGCCCGGCTCGACCTCGAAGGCGCGGCCGAAAACGGACTGGGCGCGGGTGCCGCCGCCGAACTGATACAGTTCGCCCCATTGCTGGATCGGCCCGTCAGACGGCAGCAGCAGACCTAGCGACGGCCGGTCGTCCAGCGGGACGAACCAGAAGGGGCCTTCCTCGTCGCCGACGGTCGGACGCAGGGTCTCGCCCGGCCCGGTCGTCACGAAGTCGGGGCCATAGGCGCGCTGGAACTCCGCCATGCCGCCCGCGCCGTCCAGCAGTCCTTGATAGGCCACCAGCAGGGCCTTGAACTCAGGCGCCCGGCTGCGCTGAGCGATCAGGTCGGCGTCTGCGGTCGAAGCCGTGGCCGCGGGCGCGAACAAAGTTGAGGCGCGGCTGGACGACGGGTTGGTGGCGGGGCGCGTCTCTGGTGCCGGAGCGACAGGCTTGCGCGCCAGTCGGGTCGGAACCTGTTCAAAAAAGTCCTCGGCCAGGTCGCCGGGTCCCCGCGTCTCGGCATGATCGGGGAAGGGCGCCAGCGTCTCGTCATCGCCGGTCAGCAGGCGCGGCATGACTGTGTCGAGGCGGCGGCGCAACTGGGCGACCTCGGCGGACAGGGTCTCGATTTGGCGCTGCTGACGCGACAGCAGTCGGTGCAGGGTCTCCAGCGTGACTGTATCATCAGCCTTCGCCGACGGCGCGGTCGCTTCGGACGGCGACCCGTCCGAGGATTCATACTCCGGCTCCGCCCCCGGCTTCTTGCGGCCCCCCAGGCCCCACAGGCGGTCCCCGGCCACGGTCAGATATCCCTGACGACGATGCGTCGGTCGCGCTCGATCAGGGGCAGGGCCATGATCGACACCAGTTCGCGCAAGGCGGTGATGAAGGGCGGCTCGAACGGCTGGGCATCCTCGTCGGAGAAGGCGTCGGCGTCCAGATCGTGCAGCGAATCCGACAGGTTCTGGCGCACCTTTGCCCGGATGTCGTTCAGGGCCCCGCGTTGTTCAACGTCGATGTTGATGTCGGTCAGCTTGCGCAGGGCGATCAGGAAGCGGCTCAGGTGGGCCAGTTCGATGCGGTCGACCTCGGTCGCGCTTTGCAGGGCCGTCAGGGGGGCGGTGGCCAGAGCCTGGGTCTCCACACCCCCGACCATGACGTCGATGTCCTCGCCCAGGACAGCCAGACGGCTTTCGCCGCCCGTCGGGTCCTCGCGGCGATCGACCAGCAGCCCTTGCGCCACCTCATGCTTGGCCTCGTGCGGGCCGGAGAAACGGAACTGGATGGCGACATCGGCCGGATTGTACTCCGCCGCTGCGATGGCCAGGCGCACCAGCTGGGTCAGCTCGTCGTCCGAACCGCCCGTGTGGAACTGGCGGAACAGGGTCGAGCCGCGCCCTGCGAAGGCGACGGTCAGCCGGTCCAGATCGGCCCGGCGCAGGCCCGAGTTCGGATCGGCTACCAGCTGACCCAGCACCAGGCCGACGTAATACATCAGCCCGCCCAGGGCGACGGACGCCACCTGCTGCAGGCCTAGACCCGCAGGCTCGGACGCCAGAAGGCCGAAGTTGTCGGCGAACCGCTGGGCGAAGGCGGGCTTGTTGACATATAGCTCGACGAAATCGCGCCGACCGTCTGCGCTGAGCGGATCGCCCTCGCTGAGGCCGGTCGAGACCTCGCTCATGTCGATCTTGCGCAGCACATCGGGGTTGTTGGCCAGATAGGCGGTGAAGAAGTCCCCGCCCGCGACCTTGAACGAATTGCGCCAGAATGGCTTGCCGTCCCGCCACAGGGCGATGTCGGTGGTGCCCCCGCCGATGTCGAGCACCAGCATCAGCTTCTCGGCCCCTTGGGTGACGAAGACATGGGCGGCCGCGGCCCCTTCGGTCTTGCGCAGAAAGGTCGGGCGACCGTTGGCCGTCGTGTCGCCGGGCGGGCCGAACAGGGCGGACCAGTTGCGGCGCAGCTCGTTCTCCAGCTGGCGATGCTGCGACGGCTTGAACGCCTGCGGGTAGGAGAAGCGCCAGTCGATGGCCAGGGGATCGGTGCCCTCGGCCACCAGTTCGGCGGCCGACATCATCATGATCTGGCGCAGGAAATGGGTGGCCAGAGCCCGCTCTGACTGGGTCTCGCCCCACTTCAGCCGGAACTTCAGCAGTCCTGCGCCGGTCCATTCGCGGAAGATGTTGTCCGACAGGCCCAGATCGGCCTGACGCGCGATGAAGCCGTCGAAGTTCGGGACGAAGAAGACATTGTCGGCAAAGCCGTGCTGATGCATCCGCCCCTCGCGGACGCGGGCCTGAAGCTCCGGCGGCAGGGCCGGGCGGAACTCGCGCAGCTTGGCCACGGTAGGGAAGGGGGTCTCGTGCTTCTGTAGCGGGAAGAAGCCGAGGTATTGCCCGACCAGTTCCTCGCGGCGCCGCGCCTGCTTGGCTCGCACGCCGAAGGGAAAGACGATGCGGTCCTGAAAGGCCAGCCGCTCGCGCAGGCCGTTCCGCTCGGTGTAGACCACGGTGTTGGTGGTGCCGAAGTCGACCGCCACCTTGGCCTCCAGCGCCGAGGACCGGGTCTGGGCGAACCGGACCAGTGCCATGCCCGCAGGCACGAAGTCGCCGGTCGCCGTCTTGCGGGCGAAGAAAACCGCGTCGGCACCGCCCGGCAGATGATGAAGCTCGGCCACGCCCTGGTCGGTGGCGGTAAAGCCGATGCGTTCGACCAGAACCTCCTGCTGGCCGCTGGCCGTCGTGCCGCGCACGGTGGAGATTCGCTCGGGCTGGAGCGCCGAGGCAGGCGGGACGAAGCCGAACAGGTCGTCGATTGCAAGGGTGGACGAGTCCGACCACAGCCGGATGCGACGGGCGCGGTCGGACATATCCAGCGAGGCCCCGCGCACCTGGCTGGCCATCACCTCGGCGGTGACGGCGAACCGGGGCCGCATGTAGTAGTTGATGCTGGCGGTGAAGTGCAAGAAGGTCCAGCGCCAGCCGGGGGCCTGAAAATTGGGCCAGAAGGCCAGGTCGTCCGGGACTTGAAGCACCTGTTTGCTCTGGTCCGCGCGCGGCAGATCGCGGCGTACCGCATGCGGACGGCCGGATTGAAGCCGTAGCCGCAGGCGGACCACGGCGTCGCCGGAACTTGGCGACATATCCAGCGCCTCGGCCAGGCCCTGACCGGGCACCAGCATCAGAGCCAGCGGCGACAGCGGCAGCAGGGCCGACTGGAAGGCGGCGGGGTGTGCCTCGTTGATCGTCTGGCTGTCCAGGGTGATCAGGCTGTCGGTGAACAGGTCGGATGGCCGGATGACCAGCCAGCCCTCGGCCTCGGCCTCCTGGCGGATGATGTCGAAGGTGGCGGGCCGCATGGCGTCGGCCAGGCTGTGCCGACCCCAGACGGAGATGGATTCCGGGCGCTTGCCCAGGGTCTCGGCCAGATCCGGATCGACCAGGATCGCGCCCTTGAACAAGCTGCGGGCAGGCGGCGACAGCTCGATGGCCGCGTCGGCCTCGGTCGGGGGCACGCTGGTGCCGTCGAACTGCCAGGTAGAGCCCAGCACCTGGGCATGCAGCGGGCTGGGCCAGGCCAGGTCGATGGTGGCCGGGTTTAGCCCGCGCACTTCGGGGGCCGCTTTTGCATTGGCGGCCCGATGGAAGGCCTCCAGCGCCTGGGCCAGACCGCCACGCAGGCGGGGTTCCAGATCGTCGCGGGCGCTGAGACGCGTCCACATCTGGCGGATGTAGTCGGCCAGGATGCGGAACTGACGCTCCGACAGGGCCGCGTCGATCGGGTCGGACAAACCGTCCTTCAGCCACGGCACATCGGGACAGCGCACCTGTTCCGACGCGCGCCCGGCGGCGACCAGACTGGTCGGGGTCAGGAAGCCCAGCGGGCGACCGGGCCCGAAGGCGAAGGCCCCGGCCCCGCCGCGTTCCTGGATCATCAGGGCGACGGGACGTTTCCAGCTCAGTTCCGGCACCAGTACGCGTGCGGGCTCCAGGTCCAGCAGGGTGCGGGCGAACAGGCTGTTGCGGCGGCTGGCTTCCAGATCGACGGGCTGAGCCGTCAGCGTATAGGCCGCGCTGAACTCGGGCATCAGGGCGATGGTCGCGATCAGGGCGCGCCACTGGGGCAGGACGGTCGTGTGAAGCGGATGCGACGCATCGAACAGGGCGCGGTCGAAGACCAGCATCTGGGCCCAGGGGTCCGGGATGCTCTTCACGTCGCTGCGTTCGGCCTGTTTCTCGCCGATGAACAGGGCGTCAGCCAGCTTGTCGAGATGGTCGATCGGGGTCCAGGCCCCGGCCTTCTTGGCCTCGGCCAGGGGGCCGTCGGTGATGATCGGCGGCAGGTTGTAGGTGTACAGTCCGCTGTGACGCATCTCAGGTCCTCGTCGCGGCGGGCGGTTGAACGTCGGCAAAGGCGTGCAGGGCCGAAACGAACCAGCCCAGGCCACGCTGGTTGACCTCCGGGGCCGTCTCGTTGGTCAGGCGGCCCATCAGATCGGCGGCGGTCGGCGGGGCCTCGCCCGTCTCGCCCGGCATGACGATACTGCCATAGGCGTCGTCATAATCGGCTCCCTCGAAGGCGCGGGGCACCTGGACCGGCTGGTTCGGGCGCTCGCCGGGGCGGATGAAGGCGTCGGTGTTCCACAGGCCGAAGTTGATGCGGGCGCGACGGGCGTGCAGCTCTATCCCCCCCGCCCAGCCCAGCACCCAGCGGCAGTAGGCGTCGAGCGCGGCGACCTCAGCCTCGGCCGGGGTGGCGTCGAACTTGATCGTGTCGATGCGCTGACGGCGATACCAGGGGTCGGTTCGGAACGCCTTGAACAGGCCCGAGCGTGGGCGGCTGACCAGCGGGCCCCAATGCTTCCAGGCCACGGCAAAGCGCAGCAACTGGCCCAGCTTGTGATAGGGCGCGTCCGGGTCGTTGTCGGGCGAAGGCAGGTCGGACCAGGTCAGGGCATCGGCGGACGTTCGGGCACTGGCCAGCACCTGACCGGACACGCCCTTCAGATCGGCATTGAAGAACCTGCAGGCGGCCAGGGCTCCGAACAGCTCGGGGGCCAGCGGCGGATTGGCCTGACCGTTTGCCCCGCGGCTGTGATAGCCCAAGGCGAACGGACGGTCCCAGCCGACAAGATACAGCTGATCGAAGATCGGCTCGTCCCGTAGCAGGTCGGAATAGTGTTTCAGCGCGCTCTTGGACTGGAGCACCAGTTCCTCGGACAGGGCGACATTGTCGCGCGAGGCATCGCCGTCGCGGCCTGGCGGGTCGAAGTCGAAATAGGGCAGCATCAGCACGCCGCCGATCTGGACGTTGGATGCCCCCTGCGGCAGGCGCCGCCGGATCAGCCGGGCCAGGGTCGGAAAGCCCGCCGCGCCCGTGCCGCCGAAGACAGAGCCGACCAACAGGACGCGCACCTCCGTCGCACCGCGCGCGGCGTCCAGAGCGGTGGTCAGCTTGTCCCAGAATTCGATGTCGTCCTCGATACGCGAGGCCATGGCGGCGGCCCCGATGTGCGGACGACCGCGATAGCCTTCGTCCAGCGGCAGGTCCTGTTCGGTGTCGGCGGCGCTGGTGCCTTGGGCAAACAGGCCGTCGAATAGCTGCCGCTCACCGGTCGGCATGGATTCGCGGTCGAAGATGCGGGCCAGCGACGCGGCCTTGTCCGGATGCGGGATCCAGACTTCTTCAGCGGGCGAAAGCGACTGGATGTCTGTGGCGAACAGGGGACTGCCGCCTAGAACATGCGCGCCGCCTGTGCTGCGCCACAGGGCGCGTGCGCTGACGATGGTGGCCAGCAGCTGGGCCGTGCGCCCGACATTGCCGTTGGAGCCGTCCTGATCGACCAGGCCGACGGTCAGGTTGTCGCCCGCCAGGCCGGCGACGGCGGCGTGCAAGGTCGATTCGACGACCTTGGCCCCGGTGCCCCCAACGCCAATCAGGATGTTGACGGCCATCAGCGGCTCCTGCCGATCGGAATGAGAAGGGTCGCCATGGGCACCGAGGCGCGCAGCACGGCGGGCGCGGCCAGGGCGGTCGCGACATAGTAGCTGAGCCAGGTCAGGACGATGCCGCCCGCGATGAAGCCGCCCGTGGCCGTGGCTGTAGCCTCTGCCGCCGGCCCCTGACGGTTGAAGGTCAGCCACAGAAGGATTGCGGCCGCGACGGTCACGACCAGATATCCGACCAGCCAGACGCCCTGCGCCGTGCGCTGGGTCTCGGGACGACCCACTTTCGATACCTGGCTCCAGGCCAGCAAGGTCCAGCCCAAGGCCACGGCGGTGGTGATGATCATCAGCTTCGTGAAGCCATCGACCAGACCGTCGGCCGCACGCTTGCGCTGGGTCTCCATCTGGTTGCCCAGGGCATTGGTGGTGACGGTGCCGCCACCATCCAAGGCTCCGTCGAGGGCGGCGTCCAGAGCATTGCCCTGATCGACCGTCGCTGGTGCGCTGGTGGTCATCGGGGCGGGTTCGAGAAACCGTGTGCTGGCCGTTTGCCAGGTCAAAAGCCCCCAACCGAGTGCGAAGACGACGACGCCCGTGACCAGCACGACGGCGAGGGCCTGAAGCCAGTTGCGGGTCATCGAAAACTCCAGAAGGGGGCAGGCATCGAAAGTGTCAGGGCTCGACCCTCACCAGAACCGCCAGACTGGCCAGTGGCAAGCCCTGCGGCGGGGTAGTCTCGCGCAACCCCGCCTCAAGCTGCTCGGCGAAAGCGGCAAGATTGAGCGTGGGGAAGAAGGCGGGCGAGGCCGCCGAGACGGCGCGGGCACGGTCGGGCGAGACGCTCCAGTCGCGCATCCACTTGGTCTCGGGCGGAGCGGCCGTGAAGTTGTTCGTCGTCAGCTGACCCTGGATCAGATAGTCGCTGCCCGCGACGAGGGCGGCGGTGGATCGACCGTCCAGCGTGAAGGTCGCGCCGTCCGGGCCGTCCGGACGCCAGGCCCCGGACAGGGCCGGCTGGCTTTCCCAGGCTCCCGCACCGCAACCGCCCGCACGTCGCCAGACCTGGGTCTGGCCGCCCAGCTTCCCGCGCCAGACGGCGCCGGGCAGGATGCGGGCATCGGCGACGACGGGGATGCGCAGACTGGCCTGACCCGTACGCAGCTGGTCCAGGCTGACGCGGACCTGGGGCAGGGCCTCGGACTGATCGCCGTCGATCAGGCGCTGGGCTGCGATGTCGCCGGTGGTCTGGACCGGGGCGCTGGCCCCGAGCCAGGCGGTCGCGGGCTCGGGCGTGAACAGGGCAAACTTGCTGCGGTCGCCGCTCAGGGCCGGGCTGCCGGAACGGGACAGGGTGCGATAGGCAGACAGCACTTCCGATCGGCTGCCAACCAGAAGGATAAAGAGCGGCCGCTCGCGGGCCCCGGCATGGGTGCCGACGCCCGGCACGTCATAGACCGGGCCGGCATAGGGCGCGCGCAGGCCGATCACGCCGATCGACTTGCCCTTGGCCAGCAGGGCACGGATCGGCTGGCCCAGGGCGATCTCGGCACTGCCCTGGAACGCCGTGTTCGACAGCCACAGGTCCGTGACGACGACGTCCAGCCCGGGCCCCGTGCGGTCTGCGATACGGGTCAGGACGCTGTCGATCCGGCTTTCCTGATTGTCGCAGTTCGCCTGCTGTCCGCAGCGATAGAAGCCGGTGGAGGCTAGGCCGGAGCCGGAGGGCAGGGGCGTGATCCGTTCGCCAAAGCGCAGCCATTGCGCCTGAACCCCAGCCTCGCGGGCGTGACTGGCCAGCAGCGGCTGCAGATCCCCGAGCGGCCGGACGGAATCAGTCGCGCCATCGACATAGCCGGCGATGCTTTCGGACCCGTCCCAGAAGACCCGCATCGGCCCTTTCGCAACATCGGCGGCGGGACGCAGGGCAGGCGCGGCACCGTCCGGTGCGCAGAGCGCCCCCATCGCCTGATCTCCGCACCCGGCCAGAAGGACGGCGGTGGCGAGGGCGGCGCAGGCAAAGAGTTTGCTGACGGGCAACGAACTCCCCATACGCTCGGTTGCGGATTAAGGGCTTGGTTTACTACGCTCTTCGCGCGACTGTCCATGCTGCTTCACGGGGGTCTTCTTGTCCGGTTCGCCGATTTCCATCGCCTTCGTGATCGAGGGCCAGACGGTACGACTGGGCGACCCCAACCAGTGGCGGGCTGCGGTGCTGAACGGCGACCTGACCCCGGCGACCCGCATCGTGGTGGCCGAGGACGGGGGGCAGATCTACAGCGGTCCCGCAGAGGACTATGACGGCCTGAGCCCGCACTTCGAGGCGGCGGACGCGCAGGGCGAGCCGGTGGCTGATGATACGCCGGCCGCAGCGGACTCGCCTGTGGTCACACCGACGTTCGAGACGTCATCGGCCGCAGACGACGCCTTTGTGCCTGTGCCGCCCCCTGAATCGCCCGCCTCGCCCGCGCCGCCGCCCGAACTGCCGGTCTGGCAGCAACCGCGCCCGCCGCGCTGGCCGGTGCAGGAGCCGCCCGCCATTCCTCGAACCGCCACGGCGGCCGAGGCGGCAGCATGGCGCGCCGGGCAGCGCCCCCTGCCGCCGCCGAAGAAGAAGAGCAATGCGGGACTGGGGTGCCTGATCCTGATCGTGGTGCTGGCGGGGGCCGGGCTGCTGCTGTCTCGCTGTACGGGCGATGCGACCCGCCGGGCCGAGGTGCGCTATGCCGAGGTCCAGACCGCCTTGACGGACGGACCCGACGGTTCGCCCCAAGCCGTGTTGGGACGCGGAGACACCGTGACCGTCCTTTGGCCTCGCACCGGCCAGCCGCAGGACTGGCTGCAGATACAGGGCGGACGGTTCGACGGACGCTATGTGCGCACCGAGGCCCTGTCCGACCGTCGCCGCCCGACCATCGTCCTGACCGATCGCACGCGAACGATCACGACAGAGGATGTACGCGTTCGGGCCGATCCGGCCGGAGAACCGTTGGACGTCGTGAATACGGGCGATCAGGTGCATGAGATCGGCGTGACCGACAACGGCTGGTCCGAGATCGAATACGGCCAGGGCGTCGCCTATGTCGCCACACGCTACACCCGGGCACCCAGACGCTAGTGTTCAGGCGGCGACCCTCAAAGTCCGAGCGGTCCGAACAGCCAGGTCAGCCAGATGCCGAGCGCCAGGAAAGGGCCGAAGGGCAGGCGATCCTGCCCGGACACCCTGCGCCCCAGAACGAGGCGTCCGGCGACCAGGCTGAGCGCCGCGACGGAGGCCCATAGCAGGACGCTGGGCAGGCCGATCCAGGCGACCCAGGCCCCGCCCGCCGCCAGAAATATGGGATCGCCGCCGCCCAGTCCGTCCCGTTTGCGCAAGCGACGATAGGCAAAGGCCAGCAACCACAGGCCCAGGAACCCTGCCACCGCTCCAATGGCCGAATGCAGCACGCTGCCCGTCGGCAGGACGGCCGCCGCGACCAGGCCGCTTGCAAGCAAAGGTAGGGTCAGGGCATCCGGCAGCCAGAAATGCTCGGCATCCACCACGGCGATCAGAATCAGCTGCCAGCCGAGCAGGGCCGTGAATGCCGCGGACGGAAGGTCCGGCTGCGACAGACCGGCCCAGACCCCGACGCCTGCGCAGGCCAGTTCGATCAGGGGGTAGCGGATCGGGATCGTCGACCCGCAATCCCGGCATCTGCCCCTGGCAAAAATGTAACTGAGGACCGGAACCATCCGCTGGGGCGGCAGGGCGCGGTCGCAGCCTCCGCAATGGGAGCGGCCGAATATGACACCGCGTTCCTGCGGCAATCGCAGGCTGACCAGGCCGATGAAACTGCCGGCGATCAGGCCCAGACCGGCCAGGGCGATGGCGAGGAGAGGGGGCGTCAAACGGCGATATCCCTTGGGTTTGCACCGGCCTAGCCCGCGCTTGAGGTCATGGCAACGCCCGGTGAAACGCGCCTGAAAAGGCTGTGTGACGATTGCGCCGTATCAGGATCGAGTTTCATGGAACGGCGAAAACAACTTCACACAAGCGCGGCGGAACCGTCACGGTTCGGCGCTCGCACTGTCACATCCGGCGTCTAGCCAGAGGGCCGGGCAGGAGGGGCGATACGTCGTCGGGGCCGGGCTGCATGCCTGTGTTCCACCTGTCGAACGATCCTTTGGACCTGACACGGTGAAAACGATGACCGGCTTTCGACTGACAACCCTGCTCGCCCTCTCGGCCAGCGCCCTGGCCCTGGCCGCATGCGGCTCCTCGGAAGTCGCCTCGCCCGGTGAAGGCGATTTCGGCGGTGGCGGTGGCGGTGGTGGAACGGGGCCGACCCCGCCCGCACCCGGCACGCCGGCCGCGGACTGTCCGACCGGCTTCGCCAACGTCGGCCTGATCGCCAACAACACCCTTCGCGTCTGCCAGCTGCCGCAACAGATCAATGGTGCCCTGACCGTGCCGCTGCGCGCCGGCACCATCTATTCGATCTCGGGCCGCACCTCGGTCGGCACCGACCGCGGCATCGATCCGGCAGCCCCGACGGCCGGCAGCGAGCAGGGCATTCTGACCATCGAGGCGGGCGTGCGCATCTTCGCCTCGGGTGGTTCGGACTATCTGCTGGTCAACCGCGGTTCGCAGCTGTTCGCCGAAGGCACGGCCACCAACCCGATCATCTTCACCAGCCGCCAGAACGTCGAAGGCACCACCAACGAGAACTCGCAAGGTCAGTGGGGCGGTATCGTCCTGGCCGGTCGCGCACCGCAGGCCAACTGCCAGCTGACCGCTCCGGTCACCTGCACCGGCACGGTGGAGGGCACCAGCGCCTTCTACGGCGGCAACACCCCGGCCGATAACTCGGGCCGCGTCCGTTACGTCCAGATCAAATACTCCGGCTTCGAAATCTCGTCGGGCAATGAGCTTCAGGGCCTGACCCTGGCCGGCGTCGGCTCCGGCACGACGGTCGAGTTCGTCCAGGTCCACAACAGCTCGGACGACGGCATCGAAATCTTCGGTGGCAACGTCAACCTGCGCCGCATCGTCATCACCGGTGCCGACGACGACGGTCTGGACACCGATACGGGCTGGCGCGGTGGTGCCCAGTTCGGCATCGTGACCCAGCGCCCGGCCGGCACGACCAGCCGCAGCGCCGGCTTCGAGTTCTCGGCCGCTCCGGCCTCGACGCCTCTGGCCAACCGCTATGTGTCGCAGCCGAAGATCGCCAACTGGACCCTGGTCGGCCGCAATGCGACGATCGACGCCCACACCGTCGCCCACTTCGATACGGGTACGGATGCGACCGTGATCAACTCGGTCTTCACCAGCGTCGCGGGCTCCGTCGCCGGCTGTATGGCCATCAACGACGCCGATACCGGCACCAGCGGCGTGACCTTCAACTCGGTCTTCATGTCCTGCACCGTGCCCTATCGCCCGGCCAACACGACCCTGTCGACGGCGGCCTTCACGGCCGGCACGAACAACACGGCGAACGGCACCTCGACCTTGACGGCACCGACCGGCACCAGCCTGTCCAACCAGACGCTGACCTTCATCAACGGCGCGAACGAGAACGCCGTGCCGGTGGTCAATGCTCCAGGCGTCTATCCGTTCTTCACAGCCACCACCTATATCGGCGCCGTCCAGAATGCCGCCGACACCTGGTACACGGGCTGGTCCTGCGGCCTGACGTCCGGCGCGACCTGCTGATGACGGATGCGCGGAGGCGGCCCGACCGGGTCGCCTCCGGCTTTCGCGTATTCCGTTGAACTTCTCCAAGGCGCAGATCATGAAGACCCTTTCCTTGACCCTGAGCGGGGTCCTCCTGGCCACCAGCGCGCTGATCGCGCCCGGCCTGGCCCATGCCCAGACACCGGCTCCGGTCACGCCCCCTGCCGCGACCGCCCAGACGCCCGCTGTCCAGGCCGAGCCTGAGCCCGAGCAGGAGCCGGAAGCCGAGCTGGACGAGATCGTCGTCCTGGGCCGCTATATTCCCGAGCCGAACCGGGAGAGCGCCGAAGTGGCCGCCTTCCTGACCGCCGAGGACCTGCAGCGCACGGGCGATTCCAGCGCGGCCCAGGCCCTGACGCGCGTCACCGGCCTGACGGTGGTGGAAGGGCGCTTCATCTATGTGCGTGGCCTGGGCGAGCGTTATTCGTCGGCGCTGCTGAACGGTTCGCCCCTGCCCAGTCCGGAGCCGCTGCAACGCGTCGTCCCGCTGGATCTGTTTCCGTCCAGCATTCTGGAGAGTGTGACGGTCCAGAAGACCTATTCCGCCGACTTCCCCGGTGAGTTCGGCGGCGGCGTCATCGACCTGCGCACCGTCGATGCTCCAAACGAGCCCTTCTTCACCATGTCGACGTCGATCGGGGCCAACTCCGAGACGACGAACAAAGAAGGCCTGATCTACTACGGGTCGCGCACGGATTTCACCGGCTTTGATGATGACACGCGCGAAGTCCCCGGTCTGATCAACGCGGCCTTCCAGTCGGGTCGCCAGATCAACCGCGCCAACTTCACGACCGCCGAACTGCAACGCATGGGCCAGTCGCTGGTCAATGCACCGCTGCGGCTCTTGCAGCGCGACAATACCCCGGTCGATTTCGGCTTCGATTTGGCCGGTGGCCTGTCCAGCGAAAGCAGCCTGGGCACCTTCGGCCTGATCGCGGTCGCCGGCTATGACAACAGCTGGAGCGGCCGTCGTGGTCGCCAGCAGGAAGGCCAGTTTTCGGGCGACATCCTGGTGCCCGTGACGGACAAGGCGTTCGAGTCCAACCAGAACGACATTCAGCTGAACTTCCTCGGGGCCCTGTCGCTCTCGAACGAAAACCACGAGGTGAAGTGGACGAATTTCTACGTCCGCAACACGACCAAGGAAGCCCGCTCCAGCGTCGGCCCTGACCTCAGCGTGGGCGGCGGCGTCCTGCGCGACGACTACACGGAATGGTTCGTGCGCCAGCTGTTTTCCAGCCAGCTGGCCGGCGAGCATCAGTTCATGGATGGCACTCTGGAACTCGACTGGCGTGCGGCCTATGCTCGGACATCGCGCGACGCCCCCTATGAGTCCCGCTTTCAGTATGGCGTGAACGCCGACGGCGACTTCATCCATAACCCTTCGAACCAGATTTCCTTCAGCGAGCTGGACGAGGATGTCATCTCCGGCGGGGCCGACGTCAGCTATACCCTGCCGCTGTCGGACCTGCGCGAGATCGTCTTCAAGGCCGGTGTCGCCTACACCGACAGCAGCCGCGATGCGACGCGCTATGACCTGCAACTGGCCGCCGTCAGCGCGCTGACGGACGAGCAGCGGGAATCGCGCATCGACTTCCTGTACTCGGACTTCAACATCAATCCGACGACGATCGAACTGCGTCAGATCGCCGGCACCAACGGCGCCGGGGCCTATGAGGCCGAACTGACCGTCGCGGCGGCCTATGTCCAGGTCGATGCCGAGATCATTCCGCTCGTTCGCACGACGGCGGGTGTTCGCTTCGAGGACGGTGAGCTGACGGTGACGCCGCGCGATCTGTTCGGTGGCGCGGCACCCTTCGCCCCGACCAGCATCGAAGAGCAGTATTTCCTGCCGTCGTTCACCGCGACCTGGAACTTCGCCGAAGATCAGCAACTGCGGATCGGCGCATCCCAGACGATCGGTCGTCCCCAGTTCCGCGAACTGGCCCCGCAGTCCTACATCGACCCGGAGAGCGACCGCGAGTTCACCGGCAACCCTTTCCTGGTCGATACGGAAATCCTGAACCTGGACGCCCGCTACGAATGGTTCTTCGCGCGCCAGCAGTTCCTGACCGCTGGTGTCTTCTACAAGCAACTGGACAAGCCGGTTGAATCCGTCGTCGTCCTGACGGGGGACCAGCGCCAGCAGTCGTTCCTGAACGCACCGGAAGCGACGATCTTCGGGGCCGAAGTCGAGGCCAAGAAGTTCTTCGAATTCCCCGACAACGCCATGCCCTTCATCGCCAACAAGCGCTGGCTGGTGCAGGCCAACTACACCTGGTCCGACTCCGAAGTCAGCGTCGAGCCAGGCGATGTCGTCCGCACGCCGGGCGGTGGCGGGGCCGACGAGGATGCGACCTTCTTTATCCAGGATGGTAGCCGCCTTCAGGGCCAGTCCGAGCATGTGGCCAACCTGCAACTGGGTTGGGAAGACGACACGGCGCGTTCGCAGGCGACCTTCATCGTCAACTATGTCAGCGAGCGCATCACGGCACGTGGTGCGGGCAGCGCGGGCAGCCGCGAGCCCGACTATGTGCAGGATCCGGGCGTCTTCCTGGATTTCGTCTACCGCAAGGACTTCGAGTATGCGGGCCGCGACCTGGGCTTCTCGCTCGAACTGCGCAACCTGCTGAACACCGACTATGACGAGTTCCAGGAGCTTGGAAACAAGATCCTGATCAACAACTACGAGTTGGGCACCAGCGCCTCGGTCAGCCTGACCGCACGCTTCTGATCCACGGGTGACGGGGGCCGGCGACGCGCCGGTCCCCGTTTTGGTTCAAGACGGTTTGGCGTCATTTCGTCCGGACTGCCCCTAACCGTCACGGCAAGTTCTCGCGGGCGTCACATGGCGGTGAAGCCCGCATACGGACGATCGGTCTAGGTATCGCGCCGGGCCGCTTCAGGCCCCTGTCGGGCAAGTCATGGTCATCGCCGCCTTTCGCAACTGGAACCGTCAGCTCCGGCCGACCGGTGATGCGCCGGGCGTCGGGCGGGCGCGTCTGCGGCGCGGGATCGAGGTCGCACTGGCCATCGTCCTGCTGGTCCAGATTGCGCGACTGGTCTGGCTGTTTCTGGCTCCGTCCCCCATCATCAGCGCCAATGCCGCACCGGCGACGGTCGCAGCGCCGGATTACTCCATCTTTCAGCGGTTCGACGCCTTCTTCCGCACCGGTGCCCCGGGGGCCCTGACCGAGGCGACGGCTCAGGGCAGCAGCCAGATGCGCCTGTACGGCGTCCGCGCCGACGGCACCGGCGGCGGCTCGGCCATCATCGGCCTGGCCGACGGACGTCAAGTCTCGGTGGGTGTGGGCGACGAGATCGAGCCGGGCCTGATTCTGCGCTCCGTCGCCAACGATCACGTGGTGATGGCGCGTGGCGAGTCGCTCAGCCGCCTGATGTTCACAGAGCTGCCGATGGGGGCTGCTGCGCCACCCCCGCCGCCGTCCGAGCCGCAAGTCGTTACGCCCCAGGGCGCGGCCCCGGCCGAAGCCGGTCAGGCGGCAGCGGCCACACCGGCCGGTCCCAGCGTCGATCCGGCGCGGCTGATGGCCCAGGCAGGCTTGCGTCCGCGCATGCAGGGGCTCGGCATCAACGGCTTTACCGTCAGCGGTACCGGCGACGGCTCGGCCCTTGCGGCGGCGGGGCTTCGCTCGGGCGACGTCATCCTGGCCGTCAACGGGCAGGCGCTGGACAGTCCGGCCCGTATTGCCGGCCTGCGTGGCCAGCTTTCCAACAGCACCAGCGCCGAGATCCGCTTCGAGCGGAATGGCGTGGAGCAGACCACTACTATAAGGACAGGCCGCTGATGCGATCCCGCCCCCTGCTGACGGCCGCCGTGGCCGCGCTTCTGGCCGTTCAGGCTCCGCTGGCGACTATGCCTACCTATGCCCAGGCGGCAGGCGGCCAGACCCTGAACGTCCAGGGGGCCGACATCCGCGCCTTCATCCAGGACATCTCCCGCTCGACGGGCCGCACCTTCATCGTCGATCCGGGCGTGACAGGCACGGTCACCGTGTCCAGCGACCGGAATCTGAGCCGGGCCCAGCTGTTTGAGGTCTTCCTGTCGACCCTGCGCGCCAACGGCCTCGTGGTGACGCCGACGTCGTCGGGTGCCTATCGCATCAGCCCGGCCCAAGGCGCGGCACAGGGGCCGTCGACCGTCGGCAATGAGCGGTTTTCGACCGAGGTCTTCGCGCTTCGCAACATCGACGCCGCCTCGGCCGCCGAGACGATCCGGCCTCTGGTCGGGGCGCAGGGTCAGGTGCTGGCCAACCCCGGGGCCAACAGCATCGTGGTCGCCGATTTCGCCGACAATCTGGCCCGTGTCCGTGCCCTGATCGCGCGCATCGATGTGGACCGGACCGGGTTCGAGGTCGTGACGCTGGAGAACTCCTCGGCGCGCGAGATCGCGGCGGTACTGCAGTCGGTACTGGCTCCGCCCGGCGGGCAGCCGGGGTCGGGCATGGTGTCGGTGACGCCCGTCGAAAGTTCCAATTCTATCGTGTTGCGGGGCGATCCGTCGGCCATCGCGCGGGTGCGGCCCCTCGTGGACGATCTGGACCGCCGCGCCCTGTCGGCGGACGACGTCAAGGTGGTGTTCCTGGAGCACGCCAATGCCGAGCAACTGCTGCCGGTGCTGCAACAGATCGTCGGCCAGCAGGTGACGGCGGCCAGCGCCAATGCGACGCCGCGCGAGCCGGGCACGTCGCGCGCCGGAGCGACGACCGACGACGTGACGCCAGCTTCGACTTCTGCACCCGCCGCGCCGCTGCCGGGCCAGCGCGCCACGATCGCGCGCTTCCCCGGAGCCAATGCCCTGGTCATCTCCGGCTCAGCCGACACCCAGCGCATGCTGTCCGAAGTCATCCGCCAACTGGACCAGCGCCGCCAGCAGGTGCTGATCGAGGCCATCGTGGTCGAACTGTCGGACACCGCGGTCAAGGAGCTGGGTGTCCAGTGGCTACTGGCCGGAGAGGACGGCGCGCCCATCGGCCTGACGAACTATTCCAACAGCGCGACGCCTCTGCTGCCCATCGCGGGCGGTGCGGCGGCGACCGATCTCGACGAGGATGATCCCCTGCGTCGCCAGCTGCAGAATCTCGCGGTCAACAGCCTGCTGGGAGCCAATGGCTTCATTGGTGGGGCCGGGGGGCGGATCGGCGACGGCCTGTTCGGCTTCATCATCAATGCGGCCAAGACCGACAGCGGCTCCAACCTGTTGCAGACGCCGTCGCTGATGACGCTGGACAATGAGGAGGCGACGATCCTGGTCGGCCAGGAAGTGCCGATCACGACGGGCGAGACACTGCTGGACGGCAACTCCAACCCGTTCCGCACGACCCAGCGCCAGGACATCGGCGTCAAGCTGATCGTGCGGCCCCAGATCAATGCCGGGGGCTCTATCACCCTGTTCCTGCGTCAGGAGGTGTCCAGCATCAACGGCGTGCTGACCGATGGGGCGAACGATCTGGTGCTGAACAAGCGGGAACTGGAAACGACCCTGGTCGTGGACGACGGCGACATCGCCGTAGCGGGTGGCCTGCTGGACCAGAACGACCGTCTGGCCGTGGATGCGATACCGGGTCTGGGACAGTTGCCCGTCATCGGGGGTCTGTTCCGCTCGACCACCCGCCAGCGGGGCCGGACCAATCTGATGGTCTTCATTCGCCCAACCATCATCCGCAGTGCTGCCGACGCCCAGACCCTAGCCGCCGACCGTTGGGGCTATATGCGTCAGCAGCAGCTGACGGCCGTGCCTGACCGCGAGCCCAGCCTGGACGAGATGCTACGTGACTATATGCGGGCCCAGCCGCCGGTCGCGCCCTCCACGATGATCATCGCGCCGGATGCGGTTACGGCCGAACCCCTGCCGCCCGTCGACAACCCTGTCGCACCACAGTGATACGGTAACGGCGTCATGATCACCCTGGTCAATCCGACACTGCCCTATGGCTTCGCCAAGCGGCATGGCGTCATCCTGCTGGACGCGGGCGAGGTGGCGGTGGTCGGCCTTCGTGAGGGTGCGGACCCCCAGGCCCTGATCGAGACGCGGCGCGCGCTGGGGCGACCGTTGCATGTCGAACGCCTGAGCCAGGCGGAGTTCGACCGGCGTCTGTCACAGGTCTATGCGGGCGATCACCTGACCGCGACGGACGGTGACGACCTGTCCATGCCCTCGGGTCTGGACAGTCTGATCGACGACATGCCCGCCGCCGCCGACCTGCTGGATACGGCCGACGACGCGCCGGTCATCCGGCTGATTAACGGCATCATCGCCGAGGCGGTGCGAGCTGGGGCGTCGGACATCCATCTGGAGCCGTTCGAGAGCACGCTGACCGTTCGCATGCGGGTCGATGGGGTGCTGCGAGAGGCGTTGTCGCTCAATCCGCGGATCACGCCCTTGCTGGTGTCGCGTATCAAGGTCATGGCGCGGCTGGATATCGCCGAGAAGCGGGTGCCGCAGGACGGGCGCATCCCCTTGGCTTTGGGCGGCAAGACGCTGGACGTGCGTGTCTCAACCCTGCCGTCTCGGGCGGGCGAGCGGGTGGTGCTGCGTATCCTCGACAAGGATCAGGCCGACCTGAGCCTTGAACAACTGGGTATGGCCCCTGACGCGCTGGAGGCCTTCAGGACGTCACTCAAGGAACCGAACGGGATCATCCTCGTCACCGGACCAACAGGCTCGGGCAAGACCACCAGCCTGTATGCGGGTCTCAGTCTGCTGAACGATGCGACGCGCAACATCCTGACGGTCGAGGATCCGGTCGAATACGCCATCGACGGGGTCGGCCAGACCCAGGTCAATACCAAGGTCGGCATGACCTTCGCAGCGGGGTTGCGGGCCATCCTGCGTCAGGACCCGGATGTGGTCATGGTCGGGGAAATCCGCGACGTGGAGACGGCGCGCATCGCCGTTCAGGCCTCGCTGACCGGGCATCTGGTGCTGTCGACGGTGCACACCAACGATGCGGCGGGGGCGATCACCCGGTTGCGCGACATGGGCGTCGAGCCCTTCCTGCTGGCCTCGACCCTGCGACTGATCGTGGCGCAGCGGCTGGTGCGCAGGCTGTGCGGCGAGTGCCGCCGGGCCGAGCCTGCGGATGCGGCAACGGCACGGCTGGTCGGGGTCAAGGCCGGTCAGACGGTGTGGCGGCCCCAGGGCTGCGTCCACTGCAACCAGACCGGCTATGTCGGTCGGGTCGGTCTGTACGAACTGATCAAGGTCGACGATCGCGTCCGCCGCCTGATTGCCGCCGAGGCCGAGGAGGAGGCGATCAATGCCGTGGCCTTTGACGCCTCGGGCACTCTGACCCGGCGGGCGCGTGCGCTGGTGCTGGACGGCACAACCTCGGTCGAGGAAGCGGTGCGGGTCACGCGTCAGGAGACGGCCGAGGCGCACGATGTCGTCGAACCGGTACGGGAGGCCGTCGGCTGATGGCGGCGTTCGACTATGTGGCCGTGGACGCGGCCGGCCGCACGGTAAGCGGAGCGCTGACCGCAGCGGACGAAGGGGCGGCGCGTCAGGCGCTGGACCGGCGTCGGCTGATGGCGCTGGAGATCACCCCGACACGCCGGACGGTTCACAAGGCGGACGGCAAGGCCAAAGCCTGGGGCCGTCTGAACGCCAAGACCCTGGCCCTGACCACGCGGCAGCTGGCGACGCTCGTCTCCGTCGCGCCGATCGAGGAGGCGGTGCGGACCATCGCACTCCAGGCCGATCGACCCGCCGTGCGGGCGGTGCTGGAAGGGGTGCATGCAGGGGTGCTGGAGGGGCATCGGTTGTCCGAGGCCATGGGCCGGCAGGGCAAGGCCTTTCCACCGCTGTATCGCGCCATGGTGTCTGCGGGCGAGAGCTCGGGGGCGCTGGAGCCCATTCTGGAGCGGCTGGCCGACGGGCTGGAACGGGACCAGACGGTGCGCGGCAAGGTGATCACGGCTCTGGTCTATCCTGCAGTTCTGGCGGTCGTGGCCCTCGGCGTTATCGGGGCGCTGATGACCTTCGTGGTGCCCAAGGTGGTCGATCAGTTCGACAGCATGAACCAGACCCTGCCGCTGCTGACCCGGCTGGTGATCGGCCTGTCCGAGGCGATGCATACCTGGGGCTGGCTGGCCATCCTGCTGATGGTCCTGACGGGCATCGGTGCGGCTGTGGCCCTGCGCAATCCGGCGACGCGGCTGAAGGCGGACACTGTGGTCCTGAAACTGCCGATCGTCGGTCGGCTGAGCCGCGATCTGCACGGGGCGACGATGGCGCGGACGCTGTCGACCATGATCGCCTCGGGCCTGCCGGTGCTGGAGGGGCTGACAATCACGGCGCGGACGGTGTCGAACCGCCGTCTGCGTCTGGCCACCGAGACCATGGCCGATGCCGTGCGCGAGGGCGGGGGGCTGAGTGCCGCCATGCGCCGCGCAGACGTCTTCCCGCCGATCCTCGTTTACATGACCGCTTCGGGCGAGAGCAGTGGGCGGCTGGAGCCCATGCTGGACCGCGCCGCCGACTATCTGGATCGCGAGTTCGCCACCTTCACCGCCGTGATGCTGAGCCTGCTGGAGCCGGCGATCATCGTGGTCATGGGCGGGGTGGTGGCGCTGATCGTTCTGTCGATCCTGCTGCCGATTCTACAGATCAATACCCTGGCGATGGGGTGAGGAGTGAGTGAGATGATCGAGTCAAAAGCTGCCCGCAAGCGTCGGAAGCGCCAGGGATTCACATTGGTGGAGCTGATGGTGGTGATCGTGATCATCGGCCTGCTGGCGACCGTCGTGGCGATCAATGTCCTGCCCAGCCAGGACCGTGCCATGGTCGGCAAGGCCAAGGCGGACATCTCCGTTCTGGAGCAGGCGATCGAGACCTATCGGCTGGACAACCTGACCTTTCCCGACGACCTGAATGCTCTCACAACCGCGCCTGCCGACCTGGCCCAGTCGGAGCGGTATCGCCAGGGCGGCTATATCCGGCGCCTGCCCGAGGACCCTTGGGGTAACCCCTACCAGTATCGCCGCCAAAGCGCGCATGGCGGCCAGTTCGACGTCTACTCCCTGGGCGCGGACGGCAAGGAGGGGGGCGAGGGCAATGATGCAGACCTCGGGAACTGGCAGACGTGAAGGGGGCGCTAGCGCACGCGACGCGGTCGCTCGCTGCTTGAGCGCGATGGCCGGGGTCTGCGCTCAAGCAGCGAGGCTCCGTGAGCCGAGCGATAGCGCTCTGTCAAAGCGGCAAGGCTTTACCCTGGTCGAACTGCTGATGGTCGTCGCCATACTGGGGTTGGCGGCGGGGGCTGTGGTGCTGTCCGTGCCAGACCCGCGACCGCCCGTAGGGGCTGAAGCCGAGCGGTTCGCCGCACGACTGGTGCGGGCGCGCGAGGAGGCGGTGCTGACCAATCGCTCCATTGCGGTGGAGGCGACGGCGCGCGGCTACGGCTTCAGCCAGTTCGACGGCGTTCAGTGGACGGCCCTCACTGACGGCCCCTTCGGCAAGGAGGTCTGGCAGACGGAAACGTCGGCAGGCCTGCCCAGCGCCACCCTGCGCGTTGTCTTCGATCCCACCGGTGCGAGCGAACCTGCGACTGTTACCCTGTCGCGTGACGGCCAGTCCAGCACAGTGTCCGTCGATGGCGCGGGCGAGGTGTCGGTCGATGACTAGCGCATCGCGCCAGGGATTCACCCTGATCGAACTGCTGGTCGCTCTGGCGGTATTCAGCCTCGCGGCCATGGCCCTGCTGAACCTTGCGGGAGAGAACACGCGGTCGCAGGCGCGGGTCGAGGATCGCACACTGGGTGGAATCGTGGCCGAGAATTTGGCGGTCCAGGCGGCCATCGCACCCAGCTTGGGGGAGGGCGAGACTTCTGGTCAAACCACCTTGGGTGGCCGTTCATGGCGATGGTCCCAAACCGTCTTTGCGACGGACGATCCGGAGATCCAGCGCGTTCTGATCCGCGTCTCGACCGAGGAAGGCCAGGCCGCCGACCGCACCCTGTTCAGGGCGAGGGCGGGATGAAGCGCTCAGGATTCACCTTGGTTGAAGTGCTCATCTCCCTGCTGATCTTCGCCCTGATCGCGGCGGCGGGAGCGGCGGTGTTAAGCCTGTCGATCGACAACAAGTTCGCCATCAAGGCGGCGGCCGACCGCACAGCGGACCTTCAACGGACGCGAGCCCTGCTCAGGGCCGATCTGGGTCAGGCGACGGCGCGGCGCACGCGCGGGCCGACCGGGCGCCCGCAGCAGCAGCCGATCACCGGGGCCGTTCAGGCGGGCGATGCCGCCCTGACCCTGACCCGCGCCGGCTTGAGCAATCCGGGCGATCAGGCACGGCCATCGCTGCAGCGGGTCGAATACCGCCTGGTCGAAGATCGGCTGGAGCGGCGGGTGTCCGGCTATCTGGACGGGGCGCGGCCCGGCCCCCCGCAAGTCTTGTACGAAGGCGTCAGCGGCCTGAGCGTCACCTTTCTCAAGGACGGCACCGAGGCCCCGGCCTTCAACAGCCGTCTCGACAGCCCGATGCCCGATGCAGTGCGGGTGGTGATGACGCTGCAAGGCTATGGGCCAGTGGATCAGCTGTTCCTGGTTGGGGGCGGGCGATGAGGCCGCACAGGGACAGGAGGCGGCGCGAGGGTATGGCCCTGCTGACGGTGCTGCTGCTGGTCGCTGTCATGTCGGTGATCGCAGTGGCGGTGCTGGATGACGTGCGCTTCTCGGTGCGCCGCGCGACCAATGCGGAAACCCAGACCCAGGCCCAGTGGTACGCCGACGGGGCTGAAGCTTTGGCTCGTCGCCAGGTCGCCCGCCTGCTGACGCTCAGCCCGACGCGCACGCCTCTGGAGCCGGAGTGGAACGGGCGGGTGCTGTCGTTCCCGATCGAGGAAGGCACGATCACGGCCGTCGTCCGTGACGGCCAGGCCTGTTTCAATTTGAACAGCGTTGTCGAGGGGTTTGGCGAGGATCTGATCGCGCGACCGCAGGGGATGACGCAGTTCGTGGCGCTGGGTCGGGCGCTGGGCCTGGGTGAGAGCCGTATGCGCCCTGTAGCCGAGGCCTTGGCCGACTGGCTGGACGCGGATACGACCGCCCTGCCGCTGGGAGCCGAGGACGGAGCCTATGCGGGGCGAGCGGAACCCTATCGAACGGGCGGTGTCTTCTTGGCCGAGGTCAGCGAGCTGAGGGCCATCAAGGGGATGGATGCGGACCTGTATCGCCGCCTGCGCCCGCATGTCTGTGCCCTCCCGGTCAGCCGCCTGTCGCCGATCAATGTGAACACCCTGGGGCCGGAAGATGCCCCGCTGCTGGTCATGCTGACCGACGGCAAGCTGGGGCTGGAGGCGGCGCGGGGCGTGATCGCCCGACGACCGGCCGAGGGTTGGGCCGACAGCACCGCTTTCTGGAGCCAACCCGCCCTGACCGGTCTGGTCGTGCCGCAGGAGGCCCGCGAGCAGGTGACCGTCCTGACCCGCTTCTTCGACCTCAGGATCGACGTTGACTATGGCGGCACCCGCGCCGTCCGTACCGCCCTGTTGCATGCGCCGCCCGAGGGCGGAGCCCGAACCGTGATCCAGCGCTGGACCCTTGAAGAATGAGCCGAACCCGACTGATCCTTATCCCGGCCCTGGCGACCGAGCCGGCCCCCTATCTGATCCTCGATGCGGGCGGCAGCGTGTTGCAGCGCGGGCGACTGGCGCTGGATGCGGGCGAGACGCCGCCGCCCATGCGCACCGTGGCCATTGCGCCGGGCGGGGACGTGTCGGTGCGCTGGCTGGACCTGCCGGTCGGTGGTGTGGCCCAGGTCAGGGCGGCGGCCCTGTGGACCTTGCGCGATGACCTGGCGGCGACGCCGGATCGGGTCACGGTGTCGCTGGGGCGGGCGGTGCCCGCGGGCGAGCCGCGTATGGTGGTGGTGGCCAGCCGGGCCTTGGTCGAGGCCTGGGTCGACTATCTGGATGCGCTGGGCATCAAGGCGGATGTAATCCTGCCCGACATGCTGACGCTGGAGGCTCCATTGGCGGAGGACGGTCTGGCCGCCGTCACCTTCGGCACGGGGCTGGCGCTTCGGGGGCATCGGTTCGCGGCGACGATCCAGCCCGACCTGCTCGATCTGATTGCCGGGGATCGTATGGTGCATCCGGTCACGGAAGAGGCCGAGGTCGAACGGCTGATGATCGCGGCGGCCCTGTCGCCGGAAGTCAATCTGCTGGACGCGGTCGGGCGGGAGAAGACCTCAGATCGGCGAGGCTGGCGACTGGCTGCGGGCCTGGCGGCCGCGGTCCTGGTGTCGCCGCTGATTCTGGCCGCAGCGCAGGCGGCGCGCGACACGGGGGCAGCCCGTCAGGCGGAGGCAGAGACCGTGGAGTTGATCGCCCAGGTCTCGCCCGAGGCCGCCGGCGCACCCGACCCGGTCGCGGCTTTCCGTCAGGGCGCGGCGACGGCACCGCCCCCCGGAGGCATCACGTCAGCCGCCGCCGTGCTGTTCGCCGCCGTCGAGCAGGTCGAGGGGGCGGAACTGGATATCTTCGTCTCGGACCCGGAAGGGGGCGTGCGCGCCACGGTCAGCTATCCGACCTATCAAGACCTTGATGCCCTCAAGAGCGCTGTCGCGACGGCGGGTCTGCGGCTGAACGACACCAGCACCCTGGACGACGCCGGTCGCGTCGTCAGCGACGTGACTATCGGAGCCGCGACATGAACGGGGTGATCGACAGGGCCCGCGCCTGGTTCGACGGGCGCACGGTGCGTGAGCAGCGGATGCTGGGCGCGATGGTGCTGGTCATCGCCCTGTGTGCCGTCTGGCTGCTGATCGTTCAGCCCTTGTGGGCCTGGAGAGCTGAGGCGGCCGATCGGCGAGTGCAGGCCGAAACCGACCTGGCCTTTGTCCAGCGGCAGGTCGGGGCGCTGCCGAAGCCGGCTGCGACGACCGACGGCCCGGCCATCGAGCCTCTAGCGGTGCAGGCCGCCCAGACGGCGGGCCTGACAATCGTGACGGGCATGGACGCCACCGGCACCTTCGGCTTCACCGCCGCCAATGTGTCGAGCGCGGCCCTGTTTGGCTGGCTGGCCGAGCTGAAGACGCGGCACGGCATCGACGCGGTCAGGCTGGACATCGTCGAGAACGCCGATGCGACCCTGACGGCCGAGGGGGCACTGGCCCGCGTTCAGTGATCGACCACCTGCATGGTCGACGTGCGCAGGCCGAGCTGACGCGCGCGGGCCCGTAAGGTGTCCAGGCGTGCGGCGCTGATGTTGGGATCGCGGGTCAGGATGGAGACGAACTGGCCGTCGGCGGTGCTTGCGATCATCCAGTCGTAGCTGTCGCCGCGGTCGATGACCCAGTACTGGCGTTTGATGATTCCGCCGAAGAAGCTGGCCTCGAACTTGGCGTTGGTGCGGGGGTCGGTGATACGGGCGCGCGAGCGCGTGGTGCTCAGCCGTCCGCCGGGCCGGTCGCGGTGGCAGTACAGGGCGATGTCGAAGGTGCCGTCGGACCGCCTCGCCCAGGTCTGGTTGGCCCCGTGGCAGTTGCGTTGGGCATCGTTCGGCGTGCGAACGATCTCGTACCACCGGCCCATGAAGCGGTCGATGTCGATGGACTGGCGCGGCTGAGGGGCCTGGGCGCTGGCGGTCGAGGCGACGGCGGTCAGGAACAGGGCAGCGAGTACGGACAAGGCTTTACGCATGGGAGGCTCCTTCGCGGGACGGCGTGACCATGGTGCCGATGGTGACAGGTTGGGCGGGCAGGGGTGGCTTGCCACGGAAGCGGAAACCCTTGGCGACGATCTTGACCGCCTCCCAGTGAATGCCCGCCATGACCTTGAGCGTCAGCAGGGGATGAGTGATCCAGGCATGGAAAAGTGCCCCGTCCGTCAGTTCGCGTCGCTGACCCGCGAAGGCGGCGGTCAGGACCGGGCCTTTGTCGTCGCGGACCTGGATCGTGATCCTGACGTCCTCGCCGGGCGGGGCGACATCGAAGACATAGGTCAGATCCATGTCCATGAAGGGTGAAACGTAGAACCGCTTGGGCGCAGTCTGCTGCACGGAGTCCGGGCCGTCTTCGGGCGTCGCGATCAGATAGCTGTGGCGCTGTCCGAAGGTGTTGCGGACTTCGTAGAGGATGGCCGTCAGTCGCCCTTCGGCGTCGTGACAGAAATAGACGCTGAGCGGGTTAAAGCCGTAGCCCAGCACGCGCGGCATGCAAAGCAGGCGGATCGGCCCGCCGCTCTCGATGCCCGCGTCAGTCAGCCGGCCTGAGACGTAGGTTTTCAGATCGTCATGCGCCTTGTCGCCATGGTCGCGGGCGCGGAAGGACATCAGGCCGAAGCGGCCCGGACGCAGTAGCTGAAGCCTGCTGAACAGGCCGGGAAGCTCGTCCAGATCCAGCAGAAGCATGAAGACGCGGTAGCGGAGCGCATGCATCTTCGGCTTGAACCGGCGGTGCGTCACCGGGCCGACATAGAGGGCGGACGCTCCGGTCATGCCACCTGTCGGACGGGATCGGTCGCGCGCGAAATGTGGATGCGCCCGCTTTCGTCCTCGACGGTCCAAGGGCGGCGGACGCCCCCCAATTGCTCGGCCACGGCCAGACCCGACTGCAGGCCGTCTTCATGGAAGCCCGCGCCGAAATAGGCCCCGCAGAACCAGACCCCGCTTTGGCCCTGCAGCGACCACAGTTCCGACTGAGCCTTCAAAGCCCCTGCATCGAAGTGGGGGTGCTCGTAGTGGTCGGTGGCATAGGTGAGCTCAGCCGCGGGCGGCGTATGCGGGTTCAGGGTCACGAAGAGGTCGGGGGCGTTCTTCAGGCTCTGCAGATGGTTCATCCAGTAGCTGACACCGCCGGAGCCGGGCTCGGCGCGATGACCCATGTGATTCCAGCTGGCCCAGGCCCGCTTGCGCTTGGGCATCAGGCGGCGGTCACCGTGCAGCACGGCGGTATTGGGCGTGTAGCGGAAGGCCCCCAGGACGCGCCGTTCGTCGGCGGTGGTGTCGGCCAGCAGGCTCAGCGTCGTCGGGGCGTGGGTGGCGAAGACGACCTGATCGAAAATCTGGTGTGAGCCGTCGCGGTGGTCGATGCGGACCTGACCGTCGGTGCGGTTCACGGCGGCGATGTGGGCGTTCAGATGCACAGTGCCGGCGAAGTCGGCAGCGATAGCCTCTACGTAGGACCGGCTTCCGCCGTCGACGGTGCGCCAGGTCCGGCGCCCGACGAACTTCATCAGGTCGTGGTTCTGGAAGAATCGGATGAAGGCGGCGGCGGGGTGATCGCCGATCCCCTCGACCGAGGCCGACCAGATAGCGGCGGCCATGGGCAGAAGATGATCTTCCTGAAGCGCCACGCCATAGCGATGACTACGCAGATACTCGGACAGCGAAATCACGGGATCCAGGGTCGCCAGATGTCCCGGCGCCGTGCGGTAGAACCGGTTCAGATCGGCCAGCATGGACCAGAAGCGCGGCCTCAGCAGCGCTTCGGGCTGAGCGAAGATGGAGGCCAAGCTGCGGCTGCCATATTCCAGATCGCCATCGTCTAGCGAGACCGCCAGCGACATGTCCGCGTGTTTGGTCGGCACCTTCAGGTGGGCGAACAGGGCCGTCAGATTGGGATAGTTGACCTCATTGTAGACGATGAAGCCGGTGTCCACGGCCACGCCGTTGCAGTCCACCGTATTGGCGTGGCCACCTAAGCGCCCCGCCGCCTCAAACAGCGTGACGTCGTGGGTTTTGCCTAACAGCCAGGCACAGGACAGGCCTGAAATGCCCGCACCGATCACGGCCACGCGCAGTCGTTTTGTCGTGGGTTGAGGCGGTGAGGGCGGCAGGCTTTCGAACATCAAGCGGTCTCCGGCGGGTGGCCTGCGCAGATGCGCGAGGCGTGTTCGATATACGGTGCTGCAATCCAGCGGGATGCGATGCATCCTTGCCCGACTTTGCGCGTAACTGTGACGCTCAACTTTCTCAAGGACCAGACTGTCTTGCTGATCGCCCTCGCACTGGCCTTTGCCTTCATGGCCCTGACGATGACGCTGGCCTGGTGGACGGTGCTGAAGACTCGCAACGGGGGATGGACCGACGTCTTCTGGACCTTCGGTACGGGCATCGCCGGTGTGCTGGTCAGTCTGACGCCGTGGGCGGGCATGCCCGGGCCGCGCCAGTGGCTGGTCGCGGCGCTGGTCGCTGTCTGGTCGATCCGGCTGGGCAGCTACATCGCCGGACGCGTGGGGGGAGGGCATGCCGATCCGCGCTACGTCGCCCTGACCGAGGAGTGGGGCCCAAACTTCTCTCGCAATCTCTATGGCCTGGCCATTGTGCAGGCTCCGGCGACGACCCTGCTGTGTGTTTCGATCGCGGCCGCAGCGCTGAGGCCTAGCGACGCCTTGATGCTGACGGACTATCTGGGAGCGCTGATCCTGCTGATCGGCATTGGCGGCGAAGCGCTTTCGGACGAGCAGATGCGCCGCTTCCGCGCCGATCCGTCGAACAAGGGCAAGGTCATGGATCGCGGTCTTTGGGGGCTGTCGCGCCATCCGAACTATCTGTTCGAGTGGGTCATCTGGCTGGCCTATCCGGTCATCGCGATCGACCTGAGTGGCCAATGGCCCGCGGGCTGGGCCGCGCTGGTCGCGCCGGTCGTGATGTATGTAATCCTTCGCTACATGACCGGCGTGCCGCCGCTGGAGAAGGTCATGCTGAAGTCGCGCGGCGATGCCTACCGCGACTATCAATCCCGCGTCGGGGCCCTGCTGCCTCGCCTGAACGTGTTTTCCAAGGACCGCGCCTGACATGAGTCTGCTTGATCACCTGAACAGCTTGCAGGACGCGCCTGCGCCGGACTTCATCACCCGCCCGGCCATTGCGGCCTTCGTCGCCAATGCCCGCAAGCAGATGGCGACGGTTCAGCCCGGTGCCGAAAAGGCCTTCGCCGAGGAGATGGCTCAACGCCCGGTGGCGGAGTACACAGAGGCGGCCAATGCCCAGCACTACGAACTGCCTGCCCGTTTCTTCGAACTGGCCCTGGGGCCGAACCGAAAATACTCCAGCGCCTTCTACGATCATCCATCCTCGACCCTGGCCGAGGCGGAGGTCAGCGCCCTGCGCCAGACCTGCGAGCATGCGGACTTGCAGGACGGCCAGCACATTCTGGAACTGGGCTGCGGCTGGGGATCGTTGTCGCTGTGGATGGCGCGCCATTATCCCGCTTCGACCATCACGGCGGTTTCAAACTCGCGCAGTCAGAAAGCGGCCATCGATGCCGAGGCCGCGCGGCTGGGCCTGACCAATCTGACGGTCGTCACCGCAGACATGAATGTGTTCCAGACGGCGAAGCGCTTCGACCGCATCGTCTCGGTGGAGATGTTCGAGCACATGGCCAACTGGCGTGAACTGCTGGGCCGGGTGCGGACGTGGCTGAAGCCGGAGGGTCGGGTTTTCATCCATGTGTTCAGCCATGTGACGACGCCCTATCGCTTCGAGGTGTCCGACAAGGCCGACTTCATCGCCCAGCATTTCTTCACCGGCGGCATCATGCCCAGCCACGGCCTGATGCGGCAGTATCCGGACCTGTTCGAGGTCGAGCAGGACTGGCGCTGGAGCGGCACCCACTATCAGCGCACGGCCAATCACTGGCTGGAAAACTTCGATCGCAACGAACCGGAGATTCGCGGCTTGATGAAGGACGTCTATGGGACCGACTATGCCCTGTGGATGCGGCGCTGGCGGCGTTTCTTCATGGCCACGGCCGGTCTGTTCGGCGACAGTGACGGCCAGGTCTGGGGCGTCAGCCATTATCGATTGAAGGGGGTCTGAGCATGTTGAAATATCTCGCAGCCTATGGCGGTTCGGCCGTCGCGTTCCTGGTGCTGGACATCATCTGGCTGACCCTGATGGGGAACCGGCTGTACAAGCCCGTGCTGGGGCCGATCATGGCCCCCAAGGTCAATATGGTCGCGGCTGTGGCCTTCTATCTGATCTATATTTTCGGGATTACAGCCCTGGCGACGGCCCCGGCCCTGAAGGAGGCTTCGCTTCAGAAGGCGTTGATCAACGGGGCTTTGCTGGGCTTCGTGGCCTATGCGACCTATGATCTGACCAACCAGGCGACGCTGAAGACCTGGAGCACGACGATCACCCTGGCCGATCTGGCCTGGGGCACCTTTGTGACCACGGCGGCGGCGGCGGCCGGCTATTTTGCCTCGCGGGCCGTCTCAAGCTGACTTGCCCGCCGCGCGGGGCCGTGTAAGCCATAAGGCCAAGCCACGGACGAATGCCACGCATGGATGCTGATCAGAACCGACAGGCGCTCGTCGCCAATCTTCAGCGCGTGGCGTCGGGCGACCGCGCCGCGCTGAAGGCGGTCTACGACGCGACCTCGGCGAAACTATTCGGCGTATGCCTGCGTATCTTGGGCAACCGAAGCGAGGCCGAGGACGTGCTGCAGGAAGTCTATATCACCGTCTGGAGCAAGGCGGACCGGTTCGACGCCGAGCGGGCCAGCCCGATCACCTGGCTGGCCGCCCTGGCCCGCAACCGCGCCATCGATCGCCAGCGTCAGCTCGGTCGGCGCAGCTTCAAGCCGATCGACGAGGCCCACGAGGTGCCGGACGAAGCCGAATCCAGTCTGGCTTCGCTGGTGCGCGGCGAGGATGTGCGTCAGCTTCAGGGCTGCATGTCCGAACTGGACGCCACCCACCAGGCGGCCCTGCGCAGCGCCTTCTTCGAGGGGCTGACCTATCAGGACGTAGCCGAGCGTCACAATGTGCCGACCGGCACGATGAAGAGCTGGATCCGGCGCTCTTTGCTCAAGCTTAAGGCCTGTCTCGCCCGATGACCGATCATGATCTGACCCCCGACGAGCAGCTGGCGGCGGAATATGTCGTCGGCGTCCTGACGTCCGAAGAACGGGCACAGGCTGAACGCCGTATCGCCGCCGAGCCGGCTTTCGCAGCCGAGGTCGCCGATTGGCAGGAGCGGCTGATGCCCCTGCTGGCCGAGATCGAGCCGGAGACGCCGCCGCGTGTCGTGTGGATGCGCGTCGCCGCTCAACTGGGCGTGTCGACGACCAGACCTGCGGGGGTCTGGAACAGTGTCGCCGTCTGGCGCGGCGTTGCGGCGGTCGCCAGCCTGGCCGCCGCGGTGGCCGTCGCCGCCCTGGTGCTCACGCCGCCTCGCGTGGTGACCGTGCCCGGTCAGGTGCCCGGCGCTGCGCCGGTTCTGACCTCCATCGCCCTCCTGAAAGAAGAGGCTGGGCCGACATCCTTCGTCGTTACGCTCGACAAGGCGCATGACCGGCTGATCGTCGCGACCGTAGCGGGCCAGGCCCAGGCTGATCGGTCCTTTGAGCTGTGGGTCCTGCCCGAAGGACAGGCTCCGGTTTCGCTCGGCGTGCTGAACGGGCGTGAGGCGCTGGTGCTGGACACGGCGAAGCTGCTGGGTCCGGACGGCGAGACGGCTAGCCTGGCGATCACGCTGGAGCCTTTGGGCGGATCGCCTTCGGGCGACCCGACCGGCCCGGTCGTGGCCAGCGGGGCCCTGACCCCGGTTTAGGGTGTGCCTCGCATCTGATCGGCAGTGTCGACCGTAGCTTTCCCGACACTAGACAGGCAGGTTGCGTCGGGGCCATTCATTCCCACGTCGCTGTTTCGACGGACTTTTCAGACATGGACGGCTCAGCTTCACATCTCGGCAGGATGACCGGCGCGTCACGAAGCGACGTGTCCGCTGCGCCTGCTTTCGCGCGTCCTTTCCTGCGCCGGCTCAGCAGCCTCTGGCGCTTTGGGACGATGGCGGTGACCCTGCCGGACGGCACGCGGATGATGATCGGGGGCGATGACGGAGCGGTGGGGGAGGGGCCTCAGGCGATATGGACCCTGACGCGATGGCGTGCCTTCCTGCGCTTGCTGACGCGCGGCGATATCGGCTTTGCCGAAGGCTATATGGCCGGCGAGTGGGATACACCCGATCTGGCGGCACTGCTGACCGCCTTTGCCCTGAACTACGACGCCCTGGACCAGATCATGTCGGGCGTGCCGATGCTGAGAGGCTTCAATGCCATCGCTCACGCCCTGCAGCGCAACAGCCGGGCCGGGTCGCGGCGGAACATCATGTCCCACTACGATCTGGGCAATGAGTTTTACGCCCAGTGGCTGGACCCCAGCATGACCTATTCGGCGGCTCTGTTCGATCCGCCGACGCTGACACTGCCCGAGGCGCAGACCCGGAAGTACGAGGCTTTGGCGCGGTCGATTGACATCCAGCGCGATCATTCGGTGCTGGAAATCGGCTGCGGCTGGGGCGGCTTTTCGGTGTATGCGGCGGGAACGCTCGGGGCGAAGGTAACAGCCATCACCCTGTCGCCCTCGCAGGCCGAAATCGCGCGCAGGCGGGCGTTCGAGCAAGGTCTTGCCGAGCGGGTCGATGTCCAGCTGGTTGACTATCGCGACGTGCAGGGGCGCTACGACCGCATCGCGTCCATCGAGATGTTCGAGGCGGTCGGCGAAGCCTATTGGCCGACCTATTTCAACCGCGTGCACGATCTCCTCGCTCCCGGTGGCCGAGCAGGATTGCAGATCATCACCATCGACGATGCCCTGTTCGACAGCTATCGCAAGCGACCCGATTTCATCCAGCTGCACGTCTTTCCGGGCGGCATGCTTCCCGGCCAGACGGCCCTGTGGTCGGCGATCGGCAAGAGCGGCTTGACGGGACAGATCACACAGGAGTTCGGTCAGGACTATGCGCGAACCCTGGGCCTGTGGTTACAGGCTTTCGATGCCGGATGGCCGCGCATCCAGACAATGGGTTACGACGACCGCTTCCGGCGGCTCTGGCGCTACTATCTGGCCTATTGCGAAGCGGGCTTCAGCACGGGCCGCACTGATGTCGTGCAGGTGGCGCTTCAGCGAGTGTGAGGCCGTCGCAGCGGTCGGGGTGAGCGCGCTCAGTCCCGGATGAAGTGCGGCAGGAAGCGTGACGTGTTGCGCGTCACCCGTGTGTCGTCTTCGCGCAGGCCGATACCGGCGGCTTCATCGCCGACGACCCAGGAGCCGATGATGACGTGGTTGTCGTCGAACCGGGCGGGCGGGCACAGGGCCTGGCGGATGTGGATGCCGTCGCCATAGCCACCGTCCAGGACGGGATCGGCCACGCCGCGCTCGACCAGTTCGACATTGGCCCCCTCGCGAGAGAACAGCGGCTTGCGGACGTAGGAGCTGCCCAGCCGCGAGTGGGCCGGATCGCTCTCGAAATAGGCTTCCAGCAGATTGGGATGGCCGGGATGCCGCTCCCACAGCAGGGGCAGGATGCCCTTGTTGGAGATCAGGCTCTTCCAGGCCGGTTCCAGCACGGTGACCTCGGCCGTCGGCAGAGGGCGCGCGTAGTCGTCACGCAGCATCTGCTCCCACGGATACAGCTTGAACAGCGCCCCGATCAGCCAGTTCTCGTGATCGACGAACCGGCCGTCGGCATTCAGCCCGATGTCGCCCAGGGCCACGAACTGCGGATCGAGACCGGCCTGTTTGGCCAGGTCCTCCAGAAACAGCACAGTCTGGCGATCCTCGACGAAGTCCGGCTCCGACGAGAAATGCATGAAGCCGCCGTTCGGAAAGATCGTCCGGAAACGCGAGACCAGCTTTTCATGCAGGCTGTTGAACTGGTCGGTTTCGGCGGGCAGCACGCCGGACGCGATCTGGTCCTCCAGCCAAAGCCACTGGAACACCGCCGTCTCATAGACCGAGGTCGGGGTGTCGGCATTGTATTCGTACAGCTTGGCCGGGCCGGTGCCGTCGTAGAAGAAGTCGAACCGGCCATACAGCGACGGCTCGCCACGTTTCCAGCTGTCGGCGACATAGTCCCGCATGGCCTCCGGGATATCCAGATCGGCCATCAGCCGCTCGGACTTGACCACCTCATCGACCAGATCCAGGCACATGGCGTGCAGGGCTTCGGTCGGGGCCTCCAGATCGTCCTCGATCTGCTGCATCGAAAAGGCATAGGCGGCGGTCTCGTCCCAGTACTGCTCGCCCGACACATGGTGCCAGGTGAAGCCCAGGCTGTCGGCGCGGGCCTGCCAGTCCGGGCGCGGGTCGAATTTCAGGCGTTGCAAGAGATCAGGCCTTGTCCCGGTCCACGGTCTCGCCCTGCTGGATCAGCGGGGTCACCACCTGCACTTCCTTGGGCGCGGACAGGCGGGCCAGGACGTCGTCGGCGGACGAATGGCCCGGCAGGATGCCGGCTTCCTTCAGCTTGGCGTCCAAGTCGGCCCCCGTGCGCTTGTCCTCGAGTTCCTGACCGGCCCGCAGCTTCTCCTCGTTGACGGCCTGGCGCTGCTTGATGCGGGCCAGGCTGTCGGCGGCCGAGCCGATCCGGGAATGGGCACCCGCCGATTGCAGGGCCACGGACGTCTGGGCCTTCTGGACCGAGTCATTGACCTTCACGATGTCGATCTCGCGACGCAGGGTCTCGATCTTCTGGTCGGTCTGGGCGATGGCGGTGCGCAGGCGAGTCTCGGCCTCCTTCATGCCGGCGATCATCGGCTCGCGCTCGCCGATCTGCTGCTCGAGCTCGGCGATCCGGACCGCAACCTCGCGGGCCAGATCCTCCTTGCCTTGCGCCAGGGCGGCACGGACGGAGTTTTCGTATTTGGCGATCTGCTCGCCGAAGCTCTTGAGCTCGTTCTCGGCCATGCGGCGGCGCGCGACCAGACCGGCCAGGTCGTCCCGGGCCTTGCCCTGGGCGTTGTCGGCGTCGCGGATTTCCTGATCCAGGATCTTCAGGGCATTGGCGTCGACGACCTGCTGGCCCGCCTCATGGGCGGTGCCGCGGAACAGGGCCGAAAGTTTGGCGAGCATGGACATGGTCTTCTCTCCCGGTTCAGGCCGCGTCGGCGCCGAAGGTTTCGCGCAGTTCGGTGGCGTCGATCGCGTTTTCGGCCAGGGTGCGCAGTTCGATCAATATGGTCTGAAGCGTCGTCTTGCACGACAGTTCGCCCATCAGTTCATAGACGTCCTGGCCATCCACCGTGGTGATGGCGAAGTTGGACAGCGGCACCACGCGTTGGGCCTTCAGCAGGAAGGTGTTGAACCGGTCGGCGTCCTTCTGTTCGGACACAGGCCACAGCAGCACCGAACAGACGATCTGGGCTCCGCCCACCGACAGATAGATGGGCAGGTCGCCGTATTCATTCATCGTGGCCAGCAGGACGGGCTCGGCCCCCTCCAGCACCCGCAGGGTCATTTCGCCCTCGCGGACCAGGTCGGAACTCTCCAGCGCGGTCTTGATGGCCGGTACGGTCCAGGACGTTTCGATCACGGCATCCATGGGATGGTTCACTCCAAAGGGAACGGTGGAAGGGTTGCGACGCGGGCGACGAACGATCTCAGGTCCGCGTGTCGACTCGGTGACGATGGCGTGGACCGCCGCCTTCACGTCCTCTCGCGCGGGTTCCGGCACCCAGAACTCCAGCTTGACCATGCCCGCCTCACGCCGGGCCTTGCGCCAAGCACGTATACGATCATTCGCCGAGGGCAAGGGTTTCGAGGATTGATTACGCATGTTTCATGTAACGCGTAACAGGAACGGTTGACATTGGCCAGCCGTCTGCGATGACTTCACGCATTCCGGGCATGGGGCCCGACCGGGGTCAAGGACGAATGCTGCTGCCACGACTGAAACTGGCGCGCATATTCGACAAGGCCTTCCACGCGATGGCCGATCTGCACTGGACGTTGCTGTTCATGCTGATCGCCTTTCATGCCCTGTCTACATGGGTGCTGTTCGGTCTGGCGGGCGAGCGTGAACTGACGGCCCCGACCACCTTTTTCTACTGGTATGCGACGACGGCCTATACGGTCGGCTATGGCGACCTCAGTCCTCAGTCCGATGCTGGTCGCCTGGTCACCGCCCTGTGGGTATTCCCCGGTGCCATCGCCGCATTCACCACCATCGTTGCCAAGGTTCTGGCCGCCATCGGCGAAGTCTGGCGCGTCCGCCGCTCCGGCAAGGGAGACTATTCGAAAATGACCGCTTCCATCGTCCTGATCGGCTACCACCCCGCCCGCACGCCGAAGATGATCGATGAGCTGTGCGCCGACCTGTCGCCGGATCAGACCCTGGTGCTGCTGACGCGCCAGACGCTGACCGACCTTGATGCCCGCATCCGCTATGTCCAGTCCGAGAGCCTGACCTCAACCGCCGCCCTGACGCGCGCGGGCGTGCCGGGTGCCAGCAGGGTCCTGGTCTTCACCGATGCCGATTCCGACACGCTGTCGGCCACCCTGGCAGCCTGTGCGCTGGCCCCGGCTGAGGCCCACATCGTCTGCTATTTCGAGGATGAGGATCACGCCCGGCTGATCGATCAGCATTGTCCGCAGGTGGAGGTCGTACTGTCTGCCGGACCGGAGATGGTGGCGCGCGCCTGCAAGGACCCCGGTGCCAGTCAGGTCATCAGTGCCCTGACCAGTCATCTGGACGAAGGGGCCACCCTGTTCAGCCTGTCGTGGCCCGACCGCGACGCCCGTCCCTTCGGAGATCTTGCGCGCGCCCTGCTGGATCTCGGCGCAACGCTGCTGGCGATCCAGACGGGACGAGATACGACGCCCACCTTCAATCCCGCCCCCGATCACGCGGTCGGACCCGGCGACCGACTGTTCTATGTCGCGTCAAACAGGGTCGATGCGGCTGCCCTGGCGGGGTAAGAGGGAGTCATGTTCAAGCGACTGTTCGGTTCCGGCGACAAGACCCCGCCTGCGGTCACCCTGGCCGAGGTGCGCAACATCACCGTGGGCCGGACGGTTTCGCTGGACCCCTTGGCGTGGGAGCGGCTGGGCGACGAGACGCATTTCAAACTGGACCGAGATGCGCTGGAGATCACGGCCCAGGGGCGGGTCGTTCTGGACGGCGGCCAGCATGTGCACCGCTTCTATACCGACGACCACGTCATGCTTCAGGCCATGAGCGACAGCCCCGATGGTCAGGGGGCCTATGACTTCACCCTGTTCATTCCCTGGACCTCGGCCTATCCGCCGGGTCAGCGCGAGCGGCGGATGTGGCGCGACCGGCTGTCGGCCCCGGTGTTCGACGGCGCGGCCGAGGACCTGCCAGCCTATCCCCGCTTCTGGTTTTCTGAAAGCGACGCGATCCAGCCGCCGGTGGAGCTATGGGAATCCCTGTTCGACGATCGGGCCGCGACGGACCCCTACAGCCGCATCTTCCAGACCTGCATGCTGTATGCGCGCGACCTGTCCGGCGGGCGCGAGCTGATGATGGCCCTGGAAATGGAACCGCACGATCAGGACGACATCGTCGGCGACGTCACACACGAAATCATGATCGGCATTCCACTGGAAATGGCCGAGTTCCGCGCCTGACCGCGCAAAAACTGACTGGGGGTACCGTGTTCGACTGGTTCACATTTCAGACGGGGGCCACCGCCTTCATCATCGCCTTCGCCGCGGCCGTGGCCTTCTTCGTGGCGTTCAAATTCATCTACCAGCTGGTAACGCCCTATCACGAGAGCAGCCTGATCCGGCAGGGCAACACGGCGGCTGCCGTATCGCTGGGTGGAGCCCTGATCGGCTTCGTCCTGCCGCTGGCCTCGGCGCTGTCCCAGACCGTCAGCCTGATGGAATTCGCGCTCTGGGCCGTATTGGCCGGCGTGATCCAGATCGTGGCCTTCATCGTCGTCAGCCGACTGGTCTATCGCGGTCTGGCCGCGCGGATCGAGGCGGGCGAGATGGCGGCAGGCATTTATCTGGGCTCCATCTCCATCGGCGTGGGCCTGCTCAACGCCGCCTGCATGACGGCGTGAGGCCACGATGACCGACGACATCCAGATCTCCGACACCTCCACCATGCGGCGTCTGAAGCGCTCGCGGACGCTGCACGTCTCCAGCCTGATGGCGACGGTCAGCTTCTCCATGGCCGCCTGCGGTTCGCCCCAGAGGTCGGTGCCCGAGCCGGTCCCGGCTCTCGCCTATACCTCGGTCGCGGAATGCCAGGCGGCCAACGACATCCCCGACGCAGAGTGCGACGCCGCCTATGCCGAGGCCCAGCGCGTCGCCGCCGAAAGCGCGCCCCGCTATGCGACGCAGGCCGAATGCGAAGGCGCTTGGGGCCCCGAACAGTGTCGCCCGCTGAACAATGGCGGCGGCTCCTTCTTCGGCCCCCTGGCCACTGGCTTCATAATCGGCCAGTTGCTGAACGGCGGCGGCTATCGCGGTGGCGGCCCGCTGTATCGCGATCGTGACGGCCAATATTCCAATGGTTATGGCGGCGGCTATCTGAGCCGCGACTACCGGACCGGTCGAACGATCACCAATGCGCGGGACCATACGCCCGAAGCGCGTCAGGCTCCCAGCCGGGTCCAGAACCGCACCACTGTGGTGTCCCGTGGCGGCTTCGGCGGGGGCGGTCGCGGCTACGGCGGCTGAGGCCATTCGCTAAAGGGTCGAATCCACTGTTTCGGTCGGCCTTTTCACACGCTGGATGAGGTCTTGAGACCATCCAGATAGGCATGGATTTCGGCCACCACGGCAGCACCCTCGCCGATGGCCCCGCCCACGCGCTTGACGGAACCGGATCGCACATCGCCAATGGCAAAGACGCCGGGGTGGTCCGTGGCGCGACTGTTGGCCGTCGTTGCGACGAAGCCGCGACTGTCCAGCCCGATGCCGCACGATGAGAGCCAGTCGGTTTCCGGGTCCGCCCCGATGAACAGGAACAGATTGCGCACCGGTGCGTCCTGATCCTCCCCTGTTCTGCGGTTTCGCCAGCGCACAGCGGAAAGACCTGCGGGGTCTCCATCCAGGGCCGCAATTTCGGTATGGGGCAAAAGGGTGATCCGCGGATTGGCTTCTATGCGATCAATCAGATA
This sequence comes from Brevundimonas sp., assembly GCF_016463295.1. Lineage (GTDB taxonomy): Bacteria > Pseudomonadota > Alphaproteobacteria > Caulobacterales > Caulobacteraceae > Brevundimonas. The sequence goes on from NZ_JAEMRO010000002.1 coordinate 66,102, forward strand.
GCGCGACATGGTCGCGGCCAGGCCTTCGCCGCGGACCAGCATCCAGACTTGTGACGCATGGTTGGCCAGATAGACCGCTGCTTGGCCCGCCGAGTTTCCGCCGCCGACCAGAGCGACCTCCTGGCCGCTGCAGAACTGCGCTTCCAGCGGGGATGCCCAGTACCAGACGCCACGCCCCTCGAACTCGTCCAGTCTGTCCAGGTTGGGTCGACGATAACGGGCCCCCGAAGCGATGACGATGACCCGGGCGCAATAGGTCCGGCCATCGTCGGTGGTCAGACGATGAATGCCGCCATGGCCGCCGCAGACCAAGTCCATTATTCGCGTCGGGATGGCGATCTCAACGCCAAACTTCTGGGCCTGAACGAAGCCCCGAGCGGTGAGGGCCTGGCCGCTGATGCCGGTGGGGAAGCCGAAATAGTTCTCGATCCTGGCACTGGCCCCAGCCTGGCCGCCGAAGCTGCGCTGATCCAGAACGACGACCGACAGCCCTTCGGACGCCGCATAGACAGAGGCGGCCAGGCCGGCGGGTCCTGCGCCCACGATGGCGACATCGTAGACTTGATCCGGGTCTGCGTCGGCTATCATGCCGAGCGCACGCGCCAACTGGGTCTGGTCCGGCCGTTTCAGGACTGTGCCGTCAGGCAGAATGGCGATCGGTAGATCGTCGGGACCGATATCCAGGGGGGCCAGCAGGTCCGCGCCCTCCGGGTCCGTAGGTGTCGTGGAAGAGAATGGCCAGCCATTGCGACGCAGGAAGTTGGCCAGCCCGACACGTGCCGCATTGTCGGCCGGCGCGATCAGTATGGGCCCGCCCGCGCCGACGGCGATCAGGTCCACACGGCGCAGGATCAGGGCGCGGGTGATCTTTTCGCCCAGATCGGCGTCGGCCACGACAAGGGCCCGTAAGCCTTCTGGTGACAGGGCGATAACCTCGACGTCGTCTATCGCGGTCCCGTCCACCAGGGCAGGGCGTCCCAGCAGGCCGGCCGTCTCGCCGATCACAGACCCCGGCGAATGCCGCGCCACTTCGGCGACATGTCCCGCGCCGTCGTGACGGGTGATGGAGACGCGCCCGGCGATCAGGACGAACAGCCCGATCCCCGTGTCTCCCGTACGGAACAGCGACGCCTGGGCCGAATAGTGTTTTCGTGACCCGAAACGGGCTGCGATAGCGATTTCATCCTCGTTGAGGGTGGGGAAGCGCTCGTCGTGTCGACTATCGACCATTTCGGATGTCCTTCAGACGATCGACCAAAAACATGGGGCGCAGGCTTGGGCAGTCACACGAAGGCTTCCAATTCCTGCCGACACGCAGCGGCAAAGGCATTCATGGGTCTCATCCCGCCGGCCTCGGCAAACCGGGCCATCGCATGCAACGGGACATTGGCCGTCAGATAGGTCTTCACGATATCGTCCATCGTTCGCTCGGCTGACTCGATCACCGCCGGGGTCGCGAACAGACGCATCTGATTGACCGCCGCGTACAGGCCCGCCAGATCGGTGACGTCGTCCTTCTCGTGCGTCATGGCGTCGCCGTATAGCCGCGACGCTTCCCTGATGAACTCGGCGTAGAGGGTTTCACGTCGCAGTCGGTCCGCTTCGGTCTTGCGTTCGCGATGCTGGGCGCGTTGCTGGAACCAGACCGTTGAAAAAGAGGTCAAGCCTCCGATCAGCGAACCCGCCAAGGCACCGAACATGGCGGCATAAGACGGTTCCATTCCTAGTCTCCCCCACAGTGCGACCGCTTGACTGAGGCGATCGCCTCTGTGCGCCGTTATGTGGCGCACCGTCCCTCATGGCCAAGCTTGTAGCGTACTCTTGCTTCCATGGCATCCACGGCCTCATCCGGCCTGATCGGTCGCGGGTAGCCAGATAACCGCATATCTGGACGACAGGGATATGTCGGTCAGGTGCAGTCCGGCCCGAACCGTTCGGACACCGACGCGGCGCAGTTTCCGTCCAGGCAGTCGATCAGATTGTTCCGGACGCTGTCGGTGTCGTGGTCATAGACCTCGAACCACCCACCATCGTCCCAGATTGCGGTCGGCATGCCGAAACGTCTGGCATGAACGGCGCCGAAGCGGGCGTACTACAGGCGGATGTTGTTGCGGTCCGTGACGTTGTGGCGGTTACCCCGTCCACGCCCCATTCGCCGATGAAAACCGGCATGCCGCCATCCGTCGTCGAGGCCTACTCAGCCATGACCCCACAGTCCCGGATAGTTTTCAGCCGGAATTGACGCTCGCGCGCCGGTCGGCGTCACCTGATGATAGAGTGAGCCAGTAACGGCTCATGTGGAGCTTGCCCCGCCCAGTCCCGCCGCCGCGTTGAGTCGGGCGTAAGCAATCAAAGCGTCCCCGCGAGCCGCGGCCTCAGCCGCTCGGGCATCGGCGGCGGCGCGCTGGGCGGTCAAGACCTCCATGAAGGGCGAGACGCCGGCCCGATAGCGCTGGTTGGCGAGTCTTGTCTGGTCGTCGGCGGCGGCGACCGCCTCGGCCAGGGTCGCAGCTCGGGCCTCGGCCGATGCGAGCGCGACGAGCGCGGTCTCAACCTCGGACAGGGCGTCGACGGCGGCCTGGCGATAGGCGATCTCGGCCTGGGTCCGGCGGGCGTCTGCGGCGTCTCGGGCGCTCTCCAGCCGACCGAAGCTGAACAGGGGCGCGGTCAGTCCGCCGGCGATCTGGCCGAGGAAGCCCGAGGCGGTGAAGGGCGTCTCGGGATCGAGTTCCTGACCGCCGAGCGCGGCGCTGAGCGACAGCGTCGGCCAGAAATCGCGACGAGCGGCTTGCGCATCGGAACCGGCGGCCCAGAGCTGGAGCTCGGCCGCGCGCAGGTCCGGGCGACGGGCGAGGACGGCAGCGGGGGCCGACAGGGCGTGGACCGCGGGGGTCTCAAAGGCGGCCGGGGTCGGCTGGGTGAGCGAGGCGGTCAGGGCGCCGGGGTTGAGGCCGAGCAGAGCCTCCAGACCCACCCGCGCCTCCTCAGCGGCCTGACGGGCTGCGATGGGCCGGGCGCGGGCGGAGGCCAGGGCGGCGCGGGCGGACGCGGCGTCGAGGCCCGAGGTCAGACCAGCCCGTTCGCGTGTGTCGGCAAGCGACAGGGACTCTTCGAGCGCGCGCACGGCCAGGTCGCCGGCGGCGACGCGGGCCTCGGCCTCGCGGTAGGCGGCGTAGAGCTGGACGGCGGTGGAGCGGGTCGTCAGGCGGGCGGCCTCGATGCGGGCGGCCTCGGCCTCGGCGCGCAGCCGCTCGGCCCGGGCGCGGGTGCGGACCGCGCCGTTCAGGTCGGGGTTCAGGCTGAAGGACACCAGGGCTTGAAACGTCTCCTGATCCAGATCGTCGGCGGTTTCGCGCTCAGCCATGGCCTGTCCGCCGATCTCGGGACGCAGGGCGGCGCGGGCCGAGCCGAGGCGGGCGCGGGCCTCGAACAGGCGGGCCTCGGCGATGCGGACGTCGGAGGCGTCGCCCGCCTGTTCGACGATCTCGTCGAGCACCGGGTCGCCGATGGTGGTCCACCAGCAGTCGGTCGCAGGGTCGGCAGAGGGGAGGGCGGCGACGTCCCAGCCGGCGGGGGCGGCCAGGGCCGAAGCAGGCGGCGTCAGGTCGGTTGCGCACGCCGACAGGATCACGCCCGCCGTGGTGATCAGCAGGGCCTGGCGGATCATCGCGCAGGCTCCGTCGTCGGGGCGGCGGCCTGCGTCGGCGAGGGCGCGGCCTCCACGAAGACGTCCATGCGTTGGCCGAGGTAGGTGGGGGCGGCGGCGGGATCGAAGCTGTAGATCGCCTCGACCACCCGGGTGTCCACACGCTCGGAGCCGCCGGACAGGGCGCGCTTCTCGACCACCTGTGGCTCGATGCCGACCAGCGTCAGGGGGATGCGGCGGTTGGCCTGGCCACGCAGGGTCCCGTAGGCCCGGCCCGAGCGGGTCAGGCGGGCGGCGTCGGCCTCGTCGAACTCGGCGCGGACGTGCAGGCGGGCGTCCTCGCCCAGGGCGATCAGGGGCTCTGACGCCGCGCCGGCAAGGGCGTATTCGCCGGGGCGGACATCGACGCGGAAGATGCGCCCGGCGATGGGCGCCGCGACCGTCAGACGCTCCAGATCGACGCGGCGCGCCTGGGCCTGGGCGCGGGCGGCGGCGGCGCTGGCTCGTGCGTGGGCGGCGGCGGCCTCGGCCCGGCGGACGGCGAAGCGGCGGCGCTCCAGCTCGTCGCCGGACAGGGCGCGGGGGTCGTCGACCGCCTCGAACAGCGACAGCCGCTGGCGTTCGTCGGCCAGAGCCACCTCGGCCTGCCGCGCGGCGGCTTCGGCGGAGGCGGCGTCGGCGAGCGCGGTCGTCACGGCGGCCTCGGCGGCGCGGGCGTCCAGCCGGAACAGGGGCTGGCCCTGAGTCACGCGGTCGCCGGGCTGGACCAGGACGCTGCGGACCACGCCCGGCACCTCGGCGGCGACGGCGATCAGCTCGGACTGGGGCTCGATGGTTCCGATACCGGCGACGACCGAGGCGGACGCGGCGCTGGGCGGCGCGGCGGGCGGGTCGGCGCGGGTGCGCTCGGGCCGAATCACGGCCGCGACGGCGAAGACCAGGCACCCGCCCGCGAGAACGGGCAGGACGAGGCGCGAAATGCGTTGGCGAAGATTAGTGGGCATGGAGTCCCTCCGGGAGTGTTCCAAGGCGGCTGTCTCCGACGATCCGGCCGTCTTCCATGGCGACGATCCGGTCGGCGTAGCGGTAGATGCGGTTGTCGTGGGTCACGACCAGGACGGCGCGGCCGGGGCCGGCGGCGGCCTCCTTCAGCAGTTCCATGACCTGTCGCCCGGTCTCGGCGTCCAGCGCGGCGGTCGGCTCGTCGCAGACGACGAGGTCGGGCTCGTGGACGATGGCGCGGGCGATGGCGACGCGCTGCTGTTGGCCGCCCGAGAGCATCCGCGGCAGCTTGTCGGCGTGTGGCCCCATGCCGAGCGTTTCGAGCACGACGCGGGCCTTCTCCGCCGCCTTTTTCAGCGGCATGCCGTCGGCGACGAGGGCCATGGCCGCGTTCTCGGCCGCCGTCAGGGCGGGCAGCAGGTTGTACTGCTGGAAGATGAAGCCGATCCGGCGGCGGCGCAGGATGACCTTTTCGGAATCCTTCATGCGGGTGATGACGTTGCCCATCACCTCCACGTCGCCGCCGGTGGGCTTGAGCGTACCCGAGAGGATGGACAGCAGGGTGGTCTTGCCGCAGCCGGACGGGCCGACCAGCATGGTCAGTTCTCCCGACGCGATCTGCAGGTCGATGTCGAACAGGACCTGGGTCTTCAGGCCGTTGGAGCCGAAGGCCATTTCGATGTCGCGGGCGATCACGGCGCTCATGACGATCAGCCCCGGAACACGATGGCGGGATCGACGCGGTAGACCTTGGTCAGGCTGCCCAGCACCGAGATCAGGATGATCAGGAAGACCACCACGCCGGTGCCGACCAGCACCTGCCAGGGCAGGTAGAAGCCCTCCAGCGCCGCGGTGCCCCGCACGAAGGTGAAGAAGGCCGCCGCCCCGCCCATGCCGAGCCCATAGCCGATCAGCCCGACCACGCCCGCCTGCAGCAGCACCATGCCGGTGATCTGGCCATTGGTCGCGCCGATGGCCTTCAGCGCCCCGAACTGGCGCAGGTTCTCGATGACGAAGAGGTAGAAGGTCTGGGCCGTCACCGCCGCCCCGACGATGAAGCCCAGCATCACCGTGATGCCGAAGTTCACCGGAATGCCCGTGCGAGTCAGATAATACTGCACCGAGCGCCAGGCGAAGCTGTCCCAGGTCAGGGCCTGATAGCCGGTCTGCGCTTCGATCCGATTGGCCAGGGCCTTGTGATCGACACCGTCGCGGGCCCGCACCAGCACGAAGGACATCTTGTTCCTCTGAGGCGGGGTGAAGCGGATGGCCTCGGAATAGCGGGCGTAGGCCAGCGGGAAGGTGATAAAGGACGGCGCCGTGTTGGCGATGCCGGTCACGACCACGCGGCGGTCGTTGATCTCGGCCTCGGTCCCGACCTTGGACAGGGGGTCGTCGTCTGGCCAGATCAGGGTCGCGCCCTCTTTGTCGAAGACGATGCTGTTGGGCTGGCGCAGGGCTTCCAGATCGCCCGCCAGCCACTCGCGCGGGGCGCCGACCAGGGTCTCGTCGTCTACTCCAAGGATGTTGATCTGGTTGATCAGGCCGTCGCGGGTGCGGAAGATGGCGTTGCCCTTGAACAGGGGCGCGGCCCATTCGACGCCCTCGACCGAGCGCACCCGGCCCAGAGCGGCGTCAGGCAGGGGCTCTACCTCGTCGACGTAGCGGACGCGGGGGTCCATGACCCAAATGTCGGCCTCGCGCACCTCGATCACCTGATTGGCGGTGCGGGTCATCAGGCCGATGAAGATCGAGACCTGCTGGCTCATCAGCAGGGTGGCGAAGGCCACCCCGAACACCAACGCCAGATACTTGGCGCGGTCGCCCAGCAGCATTTTGAGCGCGACAGATCGCATCCTCGGAGTCCTGTAATCCGGGGTTGGGGGTTGCGCCGGGACTGGCGCATCGGGGTAAACTAGGGTACAGCCCGAATAACAATACCGAACGGTTCAGTATGTCAAGTGACGGTCAGATGACGCGCGCCGGACCCCCCGTGAAGCGCGGCCGACCGCGTGATGCGGCCAAAGACGAGGCCATCCTGCAAGCTGCGGGCGATCTGTTCATGGAGCACGGCTATGAGGCGGTCAGCCTGGACGCCGTGGCACAGAGAGCAGGCGTGTCCAAGGCCACCATTTATGCGCGCTATTCCGATAAGGATGCCCTTTTTGCTGCCGTCCTCCGGCATGAGTGCGAGCGCGCGGTGTCGTCCGACAGCTTTGCCCCCGACCCCAGCCAGTCTGTACGCGATACTCTGGTTGTCCTCGCCACGCGGTTTCTGGACCTCGTGACGGGAGAAAAGGCGATGCAGATGAATCGCGTGCTCGTCGCCGAGACTGGGCGGGCACCCCGCATGGCCGAACTGTTCTATGAGACGGCAGTGCTGAGCTTGAAGAATCGTCTCGCCGACTGGCTAAGGCTTGAGACCGTCCGCGGACGACTTAATGTGCGTGATCCCGATGGTGCTGCTTGGCGCTTTCTTGGCGGAGTCAAAGGCGAGGCGCATTTGCGAGCGTCGTTCGGCCTGCCGCCTGTCGAGCCTGCGCGGCTGAAACACCATATCGAAGCGGCCGCAGAAGAGTTCATCCGAGCGCATAGCTGACGCGTTTTTTCGCTAAATTAAAGTGAAAGCAGTCTTGGTCCAGAATTGGCCGCAAGCGCGTTCGTGACGCCCGGTGACGTCGAGCATGGACCCAACCATCTGATCAGGCGTGTTCTCTTCGTCGTAGAAAAAGCGGCCGCTGGCGCTGAGCCGTCGCACCGAACCGTCCGGATGCAAAGAGCCGAACGGTGCTGTCAATCCACGGCCAACGTAGGCTCCCCATGGCGCGGTAGGGCAAATGATCGAGAAGGGCGGCGATAACTGCCTTGCCCAAACCTTGGCACTGGTGGGCTGGCACCACCGCGATGTCCAAGTTCTGGTAGAAGAGCCCGCTATCGCCGACGATGTGACCCATCCCGACGACCTCCTGGTCCCTTCGGATCACGACCGCGAACAGGGTGTCCGGCAAACCCGAGGCTGCGCCTTCCTGCGTTTTTGGCGAAAGCCCGGCGACCATGCGAAGACGCAGGTAGGCGCTGACCGAGGGCGTCTCGATGTGGAGTGTGAATGGATCATGCCGAGCTGAACAGTATGGCCGGGCCGTGGCGGCAGCCCGGCTGAAGGCCAGTGCGACTACTCTGCCTCGGCGTACAGACGGTTGACGGCGTTCCAGTTCACGACGGTCCACCAGGCCGTAAGATAGTCGGCACGCTTGTTCTGGTATTTCAGATAGTAGGCGTGCTCCCACACATCGACGGCGAGGATGGGCGCACCGCGGACCTCGGCCACATCCATCAGGGGATTGTCCTGATTGGCGGTCGAGGTGATCTGCAGCTTGCCGTCCTTAACGATCAGCCAGGCCCAGCCTGAGCCGAAACGACTGGTCGCGGCCTGATTGAAGGCCGTCTTGAAGGCGTCCATGGAGCCGAAGTCGCGGGTGATCGCGGCCGCCAACTCGTCCGATGGCTCGCCGCCCTGACCGACCGGAGCCATCAAGGTCCAGAACAGGCTGTGGTTCCAGTGTCCACCGCCGTTATTGCGGATGGTGGACGGCAGGGTGGAGACCCTACCCATCAGATCCTCGATCGAAGCGCCTGCCAGGGTCGGATCGGCGGCCACTGCCGCATTCAGGTTGTCGACATACGCCTTGTGGTGCCGACCGTGATGGATCTCCATCGTCTGGGCATCGATGGCCGGCTCCAAGGCATTCGCCGCATAGGGCAGGTCAGGCAGGGTGAAAGCGACTGGCGCGGGTGCGGAGGCGCTTCGGACGGGTGTCTGGGCGACGACCGGGACGGCCATCGCGGCAGACAAGGCGACGGCGCAGGTGAGGGCCAGAGGCTTGATCATGATGGTGCTCCTTCCAAGATGATGGGCAACGCGTGAATCGCTCGAAGGATCATGCGACACATCGACCGATCCTGCGGCATGGTGATTCAAGCGACCAAAGTCCCGGTGAACGCACGCACCTGACCCGAGAAGGCAGCGTACGTGGACTGCATGATATCACGCACTTCTGTTGCGACACCTTTGTGCCGGAAGGACCTGAAAGACCGCGGGGCCATGCCTCGTCAGGCCTTCACGGTATCGCCGTTCCAACAGTCGAGGGAAGACCGTTCAAGTGGTAGCACCCGCACGGGCTGCCGCCTCCCGCTGTCTTGATGCCAATTCTTGATTCCGAGACGATCTGGGACCGATTCCCCAGAATCCGATCCCCTAGACCGGCTGATCCGCCAGAATCCGGCGCCGCGTCACGGCAGCGTCGGTCCCCGGGGACGGAGCCGGGGCGGAACCAGTCGGCGGTGTTCCGATAAACAACACCGACAGCTCGCGGCGCCTCTCCTTCGGCGCGCGACGAGCATGGCCGGCGTGGAGGGGTTCCGCGTCGGCCGCACTTGTGTCGATACAATCCGCGAAACATAGTCCGACCCTCATAAACGAGGGTAAGAAAATGTCGGCTGAAATGCTGGGTTGGCTTGGAATAGTGATCACCGTGATCTTCGGTGTTGCTGGTTTCTTCGCAGTCAAGTCGATACGAAAGAAATCACAGAAACAACGGATCGATCGAGGTGGCACCGGTTATCAGGCTGGGGGCGACATCAACATCGACAAAAAGCCGTGAGCCGACAGGATCAAAAGGTTGGCGAGGGCGGAGAGGCTTACCAGGCTGGTACGTCTCTGACTGTCAATCGAGGAATGTCCGCCGATCAAATGTCAGAGCTCATGATAGCGATGGCTAAGCAACTTCAGCAGTACCTTGCGGAGGCCGGAGCGACGTTCGATCAGCGATGCGCTGAGCTGCGGGATGAGTTGATCAAAGAGTTTTCCAAGCCTGAGGCAAAGGCAGACAGCGGCGCTTTCCGGGATCCCGATTATCAGTTCGTCCTTAAGGCGGCACACGAATCTTATGGCCGGAAGGGCGGCGACGAGCTCAGGGAAGAGCTGGTAAATCTGTTAGGCCAAAGGTCCATGATGGAGACGGGTACGAGGCCGGCTCTCATATTGAACGACGCAATCAGGATAGCAGGAAAGCTAACGAGCGAAGAGTATTCCGCCTTGGCAATGACTTTTCTTATCAAATACGTTTCAGTGGGGGGCGTTACAAAAGAGGATATTATAAATTCATTCAATCGCATTTTAGATGAGTTTATTACCCAACTACCTTCCGAAAATCATGCCTATGAATATCTTGCTAGTATTGGTTGCCTATCCGTCAACCTCATAAGCGGTGTTGACCTTTGGAAAGCTATCCACTCCACATACGGCTTTCGCTTTGGACGGGGGTTCGATGCTCAGGAGTTGCAAGAAGCGCTTGCTGGGGAGGCTACAATTCCTCAACTCACTGGCCAGTTGACCAGATTGAACGATGGAAAGTTCTGGTTTGTTGGACCCAAACGTGCGGAGCTTGAAGAGGGTTTGCGGGAGAGGGCTATACCGGAAGGCGCTGTCGTTGGATTGTTGGCGCTAGTTGATTCCAGGACACCTACGGAAGAAGAAATCAAACAGGAGTTAACTGCAGCTGTGTCTGCGTTCGCGCGGTTCGACGAAGTTTGGTCGAAAACACAGATAAGGCAGAGCGTCCTCACGTCCCTCGGAAAAGCCTTGGCTCACTCCGTCCTCGTCAGTCGTATCGATTTCAACGGCGCTTTGTCGATCTGGATCAAGTGATGCGCTCAAAATGCCGTCGCATCGTAGTTCAAGTTCGTTGATAGGTTTTATGATGGGCGCGAGCCTGCGCAGGATAAAACAGTCAACGATAACAATGAGGCGTGGCGGTGCTGTCAGTCCAACGCGAACTTGTCTCCGCTGAGCGCAGGTAGGGCAGGGGGCGTAGTGCCTATCCGGCGAGCGTCTTCCACTCAGCCAGGGCGGCTGAGCGTTGAGCCTTGTATGTTTCTCTGCTGATGAGGTGGCGGTCCTGGTTGAAGTGGTTGTGGAAGGCGGCATGGACTGAGCTGAACTTCTGCAGCGTTTTCATCTGCCGGAACCTCAGCATGGCCCGTTCTCGTCGTCGGAAGGGCTGGTGTGAGTTCTCCACCCTGTTGTTGGCCCAGCGTCCGACCTCTTGTTTCTCGGTGTTGCCGAGCTCTTTCATCGCAGCCTTGTAGGAGCGTAGTCCGTCGGTCGTGATGACCTTCACCCGGCCATAGCGCTTCATGAGCTTCTTCATGAACTTCAGCGCCGCGGCTTTGTCCCTGGTCTTGCTGGCAAAGGATTCCAGCACCTCACCCTCGTGGTCAACGGCGCGCCAGAGGTAGTGCATCTCGCCGTTTATCTTCACGTAGACTCGTCGAGGTGCCATCGCCAGTGAGTGAAGGCGCGCATCTTCTGGACCCGCTTCCTGCGGATCTCGGCGGCGAATATCGGACCGAAGCGATTCCACCAGAGCCGCACTGTCTCATGGCAGATGTCGATGCCCCGCTCGGCCAGCAGGTCCTCCACATTCCGCAGCGACAGCGGGTACTTCACGTACATCATCACCACGAACCGGATCACCTTCGGCGAGCTGTCGAAGTAGCGAAACGGGTTAGTGCTCTTGGCCATAGCGGCGACGCCAGGCGGACCGGATTACCGGCAGGCTAAGTTTGGGCTGACAGAGCCCTAGTCGGCATAGTGGCTGAGCCGCGCTACATTCTGCTACGCGTCGGCCGTTTTCATGTTTGTGACGTAGAAGGTCCACGATGGGTGGGCTCTCTGCCTGGTTCGACTAATGCTGGGTAGCGCGGATCAGGCTCAGATCGTATCCAAGATCGCGGGCCCGGTTCATGATCGTCTCCCGCGTCTCGTCGCTCGGTTGGGCCGTGCGAGTAAGCAGCCACAGATACCGACCTGATGGCTCGCCGACGATCGACCAGGAATAGTCGTCGGCGCGGTCAAGCACCCAGTAGTCGCCGACATAGAAGGGGCCGAAGAAGGAGACCTTCAGCTTGGCGTTCTCGCTACCCTCTACGACCTTGGCCTTGCCGCTAGAGCTCTTGCTCGGGCCGGTGACACTGTCCCGGCGGCAGGTGTTCAGGATTTCCACGATACCATCATCGCGGACAGTGTAGCGAGCCGTCACGCCCTCGCAGTCACGTTCAAAGCCATTCTCGTAGCGGCCGAGCTCGTACCAGAGCCCAGCATATCGGTTTAGATCGACGGCCTTGCTCGGCTGCGGAACGGCGGCATTGCCGACAGGACCTCGCTGGAACGTAGCACAGGCAGAGAGGGCCACTGCAGCGCCGACAACGAGCGCGATTGGGAACAGGCGTTTAACCGGCATGGTCATTTCCCGGAAGTCTCTTCGGAGCGACACAAGTGGCGGCCTGGCTTCTTCAGCAGGGGGCATCGTGAGCCAGGCCGCCTTGCGGCGTACGTTGCACCGCAGAGGTCAGTGGTCACCTGCGGAGCTTCTACGTCAAGCCCTGCCATGGTTTCTCTTGTCTCGGTCAGAGTTGGCTTGCTTTAGCCCTTATCTCGGATCTGAGTTTTCTGCCGCAGGTGACGCAGAGTCTTGCTCATGAACAAGATGTTCGATGGCTGCACGAGCACAGTGGTCATCATTTGCCGCACCGCCAGCGCCCGCAACACCAACTGCGCCGATGGTCTCGCCATCGATATTCAGTGGCAGGCCACCCCCTAGCAGGAGAAGTTCGGGGATCGAGACGAGGTTCTGCGAGGTCGGATCGGAAGCGGCGCGTTCGGCCAAGACAGTGGTGCCAGTCTTGGTGGACAGGGCGGTGAAAGCCTTTCGCTGGGCTGCTAGGGTATTGTGAGGCCCGACGTCGTCGCCACGCTGAAGCGCGATTAGATTGCCACCCCGATCAACAACGGCAACCACGGCCTCACGCCCGATCGAGCGGCATGACGCGATCACAGCGGTAGCAAGGGTGTTTGCAGCAGTCAGAGAAATGGTCCCACGCTCGATCCTCGGCGCGGTGTCAGGGGTCAGAGGGCTGACGGAAAGCAGTATTGCGATGCTCAGCACATTCACATCCTTGTTTGCAAGGTATCAGTTGAAGCGACTATCCTCGCACGTTCGTTGGAGCGGCAGCGCTTCTAAAGTCGGCTTGATCTGTTGGCGTCTCAGCGTGAGCGAGCGCCTCTGCTAGTTGCCGCGATAGGTCGAATACCCGAAGGGGCTTACGACGACTGGAACGTGATAGTGACCGTCCGCATCCGTTACTCTGAACGTCAGCGTGATTTCTGGGAAGAATGGCTTGGACGAGGCGTCCGGATAGGCGGACATGTCGAACTGCAGGCGATAGACACCGGTCTCGAATGAACCGGACGTGTCAAAGCGCCTAACACGCCCATTGGCGTCCGTCGCCGCCGCGCCGACCTGCACCCAGCGTCCATCGGCATCGCGTTTCGATAGCGTGACGGGCACCGACTGGCCGCCGGCCCCGCGCGAAAGATCAAGAACGTGGGTGGATATTTCGGCAGCGTGGGCCGGTGCCGCCATGGCCCCGAGAACAAGGGCGAGCGAGAGGGCTTTGGTTTTCATGATGGATTTCCTTTGCGGGTCTGGAGATTGGGACTGAGCGAGCTCAAGCGTGAAGGCGATATCGGTTCCAGTTGGCCTCGCTGGACCAGACGCCGCTGCGGGGGCGGGGCCGCCACGGCAGCGGCCGCATTCGGGGCATCGAGGATAACAAAGGTTGCCTCGTCACCCGGATCCAGGCCGTAGCCCTCGAGACCGAGCGCGATAGCCGATGCCGTCGTGGCCATTTGGAGGGCAAGATCAAGGTCTGCGTCTTCTCCAAACCCTGAGCGGTAACTAATCATCATCGCCCGACCGAGCATGTCTCCGTCGCCATAGGGCCACCAGGCGTCGCGGATATTGTCGCTGCCCGCGAAGACGCGCACTCCAGCGGAACGAAGCCGGGCGACGGGCGGGAATTCACGGTCGCCGGGCGCGTTCGTCATGATCGCCACCTCCGCCCGGGCCAACTGTTCTGCCGTGCGTGCCAAATCACCGTCGTCGACCTCTCCGAGGGCGTAGGCGTGACTGATGGTGACCTTGCGGCCCATTCCCGCCGCTGAGGTGCGAGCGGCAATGCGCCTGATCTGCTCGGTGCCCCGTAACCCCGACTCGTGCAGGTGGATGTCGATCTTGACGCCGTGTCGCTCGGCGATCCCGAAAACGATGTCGAGATGCGCATGGGCGTCTCCATCGAAGGCTGTCGGATCGAGCCCGCCGACCACGGTCGCCCCTTCCCCGACGGCGGCGTCTAGGAGATCTGCGGTGCCCGGCGATCTTAGGATACCCGCTTGGGGAAAGGCGACGATCTCGATATCGACGCGATCACACCAGCGCGCCTTGGCCTCCATGATGTCGTGAAGGTTGGAAAGGCCGACGGTCGCATCGACATCGACATGGCTGCGTACTGCAACCGTTCCCAAACCATGCACCTGTGTCAGCAGGGCGTCAGCGCGATCCCTTGTCGGCAAGGCGTCCGCCAGCATCTGCTTTTCGATCTGCAGGCGCTGGTCGAGCCGTGTCGCCGGGCGATGCGGACGCCACCGATCGCCAACGAAACTCTTGTCCAGATGGATATGGCCGTCCACGAAACCAGGAAGGACGAGCAGGCCCTCCAGGTCATAGACATCTATGGCATCTGTCAGGTCATGCGTGCCGACAAACCGGCCATCACATACAGCCAGATCGCCCTTGCTGCCATCTGGCAGCCGAGCGTTGCGGAACAGGCATTGGCGGACGGAGGGTGGCAATCGGAATGACCTTCTCAGTGAAGGCGCTGTCTCTATTGAGGGTGATCGACATTGGCCAATGGGATGTTTGCATGAACGTCATTCATAAATAGAATGACCGCCATGCTGGATCCCAGGCTGCTCCGAACCTTCGTGGCTATTGTCGACAATGCGAGTTTCACCGTCGCTGCCGACCGCCTCAACTCCACCCAGTCTACGGTCAGTCAGCAGCTGGGACGTCTCGAGGCGGTGGTCGGGCACCGGCTGGTTGACCGTTCTTCGAGTCCTATCGCACCCACGCCGGCTGGCGAACGCCTGTTTGGCTATGCGCGTAGACTGCTGGCCCTGCAGGCTGAGGCCAAGATGCTCCTCAGCGATCCCGCCGGCACGGCAACCATCCGCATCGGTGTTCCAGACGATATCGTGACGCCTGCCATGAGCCGCCAGTTCGCGAACTTTTCAGCGCGTCATCGCGAAATCCGTCTCGATGTCACGACGGGACTGAGCCGCGATATCTCAAAGAGATTTCGAGACGGCGAATTCGATATCGCCATCGTCAAGGAAGCGTCAGCCGCCGGCGATGTGCGCGCGACCTTTCCCGAACCGCTCGCGTGGTTTGAGGCCAGCGGGATGCCGGAAGGCGACTGGCCGGAGCCGATACCGCTCGTCACCTTTCCGCCCGGAGGTCTCTATCGGGACCTCATGATCGAGCGCATCGAGCGCGAGCATCGACGTTGGTACATCGCCTTCACCGGCAACAGCCTGGGCAGCGTCCTGTCGGCCGTCGAAGCGGGCCTGGGCGTGTCGGTCCTGCCTGTCAGCGTCACCCGCGCCCATTCCGTAAGGGCCAGCGCCTTGTTCACGGGAGAGGCTTCACTCTGCCTGTCCGTCTATGCATGGGAGAGCGGCGGCGCGATTGGAGAACTCGTCGAGGCCATGACGTCTGTCCTGTCTGAACGCGACGCAACGACGCTATCTTGAGCGTGTCGGAGGGCTGTCTGTCAGGACCGATCCCGTAACCAGGGCCGACCGGCGTGACGCCAAGAGGGCTGTTCAGATCGGAAGGGTCGCAAAGGCCTCCAGCAAGAGAGACGATGCGCTGGCAAAAGCCTGCGCTGGAGAAAGACAGGTCATCGGCTCGCTGTCTGAGCCGGGCGATCGAGCACAACATTGTCAGCCTCACGGCGTCCGAAGCCGGGATGCCGGGATGGCTCCAGAGCGCTTCCTGGATGACGGCGTCCTGCCTTAGACAGTCAGCGAATGTCCTCGCACAGGCGTCGAGCGTGACGCGCCTCGAGCGCCAGGATGACGGTTTCCGTCTCTGATCGCTTGTGCGGCCCGAGGGCGAAGACTCGATCTATGATCACGCTGCGCGCGTCGGAGCAGCAGTCCAAGTCGATCAGAGGACGATCCGGATGAAACGTCTGGACGCCGTGGTCGAGAGCCGCCGACGTCAGCTGATCCCGGGCGATGGGCGACATGGCGAGCTCTGCCGCCTTGGCGAGGGTCCTTGCTGTCTTGATCGGGACGCCGGGTCTGCAGATCGATACGGTCCCACTGGGCGGCGGCAATAGCATCGGCAACCGCTGCATCAAGGATCCGAAGGCTGATGTCATTCCAGTGGGGCATGAGGCTCGGCTCCAACATGGAGAACCTTCAGGCGGTGCGGACGGCCGTTGTCGTCCGACCAGGCAAATTCAGTGTCAGCCACCAAACCGAGCAGAGAGGCCCCCACAAGGCTAAGTACAGAGACCTGTCGCTTGTCGATATCGGCGTCGACAGGCAGAACAAGCTTGATGTTTCGGACCTGTCTCGAACCGAGGTCTTCATAGGTGACCCAGCTGCCAATGCGACAGAAGGGTCTCCCGGAAAAAGACTCGTTGACGAGCACGGCCTGCGAAAGCTCCTCCTCCAGGAGCCTTCCAGCCGCGCCGGAGCACGACGCGCGCCCCATGAGCGACTCGATCGTCTCCATGTCCTGAGATGTCATCAGTAATCTTGGCTTACGAACGGCTCTCGCCTTGACGCTGGTCATTTTCAACCCTCCGGGTTCGGTCATGAAATCGCGCAGCCCAAACGGCCGACCGAAGTCGACACGCCTGACTGAATGATTGAGATTTAAGTATCCGGCCAAAAGCCTGAGCAACGCCTCACTCAAAGGGCGCTACACCGTAATATCTTCTATAAGAAAATAGACCCCAAACTCTGAGCTTTCGCTCGAAATGAGTTTGGGGCTAGACGCCTCCGACGAAGCGTCCGGCGTGAAGCGTATTCCGCGAATGGATAGCGCATTTCCACATGATGAGGGCATCTATGGATTTAATAGTGGGGCCTTGTCAACTTCGACGCTTGAGCGGGCACTATTCTGCCGGCACGAAGGTTGATGCATCGCGTTGGGGGAGGGGCGCACTTGGCTGCCCGCTCAGCCAGCCATAAAGCGGCGCGTGCTTCGCCAGGCGTTGGGTGAAGTAAACCTACGTCTAGGATGGGCGAGTGGGCCCCTCGGACCTACGCCCGTCAAGGTGAACCCAGCCAATAGGCTGCTTTTGCTGATACCAGACGACAGGCGACCACTCCTCGCCGCAAGCCGTCACATCAAAAACGACCTCCATGCCGCTAAGACGCGATTGCGCTTGGCCCCGGGATATCTCTTTTTCGCTGAACATGACTCCGTGCTCTAGGCAATCCAGAAGGACCAGAGAGGCGCCGGGTGATAGCTTAATGGTGATCGGTCTCAACACGTCAGCCTCCCTTGACCCGCTGTCGGCCCGTCTCACTAGTATCAAAAGGCGTGCTGGCATTCGCGGGCCGGCCCATCGCGGACCATCGGCGCAGGGTAGTCAGGATAGACGCCGCCCGGTGCGAGGTTGCCTACGTCACATTGCATGTCATTTGCCGGATCCACGATCGCCTTTGGTCCCGACCCGGTGGAGGTTGCACAAACCTCAGTGTTCTGTCCGGCTCATCATTTTCTGGACGACAGGGTCCATGAGTGACGAGATGACTTCAAGGTCGAATGCATCTTCGGCTTCGGCTAGGTCCGCCAACACGCGCGGCAGGTTCTGGCGCATGGTGGATATGCGATAGTGACCGCCGTTCGCCCGACCGTACGACTTCGGCTCCCCGACTTCGTATAGCTTTACGCCCGCCTCTTCGCGCAGCAGCTTCCTAGTCGATGCCATGGCGTTAACTCCCCGCCAGAAAGTTCATCACAGTCAACCAACAGAGTCGAATCAAACTCTCGTCAGCCTCTCGTGGGCCTCCTGGCCGAATGTGCTCTGTTATTGGGCAAATACGGCCCATCAAATGCTGTGCATCGTCTTAGGAAGGAGAGCCTTGGCCTCGGCAAGGCTCTTCGCAGCGAGGTGGCGTCGGTGCAGAAATCTTTGGGCGAGGCGTTCACAACCGTCGTGAGCTGACGGATCGTTGCTCACAAATATCGTGTAGCTCTGCTTACTCGTCACCGCGTTAAATGCGGCCGCAATATTATCCAGCTCTTCGGAGGTGGCCTGAGTGTGCGGTTTGCGGAGATCGATAATCCAATCCCAACTACCCAGGGTCGGTCGCTGCTTTGTCAGTTGCAGAATGGTGGCCGCGATGGTCGTGGTTTGAGGCTCTGGGAGAACGGTGAGCCAGGCCCGCTTCAATCCTTCTTCGAGTTTCACGTGCACGGACATTGTCTAAATCCTCCGCCAGAGCGGCCAGCAAGATTTCAAGGTCCACTCTGGGTCGAACGCGGACCCAGCCGCTAGGCTGCAATCTATCGCTCTCAAGACGTTGTCAGCCGGGACGCCAACCGGATGGCTTGCGCCAATCCCCTGACGTTCATCTTGCTGTAGATGGAACGCAGATGGGTGCGGACCGTGTTGGTGGAGATTGAAAGGCTGGCCGCTGCCTGTTTCGGAGCCTCGTCTTCCAAGATGAGCTTCAAGACATTGGCTTCCGCCAGCGTAAAGCCAAAGGCGTCACTGAGCTGGTCTATGACCTTGGTCGCGCCGTCACTCTGGGCGAGGGCGACGAAAGCCATGGTGTGGTCGGCGGTGGGAACAATGCAGATCATCCGCCATTCGGCATCGTCGGCGCGGAGCAGGCGTTGAACCCTGTCCTTGCCGCCCTTGCAGACCGCCGATAGCGCGGTGCAAAGGATCCGCTGGCTCGCCTCACAATGGAACCGAAGACGCCCTCCTGCTTCTGACAGATAGGTACCGACGGCCAGGGTCCTTCGGGCTTCCCAGTTGGCCGCGTGAACCCGAGCGAGGGCATCGACCAGAAAGCAGGCGCGGGGGCTGACTTCGAACCATTCTGCGGTCCGTGCGGCTGGAGAGCCGAGCGAATGGAGCGGGAGTTCTGACTGCGTGGTCGATTCGTGTCCATCGAACGGGGCATGCTGATACGCCAGGGTGGTCTCTGCGTCGGATGATCGGATCAACTGCATGGACATCTCGTTCTTTGAGGGGAACATCCTGGGGAACAGCGATGCGGCCCGTTGATGAGATTCAGGCGTTCAATGAGACGGCCCTTGGGGTCAATCGAACCAAAGACCGCTTGGCCGCAGAGGACCGGTCGCTGGACTAGACGGGGTGGAGTGAACCTCTCTTGATCTGGATCAACTTATATACCAGTGGTTGCCGAAGGATAGTCTAGTTGGGGTCAATATCCACCATCAGCAGGTCTTCGTAATATCCTGACCGTCTGGACGAGGTGGCTCCGAGCTCGAAGTCCAGGGTGAGTGACTGGCCCTGAACAGTTCGGGGCGGGTCCACCCTGCGTACGGCCTGCTGCCGGAGATCGAGAGGTTCGCCGTCCAGAGTGACGCGATAGTCAATCCCCGCTTCGTCCTCGGCCGCCCCCAGTCGACGCAGGCTGCCGCCATGCTCCGACCGGAAGGTCAGGCGGGACGGGGTGTTGGCGCGGATCTGCAGAAAGGCGCGCTTGACCGCTCCGGGCCGGGCTTCGCCGAAATCGATGACCTCGACGCTCGAGGTCGAGCCAAAGGCCCCCGCAGCGCCGGCGATATTAAGCTGGGCGCGAGGCGGGGACGCCAGGACGACATCGATAGGCCCGACGAGAACCAGGGGTGCGCCACCGGCCGGACCGATCTCGACCCGGAAGGCAGTGTGGTGTTCACCGGCTTCGGCCACCGCGTCTGACAGAACCATCAGGTCGAACGCCACGGTTGTCGGGGCGTTGGCCGGCACAGAGAGGCTAAAACGGTTAGGATCGAGACGGGTCGCGCCTGCGACCCCGCCTTCGCGCAGGCGCACCTCAAGCGCCACCTGGTCCAGGCTGAGAGAGTGCAGGGGTTGACCGTCCAGATCCAGAAGCCGCAGCTCCAGATCGCATCGCCCATCGCCATCGTTGACCAAGTCCAGATCCAGACGCCCGGGGGGGCGGCTGAAGGCAAACGGGTCGTAGTCGATCCGTACCGGAACCGGATCGCGCGTCAGCCGCAGGTCGCAGGGGTCTGCCTCGACCGAACTGGCCGCAGCCAAAATGGTCGTGATCGCCGCGGCGAGGAGCGGGGCGCGTTTATGGCTGGCGGATCTGAATATGACCGACATCGGTTATGCCTTCGCTCTCTTCGGGAATGATGAACTCGCCGATCGTCCTGTCTCCCACCATCAGGCGATAACGACCGGGGGCCAGGCCATCGCCGACAAAGCGACCGGCGCGATTGGTGAAAAAGGGTTTGGGTTCGGCTGTGGCCTGGCTGGGGTAGACCGCTACGATCGTCCCGCTCATCAGGGCCGCCGGCGTTCCGTCGGGATTGACCAGCAGGCCGATCGCCGTGCGCGAAGCGTCGCTTCCAATGGTCAAGGCGTATCCAGAGCCGAAGCCCGGGAAGGTCGTGATCACCCCGCTGCCCAGATCGTAGCCGCTCGGCAGGGGATCGACCGCGACTTCCAGACGCTGCGGGCTGTAGGCCCGGTCGATCGGGGCCACGGCGGGGCCGAACCAGCCCGCCCGCGCGATCGCCCGGCCATTGCTGTCCGTCAGCGCGAGGCGGCTTGTGCGCAGACTCTCATGACGGCGTGCCATGATGAACCCTTCGCGGCCAGGGCGGCCCATCCCGAGGGACCCATTGGCGTAGACCAGCCCGGTGGAAACCCGCCACAGCGATTCTTCAGTGGTGGCCCCGCCGGATGTCCGTGACGCGAGCCGGCTGCTGATCAGCTCGGCATCGAAGCGGTTGTTGATGTAGCGGAGGTCGCCGCCGATCGTCTCGCGTCCGGAATCACGACTGATCCGGACGCCGCCGGACAGGTCATTCAGGTCCCCGTTCGAAGAGCGGCGCAACAAAACTTCGCGGAAATCATCACCGCTGTCATAGCGGGCCTGAGCGTTCCAGCGCCGGCCCAGGCCCATGGTCAGGGACAGTCCCACACGCGTCTCGTCCTCCCGTCCGTCGATGCTGCGATGCCCGACCGAAAACGTCACCCCGACCCTGCCGAAGCTGCGACCGAGGGAGACGTCCACCGATCGCTCGTCGGGGAAGTTGTCCCGTCCCCGTACATAGGCGGCTCCCACGTTGACGGTGTAGCGGTTCAGACGGCTGGACACCTGGCCGGCAATCCGCCAGGCCTCGGGGTTCGATGCGCCGCGTTCGAAGGCATCCTGGAAGTCGCGGCTGGTCGCCTGGCTGGTGAAGATCACGCGGGTATCGTCGCGTTCGAGGACCGAAAACGCCTTCACATAGTCCACGGAAGCGGCAAATCCTGACTGCCCCGTCTGTCCATTGTGGCTCGCGGCCAGTCCGACCTCCACGAGACCCAGCGGCGAGCCCCAGGTCGCGGTCGCACCGGCCATCACACGGTCGTCCACCCACTGACCAGACGCTCCCAGCGACAGGGCATCGGTGAAGCCCTTGCGGACATAGCCGCTCACGGCCGGCGTACCGCCGTACTCGTATTCACCCCCGTCCTGAAGAAGCCCCGCCGAGAAACCGAAGTCGACGATGCCGGGATCCAGCAGGGCGGCTCCGCCATACAGGTCGAAGACGGCGATCTCCCGGCGTCCCGCCCCGTCCTCGACAAGGAAACGGACGGTATTTGCCCCCTGACCAAAGGGAAAATCGCTGAGCGAATAGGGGCCTGGATCCAGCTGCAGCCGCTCGACGATCACGCCATTGACCTCGACCTCGACGAAGGCCGCACGATCCAGGACGAACTCTCGTCGACCCGACGGTCGCACGTTCTGGAAGGGGCGGATGACGGAATAGGCGCGGCCAGCGCTGACGCCGAGGATCCGGTCGGAGCCCTGAAACCCGGTCACGGGCGGCGAGAACTCCCCCGCCGTTAGCCGGATCGCGGATCCGAACAAATCCTTGGTGAGCCGGAACTCGTGGCGGCGAATACGGTCTTCGGATCCGCCGTCGTAGTCGAAGCCGCCCACCAGGGTTACGCCTCCAAAACCGCCCCAGTTGAGAATGACGTCGGTCACACCACGAAGGCTTCCGAACTCTTCAGCATCGTGGTCATAGATCTGGGCGAGCGAGATATTGGCCTGCGCCGAAAAGGTGGCGGGCGGCTCGAAATCGGTGGGGTCGAGGGTGTCCGAATACCCGAAATCGATGCGCTGGCGGCTACGGAGGCCGGCACCGAGCCGGACCTCGAACGACAGGGCATAGGTGTCGAATGACAGGCTGAAGTCCTCGCTCTCGAGGCTGTCGAAGGACACCCTGTCGCGCCCGCCCGCCTTGTCCCTCAGCGCCTGCAGCCCTGCCGGATCCATGACCGGTTCGAGAAGGCTGAGCAGACGGGCCGCATCCACGAGCCCCGAGCCATCCAGCCCGACCTCGCCACTGATGTCGCCGAGATAGCGGCCGTCCAGTTTCAGGGGGCCCTGGATGGGCGTCAGCACCCGCGCCTGACGACCCGACGCTGGACCGGCGTCCTGGATGTCTGTCGAGGGTTCGGCAGCGACCGATCCTGGATCGGTGCCGGGTGGGGTCACGGTAATACCTCCCTCCGTAATCCTGGGAGCGGTCATGATGGGCGCATCAGGATCGTCGTGGGCCAGCACAGTGCCGGCATGGCCAGTGAGATACAGCAGGACGCAAAGACCCAGCTGAAGGCGCAGAACGGCTTGGTCGCTGGTCGCGGTCATGTTGCGTCCCCCGACCGTGCGTCATTCGAGCCGGATGACGGCGGCTATCTCCCCGACAAGGGCGGTGATCGCGGCCGCCGGGATCCTCAGTTCCCTGCTCTGTCCGGCGGGTAGCGCGCTGACCTGGCCGAGCTGGACGTCCGAGGCAGGGGGTTCGACCTGGTGGCCTGCAGCGTCGCTCAGATGGTAGCGTGCGCGGCGGAGCCGGGCGATGCCGGTCCCGGCGTTAAACACCGAAATCAGGGCGTCGCCATTTTCCGCGCGGCGTACCGACGACACCCTGACTTCGGGCTCCGTGCCGGGGGGGGACACGAAGACATGCGTATTGATGTTGAACCCGACCTTGACCTCGGCCGCATCGCTGGGTGCGTCGGTCTGGGCATCGCCGAGACGGACGGGGAGCTGGGCGGCGCGGACGACATACATCTTTGGAGACGTGATATCGGCGGCACCGACGTAGCGGACGTTGACGAGTTGTTCGCGGCCGGGCGGAATGATGGACTGGGGCGGATAGGCGATGATGTCGCCTGCATCTTCCGCGAGGGTCTGGGCTCCCTGATCATCCACAGCGAGGCTGAAGCTGACGATCTCCACGGTGATCGGCGTAGCGCTGTCGTTGCGGATGGCCATCCGGTAGGTGGATTTCGGGCCGCTGGGTGTGATCTCCGCCACCATGGGCGAGACCTGCATGGCCTTGGCCGAACTGGCCCAGACGCCGGACACGGCGACGGCCAGTCCGACGGTGAAAAGGCGTCGGGACAACATCTTTCGATCCCCCCTGGATTGCGATGTCGATGGAATGGCAAGAGGCCGGAGCCTCCTCAAGGCGGCTCCGGCTCCTGTTGGCGTCAGGCGGGATTCAGGTCGAAGGTGAAGGTTTCCTGATACATGCCGGCCGGGGCCGACAGGGCCTCGGAATCAGCCCCGCCGCAGCCCGTCGAGCCGCCCGGTTCCTGATAGCAGAGGTTCAGGAAGAAGTCGGCCGACACACCATTGGCCAGACCCTCCGAATAGGCGGCATTGGTCACCGTCGGACCGTCGCCGGGGAAGGTGTCCGCCGGAGCGAAGCCCAAGCCAGCGGCCGGATTGGCGACGACCAGTTCCCAGTCATAGTTGATGATCTGGAAACCGCCGGAGCCCGGTCCGGGGGGGCCACGCAGATCGCCATTGGCATTGTTGGTGGTCAGAACCGCGCCATCGGGATCGTTGCAGGCGAGACGCATGGTGGTCACCTTCTGGCGCAGGCCATTGGCGACGGACACATTGCTGCCGGCGACATTGGCCAGCGAGATCGCACAGTAGCTGGCGACATTGGTGCTGACGACCAGGGTGGTGTCTTGAGCCATGGCGGCCGGAGCCGTCATCAGGGCACCGACGGCGACGGCGGCGAGGTAGAATGCACGCATAGTTTAGCCCTCCATTCGTGTGGACCGGCAGGCATCCTCTGGAAAACCGCCGAACGCGGAACAGCCCGCATGACACTTGCTACCCGGGGCGAACTCGCAGAACATCGGCATTTCAAATCATTAAAATTGATTAACCATTTGGTCGAAACCTGTAGATTGGTGTGTTCGAAAAGCCGGAATATGTGGCTTGGGTATGGCTCGCGGGCTGCATTGGATGGTTGCCAGAAGGCCGGGAGGAAGCTTGGCCACGGTCGGCCGGGGCCCCGATGGGGCAGAAGGCGCGATCGTCTGTACCGCTGGGGCCCGCCGAACGATCCTCTACCAAGGTGTAGGGATGGTGCTGTCAGCCCAACGACAACTTGTCTCCACTGAGCGCAGGTAGGGCAGGGGGCGTAGTGCCTATCCGGCGAGCGTCTTCCACTCAGCCAGGGCGGCTGAGCGTTGGGCCTTATATGTCTCTCTGCTGATGAGGTGGCGGTCCTGGTTGAAGTGGTTGTGGAAGGCGGCGTGGACTGAGCTGAACTTCTGCAGTGTCTTCATCTGCCGGAACCTCATCATGGCCCGTTCTCGTCGTCGGAAGGGCAGGTGTGAGTTCTCCACCCTGTTGTTGGCCCACCTGCCAACCTCCTGCTTGTCGGTGTTACCGAGCTCTTTCATCGCCGCCTTGTAGGAGCGCAGACCGTCGGTCGTGATGACCTTGGCTCGCCCGTGCCGCTTCATCAGCTTCTTCATGAACTTCAGAGCGGCCGGCTTGTCTCTGGTCTTGCTGGCAAAGGATTCCAGCACCTCGCCCTCGTGGTCCACAGCCCGCCAGAGGTAGTGCATCTCGCGGTTGATCTTCACGTAGACCTCGTCGAGGTGCCACCGCCAGTGAGTGAAGGCGCGCATCTTCTGGACCCGCTTCCTGCGGATCTCGGCGGCAAGCATCGGACCGAAGCGGTTCCACCACAGCCGCACCGTCTCATGGCAGATATCGATACCGCGCTCGGCCAACAAATCTTCCACGTTCCGGAGAGACAGCGGGTACTTCACGTACATCATGACCACGAGCCGGATCACCTCCGGCGAGCTGTCGAAGTAGCGGAACGGGTTAGTGCTCTTGGCCATGGCGACGACGCTAGGCGGGGCGGATTACCGGCTGGCTAAGTTTGGGCTGACAGTACCGTTTCGAACTCATGATTCAGCGTTCCGTGTTGAGGGGGCAGGACTGATGAGCGTTCACGCGCGCTTTGCGTTGCTCTCGTTGCGACTAAACCGGCTCCCGCGGGCACGATCGGCGTCGTGGACCAGGACTGCCGACAGGCACTGGAGTCACCTGAGCGGGCCTCCTCCGATGACGCTCCGACCAGGCTATCGGGTTGCCGGCCGGGGGCGGAACGAGGCCCGCTTGGAAACCATCATCCAGCTTCACGATTGACGCGGGTACCAGAGACTCTGTGAGTGCCGCTTCAGCTACTCATTGCAGGGCCGACCGCTCCGGACTCCCGCCCGCCGCCTGATACAGACCGATCATCGCATTGAGCTGGTCTGCACGCAGTTGAACGAGCGACAGCTCGACCGCGAGAAGACTGCGCTGTGCATCGACTTGTTCGATATAGGGCGTGTAGCCCGCACGATATCGGTTCTGCGCATGCCGGACAGCGTCGGCGACGGCGGTGCGCTGGGCTTCGAGCGCGCCCTTCTGATCGCTGAGCCGCGCCAGCACTGCGAGACGATCCTCGACTTCGCGAAAGGCGTTCAACACCGTCCCGCGATAGGCGAAGGCCGCCTGGTCACGCTGGGCGGTCGCGACGTCGACCTGGGCCTGCAGTCGTCCGCCATTGAAGATCGGAGCCAGTATGCTGCCACCGATCGACCACAACGCGATCGGGTCAGCCAGTAGATCGGAAAAGGCGGCACCGGCCGTGGCGCTGATGCCGACAGTCGGCATGAATCGAGCCCTTGCCGCCCGCATCTGTGCATCTGTCGCCGCCAGCCGGTATTCCGCCGCCGCGATATCGGGGCGCCGCCGCAGCAGCTCGGACGGCACGACCTCGGGCGGTGGTGGCAGGCGCAGGGCCGAGAGTGAAGTCCCGCGAACGACATCGCCCGGCACCTCGCCGGTCAGGACCGACAGGGCATTTTCCTGACGCGCGATCTGGGCTTCGATCTGCGGCAGCAACTGTGCTGTCGCCTGATATTCAGCCTCGGCCTGACGCCATTCCAGCTGGGAGGTGTAGCCGACCTCGGCCCTGTCCCGGGCGAATTTCAGCGCCTCCGCCCGTCCGTCCAGGGTTCGGCGCAGGATTTCGCGACGCGCATCGAGCGCAAGCAGAGTCACATAGCCACTTGCTGTCGCGGCGCTCACCGAGAGCAAGGCTGCCTCCTCGGCGGCCTCGCTGGCAGCGAGGCCCGCCTCAGCCGCCTCCACGCCGGCCCGGTTGCGCCCGAACAGGTCAACCTCGTAGGCGGCCCGGAACTGCGGCTGGGCGGCGAGAGACTCCTGCCCCTGCCCAAAGGCCGATACCTCGCGTCTCGCACCCGCCGTCAGTCCTGCCTCGAACGTGGGAAACAGAAGGGAGCGGGATGCGGCTTCAGTGGCCCGCGCTTCCTCAACCCGGGCCGCGGCGACCTGAACGTCGGCATTGCCGACCCTGGCCCGCTCGACCAGCGCCGCCAATTGAGGGTCGCCAAACCCTTCCCACCAGAGACGGTCAAGGGGCACCGTGCCCTGAACAGCCGTGCGCCATTCCATGGCGGGCTGGACCATCGCCCCGGCGGGAAGCGGTCGCAACTGCGGCGCACAGCCGCCGAGAACGACCGCGCCCGTGAGCGCTACAGACAGGGCCAGTTGCGAGAAGCGGGTCACAGTCATCAGCCTCACCGGGTGTGCACGGTTGCCACGACAGACATGCCCGGCCCCAGTCGTTGAACCCCGGCCTGGTCGGGATCGAGCCGGATTCGCACTGCGATCCGCTGCGGCACCTTCACGAAATTCCCCGCCCCGGTATCCGGCTTGATCAGGCTGAATTCGCTGCCGGCCGCCGGCGCGATGCTCTGCACAGTTCCGGTCAACTCGGCCCCGCCCAACGCGTCGACCTTCAGGGTCGCACGTTGCCCCACCGCCATTCTGGCCGTCTGGGTTTCCTTGAAGTTCGCCGTCACCCAGAGATCGTCGGGCACCAGATACATGAGCTGCGTGCCGGCGGTGACGAGTTGACCGACGCGAGCGGAAATCTCGCTGAGGCGGCCCTCGCGTGGCGCCCGAATCTCCGTGCGGGATAGCTCAATGCGCGCCAACTCCAAGGCAGCGTTCGCCCCCTCGACCTGGGCCTGGAGCGCGCCCCGCCCGACCTGGACGGACCGGACCTGCTCGGCGGCGATCGCGCGCTGCGCCTCGGCCTGCCGGACGCCGGCCTGCGCCTGCTGCAACGTGGCACGCGCCTGATCGCGTTCGCGCAGAGACACGGACCCCTCACCGACCAGTTCATCGATCCGGCGCATATCCGCCTGGGCCTTTTCCAGTCCCGCCCTGGCAATGGCGACCGTGGCATCCTGCAACCGCATCTGCGCTTCGCCCGAGCGCAAACTCTGCTGGCTGTTGGCGAGCGTGGCCCGCTGGGCGGCGGTGTTCGCCTGCCCCTGCTGCAGCCGCTGCTGGTAGGGGGCGGCGTCGATCCGCGCCAGCAACTGACCCTGCTGAACCCGGTCGAAATCCTTCACCAGAACCTCGACCAGATAGCCGGCGACCTGCGGACTGATGACCGTCGTCTGACCGCGAACATAGGCGTTGTTCGTTGTCTGGTTGCCGTTGTTTAGGGGGGTAAGGCCCCAAGCGTAGAGGGCAGCAAAAACGCCAGCCAGTATCACGGCCACACCGATGCCGACCTTCTTGCGGGAGACGTTCGGGGCCCAGCCGCGCTGGTCGGAACTGTCGGGAGCCGCGGCCGCCGGCTCCGGAGATTCGGCAGCGTTGGTCTTCCCCTTGGGCGGTCCCGCGGTCTCTGTCTTGTCGGTCTGGACCATCATTTGTTCCCGGTTCGCATGGTTTCGAGGAAGACCAGTTCCTTGCTGAGCGGGTTTCGCCCGCGCACCCGGTTCATCACCCACGGCAACAGGACGATGGCAAAGGCGATGGTCGCAAGCGAACCGATCAGGAAGAAAACGTCATTAAAAGCCAGCACGGCCGCTTCACGGCCGACCTCCCGGGCAATGCGGGCCGCGGCTGCCTGCTGCTGGAGCGCCGGGTCGGAAATCGTTGTGCCAAGCCGCGCCGTTGCCTGACCCAGTTCCCGGGCGAGCTGGGGGTTCGCCGCCGTCAGCGTCGCACCGGCGTCGATCAGATGGGTCTTCAGTCGGATCGTATGGAAGGCGGAAAGCGCCGAAACCCCGGCCAGCCCCCCCAGTGTCTGCGACAGGGAGAACACTGCGATGAAGCTGACCACATAGGACGGGCCCGCGGCCAGGGCGCGGAGTATCCCTTCCATCAGCACCGGGCCCATGGCGAACACCGCCGCGAACCCGATCGCCGCCTGCGTCAAGTAAAGATCGCTTGGGCGGGACATGATCCCGGTGCGCGTATCTGCGAAAGCAGCGATGGCGATGACAAGGATCGCGAACAGGATCGGCCGAGTCAGATCCTTGGGATCCAGACGCGCCAACGAAAGCAGGCTGCCCGCGATCGTGGCTCCGGCGAGGATCGCATAGTAGCCGGTCAGCTGCTCATTGCCGTAGCCAAGCGCCGAAAACAGGCCGGTGGCACCGAAACTCTGTTCGGAAACAAGGATACGCACCCCCGCCCCGGTGATGGCCAGCGCGAGGATTGCCCGGCTCGACAGCCAGCGCGTGTCGAGCATGGGCCGCCGCCTGTTTCGCTCAATCAGGACGGTTCCGCCCAGGCACAGGATCGCCATTGCCAGGGCCCCGCCCAGCCAGGGCGTATCCCACCACTGAATCCGCCCCTGGATCAGGAAAGCCAGCAAGCCGGTGACCCCGGCCATGAACAGGGTGATGCTGGGCAGGTCCAGCTTTTCGAAGGTCTTCGACCGGTATCCGGGCGGAAGCCTCAGCACAAAAACGGCACCGAGCGCGACAAGCGAAAGCGCGAACTGAAGCTGGAAGGCGCGGCTGATGTCGCCGTCGACGAGCAGATACGGTGACATGGCCCGCGCCAGCGGAAATGCGGTCTGGCTCAGCCCGATGCCGATGACCAGGGCACCGATCCGGGCGGCCGCCGGAAGGCCCTGCATCAGATAGTAGAGCGACAGGGCAGACAGGCCGCTGGCGGCGATCCCCGCGACCGCCCGCGCCGCGAGTTCCGCCGTATAGCCAAGCTCGAGCAACTGCACGAAATTGGCGGCGACCAGACCAAGCATCGCATAGCGGACGAAGGGCTGAATTCCGAACTCCTGGCGGACCCGGAACAGCAACATGCTCATGCAGGCGTAGGTCGAGTAGAAGGCGACGCTGATCCATCCCGCTTCCACCGGCGTCAGGGCCATGTCGCCCTGGAGGGCTGCGGTGTTGGCGAGCAGGAACCCGTTCTGCGCGCCGCCCACCAAACCCAGAAACACGCCGATCACCAGATAGGCGACCTTGCGCCGCGCCGGATGATCCGGGTTGGCGGGCGACCCGGGCAGGATCGGCATCTCGTGGGGCTTGAATGCGTAGCCGCCCCGGCTGTCAGTCAGGCGAGGTTGATCCGGCATCAATCAGATGGTCTCAGTGATGACTGCGGCAGGGCCGCGAGCACGTATCGTTTTCGATTCGAGGTCCGCCCCGTAACGGAACAACCCGACAAGACCAGAAACGTTCCATTTCCCGGTCTTGAAGGGGGGATGTACAACTAACGTGGCACCGGATCGACCATGCCGGTCGAGGGTCCCGCAACGGCCGGCGGATGCCGTTGGTGGGCGCTGCGTCTGTAGAGCCTGACGACCAGTGGCCTCGCTTCCCGTCGCATACCGCTTGATCGGAAGCGTGGGGCCACTGATCGCAATCGATCCGATCAGGAGTAGGCACCGGCGGAGTAGGTCAGCTCGTAGCTGTGGCTGTAGATTTCAAAAACGACGCCGAACGGATCTTCGACGTAGACCATTCGATACGGCTTCTTGCCCGGGAAATATTCGCGGATCGGCATCCTCTGCTTCCCGCCGGCCGCGACGATTTTCTCCACCAGCCCTTCGACATCAGGATCCTGGATGGCGAAATGAAACGTCCCGTGTTGGCGGAAGGGAAGGTTGTCTTCGGGTGCCCGGTTGCCGTCAAACTGGAACAGTTCGAACCCGATCCGGTCGGCCGTGGCGAGGTGCGCGATGCGCAGGCTCGACCAACCCGGACCGAATACATCGGTGCACATCTGGCCAATCGGACTGGTGTCTTCGGTGATCCCGGTCGGGGTCATGATCGTGTAGAAACCGAGGACTTCGGTGTAGAATTTTACGGCGGCCTCGATGTCCGGCACGGACAGGCCGATATGCGAAAAGGTGCGTGGGGTGGGCAGCATGGTGCTCTCCTGTTTGCTCTCTGGCACCCGAGATAGTCAAAACGGAGCGTCACCAGAAATAATCATTGGGACAGTTTTTCATAACAGCTACTGATGGATCATGCTGAACGCCCAGTGGTTGGAAACATTCACCGTCCTTTGCGAAACGGGACATTTCACCCGGACGGCCGAGTTGCGCGGGATGACCCAGCCCGGCGTATCGCAACACCTCCGCAAGCTCGAGAACCAGGTCGGACAGGCGCTGCTGTCGCGCCAGGGCCGTAGTCTCAGTCCAACGCCGGCTGGCGAGGCAGTGCTGGCCGTCGGCCGCGCGAGGCGGATCGAGGAAAAGGCGCTTCGGCAGTCGATACTGGGCGACGACCCGGGTGTCGGTGAAGTGTCCATCGCCTGCTCGGGCAGTTTTGCGGTCTTGCTCTATCCCTGCCTCTTCCCGTCGATGCAGGCATCTTCGGATCTGACGATCCGGCTTGAGGCCGCTCCACAGGACACGGTGCTGGCGGGCGTGCTGGACGGACGGTTTGACCTCGGGGTTGTCGACCATGAACCACGCCATCCGCGGCTCGACGCCGAGCTTTTGGGCCAGGAAGAGCTTTGCCTCATCGTGCCGCGGGACACGTCGCCCCTGCCGCCCAGTTTCGAGACCTTGGACGCCATGGGCCTTGTCGCCCACCCGGACGCCTTCGCCTATGCCGACGACCTTTTCTCGCTCAACTTCCCCGCCACTTTCCGAGGTTCCGAACATCTGAATGTGCGGACCTTCATCAATCAGATCAGCCAGATCCCGTCCCCGGTCGGCGAAGGCCTCGGCTACACGCTGCTCCCGCGCAGCGGCGTCGATGCCTATCCCTACAGGGCCAAGTTTCGGATCGTGCCCCTGCCCGAAAAACGGCATCACGAACTCTGGCTGATCATGCGTCGCGGCCGGGTATATCCCGCCCGTGTCCGAGCCGTCGCTGATATCGTTCGCTCAGCCGCTCTGAGCCTAGGGGCTCCGTGAAGTACCCACGGACTGAGCGCGATCGAATGACATTTTTGCCATAAACCGCCATTCCAAACCGCCGCTATGAGTCAAGAACCGGCATTCCGAGCGAGAGAAGGGGTGTTGGGCGCGTCAGGTTCGAATCCCTGAGTTGGCGCAGACAAACTGGGTAAGGCGCATTTCGCGGAACGCACCTTATGCGCATTTCGCGAACGGGACGGGAACAAAGGGGAGGGTAGGGCAGCCGCTTCGCGCCACGACCGGACATTCGGCCATTCGCCAAAAGGAGACGGCCGAAGTGTCGACATCAGCGTGACGGCTACCTCATCGTCGGGATGACGAAGCTGGAGTCCGCGTGCTCCAGGTCCGAGTCGGGCCAGCGGGCGGTGACGGTCTTGACCTTGGTCCAGAATTTCACCCCCTCCATGCCGTGCTGGTTGGTGTCGCCGAAGGCCGAGCGCTTCCAGCCGCCGAAGGTGTGATAGGCCACCGGCACCGGAATCGGGACGTTGATCCCGACCATGCCGACATTGACCCGGGCGGCGAAGTCGCGGGCCGCGCGGCCGTTCTGGGTGAAGATGGCGACGCCGTTGCCGTACTGGTGCTTCGACGGCAACGACAGGGCTTCCTCGAAGCTGGCGGCGCGGACGATCTGCAGCACCGGGCCGAAGATCTCCTCCTTGTACGACTCCATCTCCGGGGTGACGTGGTCGAACAGCGAAGGGCCGATGAAATAGCCCTTCTCGTGCCCTTGCAGGCTGAAGCCGCGACCGTCGACGACCAGTTCGGCCCCGTCCTTGACCCCCTGGTCGATCCAGCCCTCGACGCGGGCCTTGTGCTGGGCGGTGACAACCGGACCATAATGGGCCCCCGCGTCGGTGGAGACACCGACCCGCATCGACGGGATCTCGGCCACCATCCGCTCGCGCAGCTCGTCGGCCGTCTTCTTTCCGACGGGAACGACGACCGGCAACGCCATGCAGCGCTCGCCGGCAGAGCCGTAGGCTGCGCCGGACAGGTCTTTGATGACTTGGTCCATATCGGCGTCGGGCAGGACGATGCCGTGGTTCTTCGCCCCGCCCATGGCCTGGACCCGTTTATGGTTGGCGGCGCCGGTCTGATAGACATAGTGGGCGATGTCGGACGAGCCGACGAAGCTGACGGCGTGGACCAGCGGGTGGGTCAGGATGGCGTCGACCGCGACCTTGTCGCCGTGGATGACGTTGAGCACGCCGGCGGGGGCGCCCGCCTCCATCATCAGCTCGGCCAGACGCACCGGCATCGACGGATCGCGCTCCGAGGGCTTGAGGATGAAGGTGTTGCCGACCGGATGGGACAGGTGGTCGGGCGTGAACTCGTGCTCGCGTCGCAGCGTGGCCTTAATCCCACAACCCGCCGCGCCCCGGAGGCCGCATGACTCCCAAGCTGTTCGCGATCTACATCGGGGGCGAGCATCCCCGCGCCAATATCGAAGTGCATGACATACGCTTCGTCGTGGCCCCGACGATCGAGGCTACCTATGACAGTCTGAGGGCGCAGTGGTGGGGACGGCCGGGCAGCCTGCATATCGATGGCTGGGCCGAAATCGATCAGGCTGACGGCTATCGCATCAGCCTTCGACCGGAGCCGTTCGAGGGTCCGGCCCGGCTCTACTATGTGAACCTCGGCGGCTATGACGACGAGGATTTCGTCGAACGGCATCGCAATGTCTTCGTGGTCGCCGACAGCCTGGCTGGAGCCAAGTCGAGGGCCCTGAAACGCGCCCGCGGCTGGACGGCCCCCCACCGGGACGATCTTTACGAAGCCGAACAGGCCTTTGCCCTCGATGAGGCAGCGGGCGAGGCGCGCCTGCACATTCATCTGGAATCCGATATCGGGGCAGGCGATCCTGCGTTCAGCTGCGCCTACACGCCTATTCGCGCACGTCCGGCCCGCTAGGAGCGGAGATCGGGAGCCGGGCGACCTCAGGCCTTCGCTGGCCAGTTGTCGGGCGCAATCGGTGCGCGTGCGCCCAGCACGGCCGCCGATACATGGCTTCTTATGCCGTCTGCACAAAGGTCGAACTCGCCCGCATCGAGCGCATGCAGGGTCTCTCCGACCCCGCCGAGGCCCCCCACGCTCACAACCAGGTAGGCGGGTGCGGCGTCGTCGCACCGCATCATGATCTCTGCGACCTGACCCAGAGGGGACCCGTCTGGTCCCGAAACCGTGCTGCCGATCAGGGAGCCAAGGGGAACCAGGGTCGAGGACGCGGTCCGGGCACTGCGGGCACTGGCGAGTTGGCCGCCGCGTTCATAGCGGGCCTGGCGACCGAGCCAGCGCCAGATGCCCAGACCATTGACGAGGGTGAGGAAGCCATTGGCCCAGAGGAGGTTCGGCTGATCGGTGGTCAGGGCCACAATGCACCAGCAGATCGACCCCACCAGAAAGACGACAAACCCCCAGCCCGTGACGCGGGCCCCGAGGTTGGAGGCCGTCATGACGGCAGCAAGGGCGGTGGCGAGAGGGGCGATCCAGCCGGCGATGTCGGGCAAGGGCAGACTCCGGGAAGAACCCGGATACTGCCGGGACAGGCGCACCCGCCCGACGATCCGCGCGGAAAGAGCAAACGCGATGACTCGGCTCCCGCTCCCAATGTTTGCGGGGCGGCATAGCGAGTGCTGTCCCGGCAGGTCTGTGTCGCCGGGCACGTCCGAAGGGGACGATCGTCCGTGCAAGGCTGGGCGGCGTCAGTAACCTACGACGGTCGGCAGCGACTGCCAGATGACCGAGATCAGGGCGAGCAGGGCACCGAGCCGGGCCAAGGTGTTGGCCAGATCTATGGTATCAGTAACGTCGTCGGCGCGTCGCAGCGCGTGGATGAGCAGTGCGAGGGCGAGCATGGCGCAGACGGCGCTGAACGCCAGGCCGATCAGACGCCAGGCGGGGGCATCAGCATCGGAAACCACGTCCCCGATGCTGGCGATCGCATAGACCCCGACAAAATGGACGGCCCAGACGAGCAGCCCTCCCAGCATGTAGAGCCAGCGCTGCATCGTCAGCCTCCCGGAAACAGCCGGGTGAGCAGGATGGAGATCAGCCCCTGTGTCGCCGTATAGCCCAGGAATAGCCCGATGAGCTGGAAGGTCGAGGGTCGCCCGGCTTCCACATGACCACTGATCCAGCGCAGCAGGGCATAGAGCCCCATGATGGCCGAAGTGAAGACGAAGAAGCCCTGCCAGGACAGGAAGAAGAAGACCGTTGCGCCTTGGCCGGACACCTGGGGCCTGAGATCCGTGGCCATCCATCCGGCCAGATCGATCGCCCAGCCGCCGGCGATTAGGGCGAGGGAGGCCAGCATCAGGCCGGTGGCGATGACGGGGCTGCGCGGTCGGTCCAGGGCCAGGGCGGCGTTGGACGCTCGCACCCCGATTATTGCGAAGACGTAGAGGGTCGCGGTGGTGATCAGCCCTGTGGAGGGCGGCGCGACCCACGCCAGCGGATTGCGGCTCCACAGGAAGACGTAGGAGAAGGCCGTCATCACAAGGATCATCCCGGCGACCACGAGGGTGATGACCATGGCCCACCAGCCGTGGCTGCGCGGCCCGCTCATATAGGTGGGCACCCGGATGCCCGCGCCGATATCGACCTCGGGCTGAACGCGGGGCCGGTCCAGGAACCAGCACCACTGGAAGATGCAGTAGATGGCCAAGCCGCCGCAGATGGCCGAGACCCAGTAAGCCTGTATCACCAGCAGCAGGAAGAAGGCCGCCGTGAAGACGGCCGCCCAGACGTGCCAGCCCGAGGGGCGCGGCATCCGCTGCAGATACTGTGGTTCGGCGGTCAGGGGGCTGGTGACCAGGGTCTCTCGGTCGCCGGTCGGGGCATCGGGCAGGAAGTAGCGTCCGGCCTCGACGTCACGCGCTAGGTCGGGCTGCTCCCAGAGGGGATAGCGGGTGGTCACGATCGGAATGCTGCGGGTGGAATAGAGGCCCGTCGGCAGCCATTCCAGACCACCGGACTCGAAGACGTTGCCCGCGTCCCTGGGACCGAACGGGCGGAAGTTGCGGATCATGTCCACGATCCAGATCAGGACCCCGGCTGCGAACAGGAAGGCCCCGACGGTCGAGATCATGTTGGGGATCTCCCAGCCCCGGTCCGGCAGATAGGTATAGACCCGGCGCGGCATGCCCATGAGGCCGGTGAGGTGCATCGGCAGGAAGGTGACGTGGATGCCCGCGAACATCAGCCAGAAGACCCATTTGCCCAGCCGCTCGTTAAGCGGCCGCCTGGAGGACATCGGGGTCCAGAAATAGAGGGCGGCGAAGAAGGGAAACACCATCCCGCCGATCAGGACGTAGTGCAGGTGGGCGACGATGAAATAGCTGTCGTGCGCCTGCCAGTCGAAGGGCACCATGGCCACCATCACGCCGGTCAGGCCGCCCATGACGAAGACCGTCAGCGAGCCCAGCACGAACAGACCGGGAGTCGAGAACTGCATGCGACCGGCGGCAATGGTCGCGATCCAGGCGAAGACCTGGATGCCGGCCGGCAGGCTGACGGCCATGGAGGCCGAGGAGAAGAAGCCGATCGAGATCGACGGCATGCCGGTCGTGAACATGTGGTGCGACCAGACACCGAAGCTGATGAAACCCGTGGCGATCATGGCCAGCACCACCAGCCGGTATCCGACCAGGGGCGTCCGCGCGACCGCCGCGACCATGGTCGACATGGCCGCCGCAGCAGGCAGGAAGATGATGTAGACCTCCGGATGACCGAAGAACCAGAACAGATGCTGCCACAGCATCGGATCGCCGCCCTTCAGCGCATCGAAAAACGGCCAGCCGAACGCCCGTTCGAGCTCCATCAGGGTGGTGGCCAGGATCACCGAGGGGAAGGCGATGATGATCATGCAGGCGAAGATCAGCATGCCCCAGGCGAAGATCGGCATCTTGTCCAGCGTCATCCCCGGCGCGCGGTTCTTGAGCACCCCGACGATGATCTCGATGGCTCCGGCAATGGCCGAGATCTCGATGAAGCCGATGCCGAGCAACCAGAAATCGGCATTGATGCCGGGCGAATAGGTCATCGAGGTCAGGGGCGGATACATGAACCAGCCGCCATTGGGGGCCAGGCCGAAGAAGATCGAGCAGAAGAAGGCTAGGCCGCCGATCAGATAGGCCCAGAAGGCATAGGCGCTGAGCCTGGGAAACGGCAGGTCGCGGGCCCCCAGCATCTGGGGCAGAAGCAGCACTCCGAGCGCCTCCACCGCGGGCACCGCGAACAGGAACATCATGATGGTCCCGTGCATGGTGAACAGCTGGTTGTAGGTTTCCTGTTCCAGAAAGCCATTCAGCGGCAGGGCCAGCTGGGTTCGCATCAGGAGCGACAGTATGCCCGCCAGCACGAAGAACAGCATGGCTGCGCCGATGTAATAGACACCGACGTAGTTGTTGTTGATGACGGTGATCCACTCCCAGCCCTTGGGACCGCACCAGATCTTCTCCAGCTCATCCTTCTCGCCTTCGGGCCGCTCGCCCTGGGTCGGAAAGCGCTTGTAAAGGTCGGTGTCGAAGCCGGTCTCCGAGGGGGCTTCGGTCATTCCAGGCTCTCGAGATAGGCGGAGACGTCGCGCAGTTGCTGGCCGGTCAGGACAGGATAGGCCGGCATGCGGTTGCCGGGCTTGATCGCCTGGCTGTCGGAAATCCACCCGGCCATCGTGCCTTGATTGTTGGGCAGGATGCCGGCACCGAGCGTCCGTCGTGAGCCGACATGGCTGAGGTCCGGGCCGGCCTGTCCATTGGCCTCGGTCCCGTTGACGGTATGACAGGCCCCGCATCCGGAGGCCTGGAACACCTGCCGGCCGGCAGAGATGGGCAGGGCTGTGGCTGCGAGCAGGCCCGCGCTGGGCGCGGCCTGACGTGCCCGCCACGCCGCGAACTCTTCCGGCGTATGGGCCACGACGACCAGGCCCATCAGGGCATGGGGCCCGCCGCAGTATTCGGCGCATTGACCGCCGTAAGCCCCGGGTTCGTCCGCCTGGAGCCTGAGAATGTTCCGGCGTCCGGGGATCATATCCATCTTTCCACCGAGGCGGGGCACCCAGAAGGAGTGGATGACGTCTGCGGCCTCCAGCTCGAACACGACGGGTTGGCCCACCGGAATGTGGACTTCATTGGCATCCTGGAAGGCCTCGTTGCCCCCTGCGTCCAGATAGGCCACGCGCCACCACCACATCTCTCCGGTGACGCGCACGCGCATCTCGCCAGGTCGTGGCTCTTCGCTGAGCTGTGCGGTCAGGCTGAGACCCCAGACAAGCAGGACCGACAGGACAACAACCGGGAAGGCCAGACCCAGCGTCCACAGAACCTTCTCCCCGCCGATCTTCCTGCGCCATGACCGGGGGCCGAAGAGAGCCACGCCCAAGGCGATCATGACGACCAGAAACACGCTCACGGCCATGGCGATGAGGGCCCAGGACAGGGTGTTCACCGGACCGGCGAAGGGTCCGGCGGGATCGAGCGCGGGCGGGGGCCAGCCTTGCAGGCCGTCGATCGGTTCAGTCATGTTCCAGCGTGTACAGATAGGCGGCCACGTCGCGGGCCTCGGCAGATGTCATGGGCATGGCGGGCATTCCAGTCTTCGGACTCATAGAAGGCGCGTTCCTGACCCAGGTGGCCAGGGTCTCTGGCTGATTGGGGAACTGGCCCGCGATCATCGATCGGTCCGCAAACCCGTCCAGTGAACCGCCGACGGTGCCTTGGGGCCAGTCCACGCCCGGTATCTGATGGCACGCCGCACAGCCCAGCCGCTCGATGACCGCAAGACCCGCCGCAGCATCCGCGCCGGTGATGTCGCGAGGCTGCTGGCGTTTGTCGGCGCAGGCTGAGAGCAGCACAAGGATCGGCACCATCAGGAGCAGGCCGGATGTCGTGCGCAGATACTCGCCTGTCTGCATGGTTCATGGCCCCTCCCGTGTTTTCACCAATCCCCCTGAAGCGTCGCGGTTCCCCAAGGATCGGAACCTGTGCCGTAACCCTGTGTTTCCGGACGATGTCTGGTTTTCAAAGCCGCGCCCTGTCGATGCTTGCTATGTCCCTGGCACTCGCCGCGATGTCGGCCTGTCAGTTGCCGCCGAGCCGGACAGACGCCGCCCTGACCGAGACCGGTGAGCTGGTCGCGCTGAGCGGCGGTGCGAGCGGTGCGGCCAATGCCTGCTTCAGCTGTCACGGACTCCAGGGGCAGGGCGACGGGGTCAGCGTACCCCGCCTTGCGGGTCTGGACGCCGGTTACCTTCAAAAGCAGATGGAGGACTATGCCGCGGATACCCGGCATCACGACGTCATGAGCGCGATCGCAAGGCGTCTGGGCGCCGACAGCCGACGCGACGTGGCTTTCTACTATGCTGACCTGCCGGCACCGCAGGGTGTCGGTGAGACCCGCGCGGCACCCGCGATCTGGCTTCGAGGCGATATCGCCCGCGACGTTCCCGCCTGCTCTAGCTGCCACGGGATGGCGGGAGAGGGGGTTGGACCCGGAAATCCAGCCGTCTCTGGTCAACCGTTCGCCTATACGGTCGACCAGTTGATGCGCTGGAAGCGGGCGGAGCGCCGGAATGACCCACGCAATGTCATGTCTCAGGCGGTCGCCGGGCTCAGCGGTCGCGAAATCTCCGCCATAGCCCTCTGGCTCGAGACCCGACCCACGTCTCCATCGCCAGCCAGCGACGCTGCCAGCGCGTCCGCCGCCGCGGCAGTTGCGGCAGGACCGGCAGCATCCCGTGGACCACGTCGTCCCGATCGATGAAATGGTGCTTCAGCGCTGCACCGACGTGCATCGGGATCAGCACCAGAAGGGTGACGATCAGCCCCCAGTGCATCCACTCCGCCACCGCCTCAATGGCCCATCTCTGGCTGTTGGTAAGCTCCTGCATCGGCATGAGCGGAAATTTGACGAGCCAGAGCAGCTCCGGCTGCTGTTCCCGGGCCGTCGCGGAGATCATGGCCCAGCCCGTGAGCGGCAGGCCCAGCAGGCAGATGTAGAAGACCCAGGCCGTCACATGGGCCACGATACTCTGCCAGCCGGGCTTGTCCGCATCATTGATCGGACCGGGCGCCAGCAGTCGCCAGCCCAGTCGCGCCAGGGCCAAGACCAGCATCAGCACGCCGATGGCATAGTGCAGGTCATAGGCTGCGACCATGTCGCCGCCGACGCGAAGCTGGTTCATCAACCAGCCCCAGAACAGCTGGAACAGCACCAGGACCGCCATGGTCCAGTGGAAGACGATTCCGACGGGCGAATACCGGCCCTCGTCGGCATGGCCTGCGGCCCATTCCAATACCCGCTGGATCGGCTTGACGATCATGCGGACTGCTTCCGCAGCCTGTCAGGTCCGATCCAGCGC
Source organism: Brevundimonas sp. (assembly GCF_016463295.1). Lineage (GTDB taxonomy): Bacteria > Pseudomonadota > Alphaproteobacteria > Caulobacterales > Caulobacteraceae > Brevundimonas. Next base: position 105,838 of record NZ_JAEMRO010000002.1, read on the forward strand.
CCCAGGATCGTCAGGGCGGCGACCAGATAGACGGCGGCGGCAGGGGCCCACATGATCAGGCCCGCCAGCTGCTGGTCCTCCAGCGGGCTCAGACCCCATGCCGTGGTGGTCAACAGGTGGGGCGCATAGATGGCGGCCGGCATGAAGACCAGGAGAGCACCCAGCAGGCCCGTCTGGACCATGGTGATGAGCAGGGCGATCACCGCCGCCGGCCCGGGAGACACCCGAACCGACATCCAGAACACCGTAGCCGTTCCGAGAAGACTCAGTTGCATGACCCAGTAGGCGGCGTCGTTCGAGAGGGCGAAGGCATAGGCGGCAGGGGTGTGCCAGGCCCAGAACAGGACAGCGAAACCGAAGACTCCGATGAGCCGCGCGCCACCATGCCAGCGGTGCAGGCGCGGAAGGGCACAGGCCAGGAGTGGGGCGGCGATGGCGACCAGCAGCACATGGTGGAGTGTCCGGGCCGTGAAGAGGGCCGAGCTGAGGGCGCACAGCGGAGACACGAAACCCACAATGAGAGTGGCCACAGCCGCAAGTGCAAGGCTACGGCTGCGCGGATCCTGACGTGTCATCCAGACCAGACCAGCCGAGATGGCGGCAAGCCCGATCAAAAGGGCGGGATCGAAATTCCACCGCATCCAGAGATCAGACGGGAGCGCGCCTGGGCCGCAGTAAGGCTGCCAGATCATCGCGCGTAATCTGCCACCGACCGCCGCCTATCGCGTCGCGGGCGTCGGGGCCACGGCAGGCGACGTCGGCTGCGACGCTGCTGTGGGTGCGATCCGCCAGACCGTGTTCGACAGGTCGTCGGCGACAAGCAGGATGCGGCGACCGGCATCAAAGGTCACGCCCACGGGGCGACCCCGCGCCTGGCCGTCATCCGTCAGGAAGCCGGTGGCGAAATCGACCGGCTCGCCGGACGGCCGACCGTTGACGAAGGGCACCCATGTCACCTTGTAGCCGCTGAGGTCCTGTCGGTTCCAGCTGCCGTGTTCGCCGATGAAGGCCCCCTGCGAGAACACGCCCCCGAAGCCACCGTCAATCGCAAAGGACAGACCAAGGGCGGCGACGTGTGATCCAAGCGCATAGTCGGGCAGGATGGCGGTTGCTGCGAGTTCGGGGTTGGCGGGGCGGACGCGCGGATCCACCTTGCCCCAGTAGGTATAGGGCCAGCCGTAGAAGGCTCCCTCGCGAACCGAGGTCAGATAATCTGGCGAGGCCTGCGGGCCGATCTCGTCACGCTCGTTGACCACCGCCCAAAGGGCAGCGGTCGTCGGTTCGATGGCCAGGGCGGTGGGATTGCGGATACCGCGTGCGACTGTGCGGCGAGCGCCGGTAGTCCGGTCGATGGCCCAGACGACAGCCCGCTCTTCTTCGACAGCCATGCCACGCTCGCCGACGTTCGAATTGGACCCGATCCCGACATAGAGGGTCTGACCATCGGCGCTGGCAGTGAGAGACTTGGTCCAGTGGTGGTTGATGGCCGAGGGAAGCTTGGTCACCTCGGTCGGCGCGGCGGTGATCCGCGTCTGTCCGTCCTGGTAGGGGAAGCTGACCAGAGCGCCCTGGTTCGCGACGTAGAGAGTGCCCTGGACAAATGCGAGTCCATAGGGCGCATCCAGGTTGTCGATGAAGACGCTGCGAACCTCGGCACGACCGTCGCCGTCGGCGTCGCGCAGCAGGGTGATGCGGTTGCCGCTCTCAACCTTGGTATTGCCCTGCTTCTTGATCACGCCTGCGATCACATCCTTGGGCCGAAGGGGCGGGGCGTTTCCGCCGCGCCCTTCCGCGACGAGAATGTCGCCATTGGGCAGGACTAGCATCTGGCGCGGTATCTGGAGATCCGTGGCCATGGCGGTGACGGTGAAACCGGCGGGGACGGTCGGCACCTGATCGCCCCAGCCTGTTGGCTGGGCGATCTTCATGGACGGCACGAGACCCTCGGCAATCGGCGGAATATCGGGTTGAGAGCCCGTCTGGTTCAGGCCGGGATCGCTGCGCCCGCAGGCGGACAGGACGACAAGCAGGGCGGTCGCGCCCATCAGGTAACGGATCATCGTGCGACCTCACGGCTGAAGAGACGGGTGTGGGCGATCACGCCTGCGGCAAGGGCCAGAATAACGGTGACGATCGAGAGGAGCAGGCCGAAAGTCCCCACCGAACTCCAGCCGTCCCGGCTGTGCTGGAAGGCATTAATCAGGCCGATGACGCACATGAGGGCGACGATCCCGGCATAGACCAGCCGGCGCAGCCGGATCGGGCCGGACAAGCCGAGCAAAAGCGACGCGAGGGCCCAGAGCAACACCAGCCCTCCGAAGACCAGGCCTCCGGCGTTGAGCCAAGCCGAAAAGTTGGTCCACTGGATTTCTTCGGTGCGTAGATAGGCGATGTCGGTGACCAGATTGGCGCTGAACAGGGCAATCGGGAAGCCCAGCAGGATGGCATGAAGGGGATGGGGCCCTGACCGGGCATGCAAGGCATCAGCCGTCATCGATATCTCCTGAGATCGCGGCTCGGTGTCGCTCACCGGTGGCCACTCATTAGATTGCGAACACTCCAGCTTGGCATTGGTTTCCATGGATCACTGGCCGGCGGGTCTTCAACCGTGGGTGAGCGCGATGAACCGGATGGTCCGCTGCGTATTTGAGAGGCATGAAATACCGTGACCTGCTTCCCTCCGTGCTAATCGGTGCTGTGGCCAGCGCGCGATCGATGTCTCCGATGGGGGCGTTGGCCGCCGCGCACCTTGCCGGTCGGTCCACGCCCGGAAGGCTACTCCTTCTCAAGCAGCCTCTGTTTACGGCGGGGGCCTTGATGATGGGCGTCGGCGAGCTGTTTGGCGACAAGATGAAGACTGCACCGGACCGAACCGTCGCCCTAGGCCTGCTCGCGCGTGTCATGAGTGCGGGCATAGCCGGAGCAGCGTTGGCGCCCAAAGGACGCGACCGGCTCGGCGGTGTCATCGCGGTGGCGACCGCCGTGCCCCTTGCTTATCTCACGCTGGCTGGGCGCAAACGGGCCATGAGGCGGATCGGCCAGACGCGGAGCGGCCTGGTTGAAGATGCCATGATTGTCTGTAGCGCTGTTGCAATCGTTTTGGCGGTATCGCGTAAACGATAGCAAGGGTCCGGTCTGGCGGACGACCAATATCAGCAGCCGACATATGTCAGGGGCCTTATTGGCCGCCATTGATCAGGTGCGTTTCGGCGTCACAGTGCATATCATGAAAAGTGCACTGAGCGATAAGAGCGCACCCCCTCGCCTAGTGCGAGATGTCTCGCATTTAACGTGACGTGCGACGCGCAGCTGATACGCTTTTGATGGTCAACTGAGGGACAGGGTCATGAACGTCGAAACCATCAAAGCGAATGTGAAATCACTCACGGCTGCCGAATGGGTGATGGTGGCGATCGTGGTCATCGTGTTTGCAGCGGTGCTGGAAACGACGGGGTTCATCATGGGCTTCCCGGTCGCTTACATCCTCGTGCTGGCGATGAGACGTCATGCTGCACAGACGGCTCAGCGGTCTGACCATATGCGGCAGATGGACCGGTAGTTCTGTGCGAACAGCGCTAGCGATCAAGCGTCGCGTACCACGTCGCATAGGGGGTATTGGCGACGAGGTGCCGATTGTAGTCAGGCGCGCCGTCGGTCCACCACGGTGGTCCTCGTTCGCCTAATTCGATCTTGGCTGAGTTGACGGCCTTGCGTGCTTCGACGAGCGCGGTGCCACCTTCTTCGCGATGCTCTTTCACCGAGCGACGCGCGCGCATCAGTTCGTCGACGAGCGCTTGGCGGTGGTCAGGGTCGAGCGTTGGATTTGACGTTCGCCACAAGCGATCGCGCACGATCAAATATCGACCGTCTAATGTGACCGGATATGATCGGGACGCGCGAACCATCTTGCTGCAATGTGCGTACTGCAGATCAGTTCGCCGTTTAGCGGCAAAGCTGATGGCTTCTCCCTCCAACTTCGCCGCAGAAACATTCTCCAACCTATGGCCAAAGCTGCGCCAAAACTGCGCAAGACGCTCTCTCAAGCCAATCTCGCTCAACTGGGTGCTGACCGGTTGGCATCGCTTCTGTTTGCGGCCGCCGCAACGGATCCTGCACTGAAGCGCAGTCTTCGGCTCGAGCTCGCATCGGAACTCGGCGCAGCAGAGTTGGCGCAAGCGTTGGACAAGCGCCTCGACGAGCTGGCGACCAGTCGCGCGCGCATCTCGTGGCGAAAGCGACCTGAGCTGCTGAGAGAGCTCGCACTGTTGCGCACCATGATCGTCGAGCGCCTCGCAGTCGCTGATGCAGCCTTGGCGTTTCCGCGTCTGGTCGCGTGGTTTGATCTTCAGGAACCCCTGCAAGCGCGCACGAACGATCCTCGTGAGGAGGTCGCGACTTTGTTTGAAGCAGCAGCACCTGCGCTCGGTGCGATGGCATCGTCGGCAGGGCAGGGGGTAGCGTCGCCTGTTCTAGTCGACGCTGTTCTCACGCGTTCAACCACCTGGGTGCCGTTGTTGGGGCGGGCAGTCGCCACGCTCGACCACGAATTGGCGAAGGGCTTGCTAGCGTCGTTGACTGTCAAGCAGGTCCCACAGTCCGGTCGGCTCGCGCTGATCGTGCGTCGGTTGGCTGATCACGTCGGCGATCTCGACATTTGGCTGGCGAGCTTCGATAACAAAACGTCTCACCAGCCAGAGATCCAGGTTGAGCGTGCACTGCGTCTTGCACGAGGTGGACGAGCTGTTGACGCTCGGGCGGCACTAGAAGCCGCTCTGGTGCAGCCATCTCGCAAGCGCTTGGGCTGGCACGCACCTGAGCCAACCCCTGTTCGCGACGAGCGGTGGTTCGATGCAGAGATCGCTGTGCTGGATAGCGAGGGGCGCAGCGAAGCCGCAATGACTGCGCGATGGTTGAAGTTCGAGCGATCACTGAGCGTGGCGAGCCTGAACGACATTGTCTCGCGCCTGAATGATTTCGAAGACGTTGTCGCGACCGATCGCGCGCTCGCGTTCGCTGCCAGCAACTTCGACCTCAATCGAGGTCTCGCGTTTATGTTTGAGCAGAATGCCCTGCGCGAAGCGGCCGAGACCATATTGGCCCGCGTTGGAGAGTTGAACGGGCGCGCCGACGCGAGCGCGCTGTGGGCAGCGCGCTTGGCTGCTCGATACCCCGTTGCGGCGATGCATTTGCTGAGAGCCAGAGCAGCGACCTTAGCTGAGATGTCCGGCTCGCTTGAAGCTGATGGCGTGTCTCAACTGCTTGATGAAGCTCAAGCGCTCGCCACCGAGGCTACCGCTGAAGACGATATCATACCGCATTCGGCCTATCTCGAAGAGCTCCGCGCGACCGCTTTGAGGTCGTCGCGGAGCACGCGACGGCGAGCATAGTCAGAGGTTCGGGACTCTTTAGCCTTTAGCGAACGCCTCGATTGCGGCGTCACAAAAGACGGGCAGATCGTCCGGGTTCCTTGAGGTGACTAGGCCCCCGTCGCTGACGACCGGCTCATCCACCCAGTTCGCACCAGCATTGGTGAGATCCGTCTTAAGCGAGGGCCAAGATGTCAGCTTCTTGCCGTCGACCAGCCCTGCATCGATCAGTGTCCACGGTCCATGGCAGATGGCGGCGATCGGTTTGCCGGCTTCGCCGAAGCTGCGCACGAACGCGATGGCCTTTTCATCGATCCTGAGGGCATCCGGGCTGATCACGCCGCCTGGCAAAAGCAGTCCGTCGAATGAGGAGGCATCAGAATCGGCGAGCGTTTGATCGACCGATGTGGTGTCACCCTTATCGTGGTGGTTGAACCCCTGGATGAAGCCGGCCTCAGGAGCGACGATCACGATCGACGCACCAGCTTCTTTGAGGGCTTTAACCGGGGTTGTCAGTTCGACTTGTTCGAACCCGTCGGTGGCCAGAACGGCAATGGTCTTCCCGGAAAGTGATGTGTTTGCCACGAGAGCAGTCTCCAACTTGGATATGAGCGATGACGCCCTGAATGCTGCGGTGGGTACGACGTTCCCAAACCCAAGCCACCAACCGCTCTTCCACAACAGAAGAACGAAAGCAGAACTTTCAGCTTCCCCTTCCATACCGATCCTCGTAAGCCGCTCACGGGCACGGCACGTTTTTTGGGAGAGCAGCGATGGAAATCGCTTCGAACGCGGCTGTGCTGAGACGTTGCATAGAGGGACTGGATCTGACGAGCGCCGATGGTCGGGCTGGCCTTCGCTGTCTGTTGCGCGAGTTGGAAGAGAGAGCTCCTGGCATAATCGGGCAGGTCAACGCTGGGCTGGAGCTCAAACGCCTCGGGATCAGCACAGTCGGTGACCAGTGACTTTAACCCTGGTCAATCCGGCCGACGTCACGATTCCGCTGATAGGCCGCCCGCTTTGCGCAGGCTTTCCGTCCCCAGCTGACGACTACGTCGAGGAGGCGCTGGACCCCTCGCGCCTGATCGTAACTAACCCGGCGTCGACCTTCATGTGGCGCGTGACAGGCCGCAGCATGGTCCGCGCCGGCGTCAACGACGGAGACTTCGTCGTGGTCGACCGCTCGCTGGTACCGCGCGTTGACGACGTCGTGGTCGCGGTGATTGACGGCCTGCCCAGTGCCAAGAAGGTCGTGCGGATGCGCTGCGGTGGAGTCGGTCTGGCATTCGCCGACGAGGCCCGCACGCCGCTCGTTCTGGACGAGGCATCCGAAGCCGTTGTTTGGGGCGTCGTGACCTGGTCGCTGACACCGTTGCGACCCGCACCGCGATGAGCCGTGTCTTCGCCCTGTCGGACTGTAACAGTTTCTACTGCAGCTGCGAGCGCGTGTTCGACCCTTCGCTGGAAGGCAGGCCGGTGATCGTGCTGTCGAACAACGATGGTTGTGCCGTTGCTCGCACGCCGGAAGCCAAGGCCCTGGGCATCGAGATGGGCGCGCCGTGGTTCAAAATCCGCGACCTGTGTCATGCCAAGGGTGTCGTCGCGCGGTCGTCCAACTACGTTCTGTACGGCGACATGAGTCGTCGCGTGAACGAGGCCTATCAGACCTTCGCCGACGACATTGAGGTCTATTCAATCGACGAGAGCTTTCTCGATTTTACCGGGATGCCCGATCCGGAACAGCGCGCGCGAGACATGCGTCGCACCGTCCGACGCTGGACCGGCATCCCGACATGTGTCGGCCTAGGCCCCACCCGCGTGCTGGCTAAGGCTGCGAACCACCTGGCCAAGAAGCGGCCGGAACTCGACGGTGTCTGTGACCTGACGACCGCAGAGGCGCGCGATCGCTTGCTGCCGCAGCTGGAGATCAAAGACGTCTGGGGCGTGGGCCGGGCCTCGGTCGCCAAGTTGCAGGAGATCGGTGTTCACACCGCCGCCGACCTGCGCGCACTCGATCCGCGTGTCGCGCGCTCCCTGCTGACCGTCGTTGGCGAACGTCTGGTGCGCGAGTTAAATGGCGTGCTGTGCAATGACCTGGACCTGACCCCGCCGTCGCGAAAGGGGATCGCCGTCACGCGCTCGTTCAGCCAGGTGGTGACGACGCTGCCGGCAATGCTGCAGGCCACAGCCGTTTACGCCACGCGGGCAGGTGAAAAGCTGCGTCGCCACGGCATGTTGGCTGCGCACATCCAGGTCTTCATGCATACCAGCAGGTTCGCCGACGGCCCGGCACGCTCTGTGTCCGGTATTGCCCGGATGCGGGAGCCGACATCGGACACACTGGACCTGGTCCGCGCGGCCAGCGAGGCAACACGCCGCATCTGGGCCGATGGCTTTCGCTATGCCAAGGCGGGTGTGATCCTGGACGATCTGGTCACGCCGGCGGACGCGCCGCGCGCCTTGATCGAGCCGACCGACCCACGACGCCCTGAACTGATGGCGGCGATGGACCACCTGAACCGACGCTTTGGTCGGGGCACAGTGTTTCCGGCACAGACAGGTGTGATGCGAGCATGGACCCTGCGAGCCGACATGCGCAGTCCAGCCTACACAACACGACTGTCTGAGACCCCTGTGCTCGCAGCTTGATTGCAACACGCATAGTGAGCCCGCCGCCACGACGAGGCGGCAGCGGGCTGATACCTACAACTCGTACTGCGCTAATCGCTTAGCTTGATCGTCTAGTTCAGCGTCGGCGAGCATTTGGATGATAGCTTCGATCATGAGCGAAACGCAGCCCAAAACCTGGTCTTGAGCAGCGGCTTTCTCGGGGGTTTTACGTTCGATTTGCATGGTCTTCCTCCATCACCGCAAAGGTGCGGCGACAGCGGAAGGCACGTGAGAACACGTCGCTGAATGGCGACGCCTCTGCTATTACGTGCTTACCAAGAGTTGTGAGTCAAAACGATTCCACTCTCAATACGCGTGCAGAGAAAATCTCACTGTGAGGTCTGATCTCCGCTCAAAATCGCACCCGGTTACACCAGATCCGATAAGTTGGAGCCCACGAGTGAACACGAGTATCAGCCGGTTCGTAACGGCCAGTGCTGCGCGTCGAGATCAGCGATCAGCTCGATGGCTCAGCCGCCGACAACCGACGTGCAAGATCTAAAACTAGCTTCTGGTCGGCCGATGCGAGACCGTTGACCGCCTTAGAAATCTCTTGTGACAGGCGACTGGGGATCTGGGCTTCCGGGTGGAAACCTTCGCCGCTCAATCCAACAAAAAAATGGGCAACATCGACCTTAAGAAACTGGGATATGGCCCATAGCTTGGAAGCCGAGATGCGGTTCGTCCCCTTCTCGTATTTCTGCACCTGCTGAAACGTCAGCCCTAGCGCACGACCCAAGTCAGATTGGTTGTAACCCAGCTCCAGACGGCGCGCAGCGACACGCTGTCCAACCGAAATATCAACGGGGTCAGGGCCATCTGGAACTGGTTTCGACATCGTGTTCTCCGTTCGCCAGTGGTTGGAAACCCGCGCACAAGAGAAGGTCGAATAGGCGCTGTTAGACGTCTCGCCAAGCGGGGAGGATCGGGATCGCACTAGCCATTCGAGCGCTTGTCTGTCTGGATGTCAGAATGGCAGCTCGTCTCAAAGTTTTCACCTGGTCCGATGGCTTTCACGCATTCACCATCGCCACGACTTCAAGACCAAAAGCATTAGACGCGTGGGGGTCTAAACAGGATCTCTTTGCATCGGGTTTAGCTAGCGAGCTGAGTGGAGGGTCTGACTACGATGCGGCGATCGCAGCCCCTGACGAAGTGATCGAGCGCGGTCTTGCGGTCGATATCGGCAAAATCACCAAAGCCAAATCACGCACGACAAACTCAGCGTCAAAAGCAAAGAAGCGCAAACAAGACGCGCTGGAGAGACGTCTAGCCGACCTCGACACAGCTCACGCGCAAACGCTTGCCGACTTCGACAACCAAGTCGCTGACATTGAACGCCGCCGCCACGAAACAGCGAGCGAGCACGATCGCGAACGAGCCGCTTTGGTCAATGAGCTCAAAGCAACTCGTCGGAAGGGGTGAGGGGGGGTATCTGATGTGCAATCTCTACAAGATCCGATCAGGGCCGCAGGCCATTCTGGACATCGCCAGAGCGATGAACTCCAGCGTGGGCAACCTCGCACCCGGCGACGTCTATCCCGACTATCCCGCTCCGATCATCCGCCACGGCCTCAACGGCGAGCGGGAACTGGCGCTCTCGCGCTGGGGCATGCCATCGTCGAAGAAGTCGCTTTTCGACGCGGCGACTAAGCGAGCCGACAAGCTGAGGGCCAAGGGAAAGGAGGTCGATTTCCCCCGACTGCTGGAAATGGAGCCTGACATCGGCACCACCAATGTGCGTAACACCAGCTCGTCTCACTGGAAGCCGTGGCTGGAACCGGCCAACCGGTGCCTGGTCCCGTTCACCGCCTTCAGCGAGCCAGGACGGGACACCGAAGGCCGATACCGCCCGATCTGGTTCCGCTTGGCCGCCAGCGATCCCGACACACTGGCCTTCTTCGCTGGCATTCACGCCCGCGCATGGACCTCGGTACGTAAGATCAAGACGGGGATGGAGACGCTCGACCTGTTCGCCTTTCTGACGACCGACCCCAGCGAACCGGTGAAGTTTGTCCATCCCAAAGCGATGCCGGTGATCCTCACGACAGTTGAAGAGTACGACATGTGGATGCGTGCGCCCTGGAGCGAAGCGAGCGCGTTGCAGCGAGCTTTACCTAATAATGCGCTCATTGAGTTTGACGCGCCGCGGCAAACGCCCAATCAATGAGACCTCCGATCGATGAACGACGGGCTCTTCTAGATATGCGAGCGCACGCCGTTCGCCATTATGAAGCTGCTGCCAACGCGCGTTGGTTCGCAACGATGATCTACCACCGCTTTATGGGCTTTTGGCATGACGAGATTGCGAACCGTCTTACTCGTCGCAACCCCGACCACCGCCAGCGTTAGAAGAGCGCATCGAGCGTTATCACCTCATCATGGTGCGTTCTGACGATCCTTGAGCTGATCGATACGCCGAGACGCTTCAGCTTTGGTTAGGTTGTCTTCGAATGCCTCTGGTGCCTCTACTTCTTCAGATAGCGTCTTGAGATAAGACGCCTGTGCGCCTGTCATGGCATCATCGCCAGAGACCCAATCCGACGGGTCTTTTTCGGTGTTGCCGCCAGGGTGTGGGTCAAGTTTGGGGTTGGTGGTGTCGGTCATAATGATCTCCTGTGTTCACCTAATGTTCTCTCGATCAATATGTTCCGCTGCTGGCTTGACGCGCGAGTGCCTCAAAGCCACCCCTTGACCAGTCGACACAGCGTCTCAGTGTAAATGAAGACAAACGCACTCAGTGCAATGATGGTCGGCATGTAATGTCGGCAAGCGGGGGGGCGACAGATGAGCTGTTGGTGAGCCTAGTTGGAGGCTGATGAACGAGGCTGGCTCCAGACGTCCAGGTCCGTTTCGCGACCGATCAAAGCCAGCCCGCTAGCAATAGATTCAAACTCGCCCCCGGTTTCGATGCGCTCTGCGCCGAAGCGGCGATGAAAGATGTTTCGAACGGCCGGCACAAACGATGTGCCGCCGGTCAGAAAGACCCTATCGATCTGCTCAGCAAACAACCCCGATCGTTCAATCGCTTCATCGACCGCGACTTCGATCGCAGCCAGTTCGGGCGCGATCCAGTGTTCGAACTCCGACCGCTTCACGGGGGTCTCGATCAGAACCGAGCCAGCCTTGAACCTGAAGGTCGCCTCGTCCTCGCGCGAAAGCGCCATCTTGAGCGCTGACACCGATTGATAAAGCGCGTAGCCGTGGTTGTCGTCGAGGATCTCGATCAGGCGATCGAGCTTTTCAGGTTCGGTAGCGCTGCGTGCCAAGGCGCGGATATCGCGCATGTCCTTTGAGGCGCGTAGCAGCGCCAGCTGGTCCCATCGCGCGAACGCAGCATAGTAGCGTTGGGGGATCGGCAGCGTCTTTCCAAGCGCGTGGTACTGCCCGCCCTTGCCGAGTTCTGGCGAAACCAGATGGTCGATGATGCGATAGTCGAACGCGTCGCCGGCAACGCCGACCCCCGACTGGGCGAGCGCTTTCGAACGCAGACCCTCGTCGGACTGTTCGAAGCGGATGATCGAAAAGTCGCTGGTTCCGCCGCCGAAGTCTGCGACCAGCACATTGGCGTCGGTCTTGAGCGTTCGGGCAAAGAAGAAAGCGGCCCCTACCGGTTCATACGCATACCGGATGTCCGTAAAGCCAAGACGCGCGAAAGCGGCTTCGTAGCGTTTCAGCGCCAGTTGTTCGTCGGGTGCGCCACCCGCGAAAGTGACCGGCCGACCGACGATCACGCGCGCGGGCAGATTTGACATGGCCTCTCCGCCATGAAGGCGCAGCCTCAGCAGAAACGCCGCAAGCAGGTCCTCGAATGCATAGCGCCGATTGTCGATCACGGTCTCGGTAAAGGCTGCGCTCGCTGCGAAGGTCTTGAACGACTGAATGAACCGGGTTTCCAGCGCTTCTTCGACATAGGCATCAATGGCCCACGGACCAGCTTCCACAAGCCGCCGAGCTGGTTCAGCGCCACGTGCCGGTTCGACCTGAAAACTCAGCGTCGAGCGAAACGCAGTCACCTCACCGGTCGGCGCATCGAAGCGAATGACCATAGTCTGCCCGTCCGTATCGGTTACGGCGACGACAGTGTTGGTCGTTCCAAAGTCGATCCCTACCGTCTGCGGGGTTTGACGGGTCATGCTGCTCTCTTTGATCGGTGGGCGGCGTAGCTAGCGCAATCGAGCTTAGAAAGCTGCATGGGTTGTCGATGAGTATGTCGACCTTGAAGATAGCTGTGACGAAATTCGCCGACGGCAGGCTGCGGGCGCTCGACGCTATCGGCCGCGCTCTCTAGAGCTTCGGCATGACCCGCCAATGGACCGTTGATGCCTTCGCCGAACGCGTTTTCCTGGGCAACCCGGCTTGCGTCGTCGAGCCTCTCGCGGCGTGGCCGGCTGATGCCGCGCTCCAGGCCATTGCGCGCGAGAACAATCAGTCCGAGACCGCATTTCTGCGCCTGACCGGCAAGCGATCGCAGTATGATCTCCGCTGGTTTACACCCTCGATGGAGGTGGATCTGTGCGGGCACGCGACGCTTGCAGCGGCCCATGTGCTGCTGCACGAGCTGGCCTTGGATAGAGCGCAGGTGACGTTTTCTACCCGATCCGGCGCGCTGACGGTTCAGCGTCACGAGGGCGGCTACGAGATGGATCTCCCGGCCGATACGCCGCGACGCCTGCAGACTCACCCAGGTCTGGCCGAGGCGCTGGGAATCGAGCCGGTCGAGGTCTGGGCCGGGCGGTATCTCGTCGCGATCCTGGATAGTGAAGTGGCAGTCAGGCGACTGGCCCCGGATATTGATTCCGTCTCCAGGCTGACGGGCCATGCGGAAGAGGCGGGGCAAGTGGTCGTTTGTGCCTTGTCTGACACGCCGGGTGTTGATGTGATCGACCGCTTCTTCGCACCGGGATGCGGCATTGATGAGGATCCCGCTACCGGTTCCGCTCACTGCATTCTGGCACCTCTGTTTGCCGAGCGACTGGGCCGGACCCGGCTGTCATTTTACCAGGCCTATCCGGAACGGGGAGGCAGGATTGAGACTGAAGTTGCGGGCTCCAGAGTTCTCATTCGCGGCAGAGCCGTGACGGTGATTGAAAGTCGCTGGCGCAGCCCCCTTCTCGAGGTAGGTCCGTCAGGTGGCACGACGTCACGCTGAACCAAGGCGAAGGTCGAGGATGTGAGGATCAGCAGAAGCCTAATCCGGCGTGTCAGTTGTTGAACGTCTCTGACATGCACACGTCATCACGCTACCATCACCGCGATCATCATCCCGGCGACAAAGAGGAACAGACCAGATGGCACTGACAGGACGCGCCCTGCGATCGACAGTTCAGGAGGACGGCACTCTGAAGCTCTCGTTGGAGCCGCTGGTCATTGGCAATCCGGCGGCTGACGAGATCGTGGTCAGGGTGGAGGCTGCCCCGATCAATCCCAGCGATCTGGGGGTGTTGCTCGGACCGGCCGATGTCAGCTCGATGCGTGTGGCGGGTGAGTTCGACCGACCGGAGCTAGTGTTCGACATTCCAGAGGCGCGTCGTGCCGGGCTCGCGGTTCGCGTCGGAAAATCGCTGGCTGTAGGCAACGAGGGTGCGGGGACCGTTGTGGCGGCAGGCTCGGAGAGTGAGGACTGGATCGGTCGTCGAGTAGGCCTGATCGGTGGCGGCATGTACGCCGACCTGCGCAAGATCAAAACCCGTGACGCCCTGGCGCTTCCAGATGGTGTCACGTCGGCCCAAGGCGCGGCTCTGACAGTCAATCCGATGACGGCGCTGGGGTTCGTGGAGACTGCACGAGCAGAGGGCCACTCGGCGATCGTTCACACCGCAGCGGCATCAAGCCTCGGTCAGATGCTGCAGCGCATCTGCGCGAGCGACGGCATGGGGCTGGTCAATGTCGTGCGGTCGGAGGAACAGGTTGCGCTGATGCGGGATATTGGCGCGACCCACGTGCTGAACAGCCGCGATGACGATTTCCGTCACCGGCTGGTCGATGCGATCACCGAGACCGGCGCGACCGTGGCCTTCGATGCGATCGGGGGCGGATCGCTTGGCAGCGATATCATGCGAGCCATGGAACGGTCCGCCGCCCAGCGCATGACCGACTACAGCCCCTACGGCTCCACCACCTTCAAGCAACTCTATATCTACGGAGCGCTCGATCTCTCTCCCACGACCCTGGACCGTCTGTCGTTCGGTTTCCAGTGGAGTGTGTCGGGCTGGCTTTTGACACCCTTCCTTCAGAAAGCCGGTCCAGAGACGGTGGCCCGACTCAGAAAACGTGTATTCGACGAGCTGACCACCACCTTTGCCACGCACTACACGCGCATGATCGGCTTGGCTGAAGCGCTCGATCCGGCAGTCTTGAAGGCGTACGAGCGCAAGGCGACCGGCGAAAAGTTCTTGATCGATCCAACCCTCGGCTAAGGCCGGCGCGAGGCCGATTGCAGGGCGGCGAGCGCCCTAACCGGCCGTGCCCTTTTCGGGAATGGCGGTCAGGCGAGACAAGAGTCCAGCATCTGTTGTTGAGCTGAAAGCTAATGTCTATTTTCGACCCAAAACGGACCTCTGCCGAAGCAATATTCATCTAGACAGATCCGTCGTCGTCCGAAGCCTTATCTCCATCCGACTCGAGGATGTTAGCTCGCCGCCTGGGCCACATCGCGATCAACCCAATCAAAATGACGCTGACCGCTAGAAAACCATAAGCGACCAGTGTGGGCCATGGGACTGCACGATATCCGAGACTCTCGGCGAACGTCTTTGGCGGCAGCTCAAGCGGTTCCGACTGTAATCCAAACAATGCGCGGATCGCGTTCGCTTTCTCGCTTCCGCGGCGAAAGACCAAGGCTCCAGAACAGATGCCGCTGACGACGGAATAGGCGCTGGCGTCCGGCAATCGCGATGCTTCATTAATCCGCAACGCCATCAGATAGGCCCCACGCATTTCCTCAGGCGGGCCGTTGTTTAAGCCGTTGTGCCAGTCGGCGGTGACCGTCGTCGGCACGGACCCGGCAAGCGTTTCTGCGACCCGCAAAGTTACCAGCGCGGGTGCGTCGCGCCCTTCATTGCCGTCTTTTCCCAGCAAGCGCTGCCAAACGCGAGCAGGGAAGGGGCGCTCAACACGCTGCACCGATTTGAAGTCAACGACATACCCGATCACCACGGCATCCGACTCGAGCGTCTCTTCTATGGGAGTGTCGATATGCATTGGGCAGGCGCAGGCGGGCTGAGCTGCAACCATGAGCGCTGCCGTCGTGACTGCTACGGCCAAATACTTCATTGGGCTGCCTCGAGGATGCTGGGTGGTCGCGGAACTGGCGGCTCAGCCTCGCATGACGCGAGCCCGAAAACAGCAAAGGCGATGAGAGGCACGGTCCAACGCATATCGCTTTCCTTGCTGGGAGCCGCTACTCCCTACATCGGCTGCCGTTAACGCCAGCTACCCCCTAACCGAAAGGTCCTGGGTGTCCGGTCCTGTGCTGGAAGCTGGTGTCTAAAAACGACCCATTGCGGACTATCCGGTTCGCTACAAAAGTGCTTCACCACTGACGTATGAACCAGACGATGATCCTGATTGCGTGCTCGATTGTGGCGTTGAGCGGTTGCCAAGCGATAGACCCGCAGCCCTCTGCGCAAGTCGTAACGGTAATCGAAGTGAAGCGCGATCTTGACCGATTGGAAGATGGGCAAGCCATAGTCATTGAGACTGTGCTGGAGAGAGCTCTCGCCTATCCGGACGCTGAGGTCTCGAACGTTGTCGTCAGCCCGAATGGTCGTTTCGTGTGCGGTTTGATCCGGGATGGCAAACGACAACCCTATGCCTTTCAGGGCTTCTTCCATGATGGCTCATGGGGAGTCGTAGGCCCTCGTTTGGTGCGAGACGGCAGTTGGGATGAGCCGGAGAACCTGAGGAGGTCTGCCAGGCATGCAGCGGAGTGCAGCGGTGTCGGCGCCGCTTTGGCGGTCCCGGTCGCCGCATCAGAGAACTGACGTCTGTTTCACCCACAAGCGACCGTCCGCTTTCGACCCATTGCGGACATTTGGCGTGCATGACGGATATGGGAGTGGCTGCTATCGTCGCGTCATGCGCTTGCCGACATTCACAACTGCTTTGGTCGTTCTTGCGTCCGGCTGCACGGCCAAGGCCCAAGATGCGTCTATACGCTTCGACCGGCTAGTTTCGATCACGGTTGCCGAAGACCGTCCCCATACGCTCGCCCATGAGATCGTCATCAGGGCGGGAGAGCCGGTCGCGGCTCGCACAGAAGCGCAACTAGAGGGTCGGCTCTGGACAGCCACGCGCGTCTCAGAGAGGGGCGTCGAGGAAGTCAGGTCTGATGCCTGCCCCGCGCTTGAGCGTCTCGCCCTGTCCTTCTCTTACCTGCCCGACATACCCGTGAGCCCTTTGTCGTCCCGCATCCATGACGACGCTGAACCAATGCCGCCGACACGCAAGGACGGTTTCTCGACCCGCTTGAGGTTCGCGACGCGGACGGATGACGGTTCTTACGGCACGGTCGAGGTCGCAGGGGGCAACGCCTATGCGCGATGGGGGCACGACGCCGTTTCAACCCTACTTGGCTGCTGGGGGCCGTTGACACCCTGACGCACCTTGGCTGTCGGACGTCCGCTTTCCAACCATAGAGGACACTGGATAGGTCCGCTTTAGGCGGCTCAGTGTAGATCAAGACAAAGACACTCAGTCACGATCGCCGCTTAAATTTGGCCGTCACTTGTAGCAGAAGGTCAAGCAGCGGATTGTGGTTTGGCAATGGTTTGTTGGCGATCGGCTGGGTTAACTCGCAACACAGAATTGGGCTTGTCTGAAATCAAATGACCAGCTCAGGTCAAAGCTTGTGCTGGTTAGCGAGATCGCGAAGAGCAGTCCGGAAGCTCTCTTCCATCGTTGGATGGTAAAAGGGCAGCTCGAGCACATCATTCGCCGTCATTTTCAACTGGACCGCCCACGCCAATAGATGAGCGAGATGCTCCACGTCCGGCCCAAACAGTTCACCGCCGATCAGCGCACCGCTCTTCGCATCAGCATAGACCCTCAACATTCCGGATGGCCTCGCATCAACCCTCGCTCTTCCGACATCATCACTGCATCCAATGTTCCAGCCCTTCGCTGCCTCTTCGTCCCAACCGGGTCCAACGCTGGCGATATCGGGGTCTGAATAGACCACGGCCATAGACGGCATTGGGTCACGTTTCTCTAGCCTTGGCGCGCGAGCAGCATTGCGACCTGCCAGCTCACCCTGAAGCGATGCCTCGTGCAGCACCGGACGGTCGTCGTTGGCGTCGCCGGCGATGAAGACATTGGATCGCCCGCAACGGAGCGTGGCTGGATCAAAAAGTGGCACGCCTTTTTCATCGCACTTCAAGCCCGCGACGTTCAGATCCAGCCCGTCCAGCGCCGGCTTGCGGCCTGCCGCGACGAGCACGTATTCGAAGGTTCTGCGTCGCGACTTACCACCAGCGTCTTTCCAGCTGACCAGCACATCGCCGTTTGCGTTGCGCTTCGCGACGACCTCTACGCCCAGTTCGATGATCAGCTCGCGCTTCATTTGATCAGATACAGCTTTTGCAACGACCGGATCTCTGACCGCGCCGATCGTGTCGCCATCGTCAAACACTGTGAGTTTCACGCCAAGCCGAGCGAAAGCGAGAGCCATTTCAAGACCGAGCGGACCGGCTCCGATCACAGCCAGTGAGCGGGGCAGGGTCTTCAGATCGAAGATGGTCTCGTGAGTGACCACCCGTTCTTGGCAAGCCTCGGCCAAATCATTGGGGACGACCGGGCGTGCACCTGTGGCAATCACGATGGATCGGGCTTCGACAAGCGTGTGCTCGTCGATCGTCAGGGCGTCCGGAGCAGAAAACCGCGCCCAGCCTCGCTGTTTGTCTGAGTTTGGGATGTCAGCGACTTGTGCAAGGACACCTTTGACGAAGTGATCGCGCTCGCGTTGCACACGAGCCATGACGGCCTTGCCATCGATCTCGAGTTTGTTGACGCGCACGCCGAATGTGTCTGCAGCTTTGACATCACGCGCTGAGCGCGCAGCTGCCAGCAGAAGCTTCGATGGCATACATCCGTAGCGGGCGCAGGTCGTTCCGCCAGGACTGGCTTCAATCAATAATACCTTCGCGCCGGAAGCCTTTGCTGCGCGGTAAGCTGCCAGACCTGCTGTACCTGCCCCAATGATCGCGACGTCGCAGGTCCTGTGCTTAAGCATTCGGTGTCTCAGACCGGTGCCGCGCCGATCTGCTTTAGAATGCCAAGCTCGTCGGAAGACCCCCAGCGCTCGACCATCTTGCCATTCTCGAAGCGGCCGATCTGCATTCCGCGGATTTCAATGGGTTTGCCGGTGCCAGCAATACCAAGAAAATCGCCCTGATGGGTTCCAGTCAGCGTATAAGCAAAGGCCACCTTGTCCCCTTCGCTGACCATGGTCTGAGGCTCGACTTTCATGTCGGGGAAGGCCTTCCGCATGCCGGCGAAAAAGGTCTTGAACCCGTCAGGACCAGCACCCTGTCCCGGTGCTGGATCGTTGTCGACACAGCTTTCAGCGACGACTTCCGAAAAGGCGTCTAGGTCGCCGGTGTTGACGATTTCGCCGAAGCGTTTGGTGGCGGCAATGGCGGCGTCGGACATTGAGATTTCCTGCGTAAAGTTCGACGCGGTAACCTTCTGATGCGTGATTGGTTGCGGTGAGGTCAGTGTCGACGCTGCACGAGCGCTTGGTCGGAGAAAGCTGCAGCATACTCAGTGTACATCAGCACAAATGCACTGAGACGGCGGGAGGGGCGGCGGGCGCACTGCGCGAAAGCGCGCCTGACCGTCTTGCCGAAGTAGACGGATTGGCCATGTCTGCTTGCAGTTGGCGTCTTGTTGAGACGGCGAACCTGCAGCGCCATCTGTCATGCAAACACAGCCTTGCCTCCGCTAATCTGTTAGCCTCCATCCGCATGCCCTCACCGCGCCCGCTTCCTCCGATCGTCTACCACCCGGCCTACAGTCCCGAGTTCCCGGCGGGTCATCGTTTTCCCATGCAGAAGTATGCGCGACTGGCTGAGGTGCTGGGCGAGGAGGGTCTGATAGGGCCCGAGGGGCTGCATACCCCCGAGGCCGCGAGTTTCGAGCTGCTCGCCGCGGTGCACGAGCCCGTCTACGTGCGCGAGGTCTTGGATCTCACCGTCCCGTCCAAGGTGGAGCGTGTCATCGGCCTGCCGATGACGCGGGGTGTATCAGACCGCTCTAGGATGGAGGTCGGCGGCACGCTGTTGGCAGCGCAGCTTGCCCTTCGCTATGGCCTCGCCTGCAATACCGCCGGGGGCAGTCACCATGCTGGACCGACTAAGGGCGCTGGCTTCTGCGTCTTTAACGACATCGCCGTAGTCTGCCGCGCAATGATCGACGCAGGCGAAATCGAGCAGGTCCTTGTAGTTGACCTCGATGTTCACCAGGGCGACGGAACCGCCTTCATTTTCGAGGACGAGCCTCGCGTTTTCACCTTCTCAATGCAGGGCGAAAAGAACTATCCCGTTCGGAGGGGCCCAAGCGATCTCGACATCGATTTGCCGGATGGGACTGGCGACGAATTGTACATGACCGAGCTGCGGGCGACCCTTCCCGGTCTGCTCGAACGCGTCGCACCAGACCTCGTCTTCTACATCGCTGGCGTCGATCCTCACGTTAGCGACCGTCTCGGCAGGTTGGCTTTGAGCGACGAAGGGCTTCTCGAGCGCGACAGCTATGTTCTCGAGACCTGCCTGCCTATGGCACCGGTCGTTGGCGTCACGGGCGGTGGCTATGACCTCGACATCTACAAGTTGGCACGTCGCCATGCCACTCTTCATCGCGCGGCCGCTACTGCATGGCGCAGTGGTTTAGCTCGCCCGGCAGCCTTAAGCGATGTCTGAATACCCACCCCTGATCGTCACGGCGGCGCTAGATGAAGGAGCCTTCGCCTGGTTTGAAGACCTGCGTCAGTCGCACTTCCCGCGCCACCGCAACAAGGTGCCGGCCCATCTGACACTGTTTCATGCACTCCCAGGGCAGCACGAGCGCGACATCGTGCAGACGTTGGAAAGGGCCTGCCAGAGCCGATGTCCTTTTGCGTTGGATGTCCGCGGCCCTTGGTCAATAGGTCGCGGAGTAGCCTATCGGCTTGGGTCGCCTGGCTTTGATGATTTACGGCAAGAACTTGCAGAGGCATTTTCGCCATGGCTGACACGGCAAGACCAGGCTCCGTTTCGGCCGCACATCACTGTGCAGAACAAGGTGGAGCCCGATGAGGCAAGCGAGTTGCTTGAGCAGCTCCAACTGGAGTTCGAGCCATTCCAAATCGTCGCTGAGGGCTTGCTGCTCTGGCGCTATCTCGACGGGCCTTGGGGGTTGATCGACCGGTTCGCGTTCGACGCACCTACGAGTATGCAGAACAATACAGCACCAAAACAGGTCACCAGATCGTAGGCTTTATTGGCCACTCAGTTGCTGAGTGTACATCACGACAAACACACTGACGCGATTTATGCGCGCGCTCGCAGCGATGGTGAGCGTGCTGTGTCTCGCGAGCGTCGCTGCGTGCGATCAGCTGGCAACGGTCGTGGGGGAGGGGCTCTCGTCATCGCAATCTGAAACTGCCGTTTCGTTTAGAGCGACGGTGGTCGGTGTCAGCGATGGTGACACCATCACTGTGCTCGATGCGACCAATCAGCAGCACAAAATCAGATTAGCTGAGATCGACGCACCAGAACGCGGTCAGCCCTGGGGGGATCGCTCGAAGCAAGCGCTGTCTGCGCTCGTCTTCGGCAAGATGGTGTCGGTGCAGCAAACCGATACCGATCGCTATGGTCGTGTCGTGGCGCGCGTCTTCGGTGATGGCCAAGACGTCAATCGCGCGATGGTCAAAGACGGACATGCTTGGGCATACCGTCGGTACCTCACGGATCAAACGCTACTCGCAACTGAAGCGCGTGCGCGTGGTGAGCGCAGTGGTCTGTGGTCGATGAGCGATGCTCAGACCGTGCCGCCCTGGGAATGGCGACAGGGGGTGCGGGTAGCGCAGGCTCAACTCGATCGTAGGGCGGCGAGTGTAGAACTGCGCGAGCGGTCATCGGCACCACCAGTGCAGTCGCTGCTGTCACCGGCTGAAGAGCCTGCGGATGCGCCATCGCTATCGAGCGGGTCGTTCACATGTTCGGGCAAACGCTACTGTCGTCAGATGAGCTCGTGCGAAGAAGCGCACTATTATCTGCAGGTGTGTGGTGTCTCTTCACTCGATGGCAACAGCGATGGTGAACCGTGTGAGATGCTCTGTGGCACGGCGGGCTGACCGTCTCATTCTATCGCGTTGGAGTACTTGCGCTTGTCTCGGCCCCAATGTGGGATCGGACCGACCGGGATGATGGCTGACGGGTTCAGGTCGAGGTGGCTGGTGAAGTAGTGCTGCTTGATCTGGTCGAAATGCACGGTCTCGGCGATCTCGGGGATGGCCATCATGCGCTCGAGAAAACGCGACAGACCATCGTAGTCGACGATCCGTCTGACGTTGCATTTGAAGTGTGTGTGATAGACAGCGTCGAAGCGGATCAGGGTCGTGAACAGGCGGATATCGGCTTCGGTCATAAGATCGCCGAAGAGCCAGTCGGATGAACTCAGTCGTTTATCGAGCGCATCGAGCTGCTCGAATAGCGGAATGACGGCCTGCTCATACGCTCGCTGCGTGGTCGCGAAACCGGCGCGGTAGACACCGTTGTTGACCGCTTCGTAGACCTGGTCGTTCACTTCATCGATCTGCGTGGCGAGCACACTTGGATACAGATCAAGCGCGGCGGCTCCCAAGCCATCAAACGCGCGATTGAAGATGCGCATGATCTCTGACGATTCATTGTTGACGATGCGCTGTTCGACGCGGTCCCAAAGCACCGGCACGGTCACCTTACCAGTGTAGTCAGACCGGCCCTTCGCATAGAGCTGCCAAAGATAGTCCAGCCCGTTCTCGAGATCGCCGGTTGAACCGTCTTCAACCTTAAACATCCAACCATTCTCACGCATCAAAGGGTGTACGACCGAGATGGGGATGAACGGCTCTAGCTTCTTCAGAGCGCGTACGATCAGCGTGCGGTGCGCCCAAGGGCAGGCAAAGCTGACGTAGAGATGGTAACGATCACACTTTGCTGGAAAGGCGTTCCGACCGTCAGGACCAGGCTCACCATCGGGCGTGATCCAATCCCGAAACCCGCTGTCTTGCCGCTTGAAACTGCCGCCCTTGCTGGCCTCGGTCGCTTTCCCCGATTGCCACTGTCCGTCGATCATCTGACCCATGTTACGTCTCTCTTTGCTGCGCGCTGTCCAACGTGTCGAGGGCGTGGATGATCCGCCACTGTTCGCTTGAACAGGGTGTTCGGACTTCTTCTGTCCGAGGGCAGAAAGTGGTGAACCGATCGAGTGCGGGACGGTTGGCTTGTCATGACCACTTCAACAGTTCCCTACGCCCTCGCCGTCGATGATGACGTGATCATACGAATGGATGCGCGCGCCATTCTGGAAGAGGCGGGGTTCCGCTGCATGGATGCTGAGAGTGGCGATGATGCGCTCGAGGTGCTCGAGCAGCATGCATCATCGGTGGTCGTGCTGTTTACAGATGTCGAGATGCCAGGGTCAGTGAATGGCTTTGCGTTGGCTCGCCATGTCGCAGATCGATGGCCCCACATTGAGATCGTGGTTTCGAGCGGAAATGTTCAGCCGCTAACCGGCGAGATGCCGGCCAAGGCAGCCTTCATAACCAAGCCGTTCTCGGCAGAGGTGGTGCATGAGGAACTGCGGCGGCTCCTGCCAGATGGCAAAAAGCCTGACCCGCTGAAGATTGCGGTCTGAATAGCCCTCGATCATCAACGACTCATGTCGGTCCGCTCCGAGGCGGAGCTACAAACCCAGATCGTACTCTGAGTGTAGATTTAGAAGAATGTGCCCGCATCTGGCAGGCGCTGTGTGCTGCTGGCGTATCGTCGTCAGACGCGCAGCCGAGACTTCACGGTACGGAACCCCCATAGCGGCTGCGGCTTTTTCTGTCTCATCTCAAAGCCACGGAAGTTCTCATGAAGTCGATCGCTTGGGGCGCAAAGACCGCCCGCTCCAAACTCGAGCGCATGGAGATCGACCGGCCCGATCCGAAGGACAATGAGGTGGTGATCGAGGTGCTTTACGCGGGGGTCTGCCACTCTGACATCCACCAGGTGAAGAATGAATGGCACAACACCGTCTATCCCTGCATCCCTGGCCACGAGATCGTTGGTCGTGTGAAGTCCGTCGGTGCCTCCGCTTCGCGATTTAAGGAGGGCGACATGGTTGGCGTCGGCTGCATGATCGACAGCTGCCGCACATGTGAACCCTGCAAGGATGGCGACCAGAACTATTGTGAGGGGCCGAACGGCTGGCTTGCTACCTATAACGGCCCGATGACTCCGGCGACGGAGACAGCGGATGGCACGAACATCTATGGTCGCGACAACACCTTCGGCGGCTATTCCGATATTGTCGTCGTGCCGGAGGACTTCGTACTGACCTTGCCCGAGGGGCTGGATCCGAAGAAGGCCGCTCCCATCCTCTGCGCCGGCGTTACGACCTGGTCGCCGATGCAGCACTGGGGCGTAGAGAAGGGTGACCATGTCGCCGTTCTCGGCTTCGGCGGGCTGGGTCATATGGCCGTCAAGTTGGCAAAGGCCATGGGCTGCAAAGTCACAGTCCTGACGTCAAACCCCGACAAGCTGAAGGATGCGAAAACGCACGGCGCGGACAATGCGGTAATCGAAACCGACAAGACCGCCCTTGCCGAATTCGAGAACGCCTTCGACTTCATTCTCTCGACCGTGCCCGAAAAGCATGAGGTTGGTGCTCTGTTCGACCTGCTGAAGCGCGACGGTCAGTTCGTGGTGGTCGGCAATCTCGACGTCATCGACGGGGTCGACAATTCCAAGCTGGCGTTCAAACGCCAGAGCCTCGCGGGCTCGCTGATTGGCAATCTGCAGGAGACGCAAGACGTGTTGGACTTCTGTGCTGCCAACGACATCGCGCCCGAGGTCGTGATGATCGACATCAAAGACATCAACGACGCCTACGTGAAGATTGAGAACGGGGAGGTGCGGTACCGCTACGTCATCGATATGCAGAGTTTGAGCTGACCAACCTCGACGAGGCAGCTTCTCTTGGTGTGCGGTTTGAATGTTCGCTTCGTTCGCTAGTCGCGGATTTGGTCTTGGTGAGTAACAGCCACTTCCGCCCATCAGTGTGGATGTAGAAAAGTGCACTCGCGTCGGAAAGCCAGGGGCGGGTTTTGGCGTGTAGTGGCGGTTTCTAGGGTCCGCAGAGCAGGATGGCGTGTCGTCAGCATCCGTTCGTCGAGAAACAAGACGCCAACATTCGGCGCGCCCAGCTCGTCGCTACGGCGTTGGCGATGTCAGCTCCCCTCGACCGAGACGTGGGCACCAACGCCGTCGGTCTTGCCGGCTAAGCCAGGCACCTCATCCAGTTGGCGTAGACTTGTGAAGTGACCACGCTCCTCGCGATATCGAACGATCTCGAAGCCGTGGCCGCGCAACCCGTCGATGGCGTCGAACTCTTCGGCAGTCGCGGTGTTGAGGTCGATCATTTCTGACTGCCCTCGGACAACCCAGTCGGGCGATGGGCAAGCGCAAAATCGATGGCCTCGATGTCCACCTTCAGTTTGACCAAATCGCGGATACGTTCGTGGTCGCCGGATGCTGCCGCGTCGACCGCTGTTGGCCAGACCTTGGCTTCCAGTTCCTCGCGGATCGCCTGAAGCTGGGCGGCGACCGCCTCGTTATCAGTTGTCATGCTGCGCTATTTCAAGTCGGCGATCGCTTCGCCGGCCTCTTCTTCTTCGAGGAGGGCGGCGTTATCGGCGTTGGCGGACAGCCGGACTTGATTGCCTTCGACGGCGGCTACCAGCCCGCCGGAGAGGTAGTGGTGGTGATCGCTGTGCGACCCGCTGTCGGCCTTGGTAAGCTTAATTCGATCGCCTTCGACTTTGTCGACTGTGCCTAGGTGGACTCCGTCGGCACCAATGACTTCCATATGTTCTTTGATCTGCGAAAGATCGGTCATCGCGGGTCTCCTTCTGACTGCCATAGCTAACGGAGACTGGACTACGACGTTCCAGAAAGTTGGGCAGATCACCGCAACGGCAAGGCTGACAAGGCCCTGCGATGGTGATCGCGCTGAAGCTTGTCCGACTAGCACCTCAAAAGGCCTCTAATGTCGGCGGCGGCGGGGCAACAAGCGCGCGACAAGGCTAACAATAGCTGCGTCGCATTCCGCCGAAGCTCGAAGGTCTCCTTTCGGCGCTTAGCAGCCAACTTGGCCCGTCGGTGTAGATCCATACAAATCCACCTTGGTTGCTAAGGCTCAGTGGCAGGTGTTTTCGAGAATGCCGATTCGGCGAGGCGACGGGCCAGAGTCTGCTTTGGGGATCGAAGCTAAAGTCTACTTTCGACCCATAGCGGACACGGCTGGTGTTGTTTGCGGGCGCTACCACTGGACGTAAGCGCATTTCTGGGAGACCGTGTCCGGTGGAGGATGCCGATGCTCATACCGCTGTACCTATTGTTGGTAACGTCGCCCCAAGAGCCATCCTCACAGACACCCCCGGGTCTTCACCCAGCCGATCAATACTCACAGGAGCAGGTCACTTATGGCCGTCCCAGACCGCCACTAGAACCCGCGCCTGTGCCAATTACCTTCGGCCCGCCCCCGGTCCCGCCTACCCTGGATGGCTCGTGGAGCGTCGACCTGTCGACTGAGCCTGACACGCCCTATCAAAAACCAATGATGCTTCGGCTTGCTCCGGACGGCTCCGTCACCGGTGACTTTTACGACAGCCAGATTGAGGCGGGCCGCTGGACCAGTCGGCGCGGCCGCACGTGCGCCGCTTTTCGGACGACCGATGGCGTTGGTCCGTATCACACCACCGTATGTGCGGTAGGCGACCATGCCGAAGGTCAGACCTGGGCCGAGCACCGGGATTTCGTCTTCCTCTGGCGAGCCGAGCCGGTCCGCGAATAGATGCGCACAGATCGTCTTGCCCTGTCAGCGATCGCTGCCGCGGCCGGTCTTACCGGCTGCACAACGATACCGGTCGAAGATGCCTGCCGGGTCGAAGCCTCGGCTCAAGGCGTAACACTCACCGGCGACCCTGCTGTCGAGCCGCTGCCGGCATCAGACCAAGTGCTGTACCAGTGGTTCGGCAGCGGCGTGGATTGCATGACGAAGCGGGGGCACGTTCAGAGCGTCACGGTTTCTCCAGTCACCCTTTCAAACTAGAGAAGCCCGCCACCCCCAAAGGAGTAACGGGCAAGAACGTCGTGCAGGGTGATAAGTATTTGTCTGAACGAGGCTAGACGTCAGCCGGGACCAAGTCAGGCCCCGGGTGTCCGCTTCCGGACTAGAAGCTAACGTCCGCAATCGACCCATTGCGGACATTTGGAGAAAGCGCTTGAGTTCAACACGGGAGCTCGCCTGAGCAGATCGGGGTGCCAAGGATGATGTATAGACGGTGCAGCCTATTATTGGCCCTAGCCATGGCGGGGTGCGCGACCTCTCCTCAGTCGTCGAGCGGCCTCATTTCAGATGCCCCAAGTGTTGCGCAAGTTCAAAGTGCCTATCGTGCCTACAGCGCGCGACTGCCTTGCCCGGAGCCAGCAATCTGCGGGAGTAGACCAGCAAGCTCTGTTTCCGAGGCTAGCTGTGAGCTTCACGGCTCTGCGCGCGCGTCCTGCCTCTTTACAATCGTTGGTCCTCTTGGCCAGCCACGCTACTCATGCTCAGGCCTGTTCGAGGCTAACGGAGCGGATTGGTGGATGGTGAGCCTAGTCGAACCCTGTAGATCCGTGCCTTGGGAGCTTCCAACGGCTCGCGACCTTGCACGGCTTGAGACCGTCCTCCGCCTAGAGGATGGGACAAATAAGTGAGGGGCTGATGTGGGCCGAGGAAACATCCGCTTTCCACCCCCAGCCGCCGCTCGGATGTCGGCTCGCGGGCCGCAGGCCGGATGTCTGCTTTTCGGCAGCGACCTGGTGTCCGCAGTCGACCCATAGCGGACCTTGCAGGTCAGCTTGTGCAGGTTAGATTGGGGTCGGGAGTAGTTTAAATAAAACGCCGGTTACAACCGCAGTTGCGGGTGGAAATCCCGCCTCCCGCTCGCTCGATGTCCACTTTTCGGACCGATCTTGGGGGCCGCAATCGACCCAAAGCGGACGTCTGCACAGCCTCCCGTAAGCAGATGAAGCCGTCACCAATTCAGAACGCTTGACTCATAACTCGACATATGGCGAGTTATGGGAATGACACGTCCCGCAAACGCTTCTAACCAGACCCGCGTCCTCCTCGCCCACTTTGCCGACCAACCCCAGGCGTGGCGATATGGCTATGAGTTGAGCAAGTCGACCGGGCTTGGATCAGGGACCCTCTACCCGACCCTCGCCCGCCTTTCGGAGCAAGGTCTCCTGGAGTCCGAGTGGAGGCCGTCGTTGCAGCCGGGTCGACCCCCCAGACATGCCTATCGGCTTACGAGCGCAGGGATCGAGTTCGCCCGATCCCAATCCGTCAAGCCGGTCAGGGCGTCCAAATCGCGTTCCAGACAGGTTACGGCATGACCAATTTCACGACACTGCTTTTTGAATTCGCGATCAAGGTCGGCCCGGCGGACCGTGAAATCTGGCTCAGAGCGATGCAGATGGAGTTCGAGTTCATACCGGCTGCGGAGCGACTGCGCTTCGCAAGCGGCTGTCTCGCGGCGGCGGTCGTCTGGCGCATCTGGACGCCGGACGGGGTGCGCAAAGTCACCCAGGCCGGCCTCGTCGCGGCCAGCGCGTCGCTGGCCGGCCTTGTCACGATCCATGCCCTGCTCGGGACCTTCGGGCCGCTCAATCCTATGATGACCGCCCTCGGGCTCAGCTATGCGGCAGGAGCTGCGGCAACGGCGCGTTGGAGTCTTCGCGGCATGTCCGTCTTCGCACTCGGCGGCATCGCGCTGAACACCGTGTTTGTGGTCGCATGGGCGGGAGGTGCCGCCGAGCCGCCGGGGTTCGTCCGCGCCTTGTCCGTAGAGGCGTATATAATCCTGGCCACGTTCCTGGGCGCCGCTGCTCTTGCTCATGCGCTGGCCCGTCGACTCGAGCGCGGCGCATGACCCGGAAGGCCATGTGGCTGCTATCTTTATCGGGTCTGCTCTTGGGCGTCCTGCATCTGGCCCTCACGCTTCCAATCTACGGACGCCTTTCACTGGAGGCGTTGTGGTTCGCCGGGAGCGGCCTGGCCGTCGTCTGCTGTGCGCTTATGAACGTTGGCGCTCTGCGCAGCAGCGCGCCGTTCAGTCGCTGGGCAGCCGTTATCGCGAATCTGCTGATTGCAGGGTTCTTCGCTGCAGCGTGGCCACTGCTGCCGAGCCCCCAAGTAGCAGCCGGCATCATAATTTTTGTCGTCCTGGCCGCCTGCTTTGGCCCGATAACCGCTTGGCAAGAGAGAGCCGCTTCCTCCGAGGCTGCTTCGTAGGGAAAGCCAGATCGCAGGCTCGCTAGTGTCCGTTGTCCACCCAAAGCGGACGTCAGGGACTTCTGCTTTGCGGCGGCTCACCCGCCTCCAATCAGCGGAAGCTCCGAAGGGCAGCTACGAGTCACGAGCGGACCTTCGGTTCTAGGATTGCCGATTATGCGCATTTCGCGAACGAGGCGGGAACATCTAGTGCGCGTCCCGTTGAGTCCCCCGGCTAGCCTGTGCGCCCTTCCTAGTCCTCCGGGGGGGCCATCCTCAAGTTCGAGCCGCTGAAAGCTCGCAGTCGGAAGCGGTGCCGTCCGGCACCGTCGCCGCGCGGTGCCATCAGTCGTCGTCCATGATGCGATAGACGGCGAGTTGCGCCTTCCAGTCGGCCGGGAGTCGACCTGTGCCGCGCACAAGTTTCTTTAGACGACGAAGATCGTCCTGAATGATGTCTCTGCCTGCAGAAGTATCGAGGCTCTTGAGAGCCCAGACATCCTGCCAGAACTCGGCCGGAACGCCCGTCATCAAATTTCTGGCGGCGTCGCCAGCAGATTTGCCGTCATCGCCCATAATTGGGTGGTCATTGAAGGCAATATCGTACTGAGCCTTCAGTTGATCGACGATCATCTCCGAAAGGGATTGGATCGTCGCCTTCAACACGAGGTTCGGATACCTTCCGGCGTTGTCCGCGGTGATGCCGTACGTCGCGAAGATGGCCTTCCAGATGGCGTAAAGCACCGAAAGGGCGTCGCTCTCATCCTCCTTCGTCTCCGGAAAGGCGCGCGTGATGGCTTTCAGCGAATTTTCCAGCGCGGTGGGTTGAACAACAGGCTCTGCGCCTGGGAAACGGTTGTTCACCCAGTTGACCATCTTATAAAATGGACTCTCCGGATCTTCGTTGAGAACGTCGACGAAGGTCGCGAAGCGTGGAACGGTGACGGACGCTTGCGTAAGACGGTCACGGAGCGGAATCTCGATCATGTCGAAATTCGCGATCAGCGCCTTGAGATTGTCGGTCGGTACCTTGTGTGACTTGTTATTGATGGTGACGAACTGGAACGCGCGCTCCAGTTTGGACATACTAGGGAACAGACAAACGGGTACCGGGATTTCGGCCTCTACCTCGGCCATTCCGCGTAGCCGGTGTTGCCCATCCAAGATGTATGTGTGGTCCTGAACGGCGTTCGAGAGCGTCAATTCCCACAGATCATCGTCGATCTGCTGCATCGAATAACCGGCGACATCATCCGTAAGGGTCGTTGGGTCATCGATATGGGGAAGGCCTTCATCGAAAGCGATGGTCACGCTCGTGGGAATGACGTTGTTCAGGGACGCGCCGAAGAAGCGTTTGATTTGGCGCCAACGCGCATCAACCAGGGCGCGCTGCACATTACCCCTGTCCAGCTTGATATTGTCGGCATGCGCCCAGGTTGTGATTTCCTTGGCGTTAGCGACGAAGACTAGAAATGTCGCGTCTGTCCCCGCCTGTTGCTCGACCAGAAAGCCTCTATATTTATGCACGAAGCAGTATCCCTTCTTCGATCTCGTCACCGCAGGGACCGCAAGCGATCTCCACGTTGAAAAAATGATAGGCGTCCTTTGGGTCGCCGCGGACGATGAATAGACGCTCGTCGGCCGCCTCATAGAACGGTACGTCGCAGCGCGCGCAGCAACCACGCTGACGCCAGAGCAATGCGAACTTCTTCACACCCCCGAACGTTTCCGTGATCCGAGAAGGAGTGATCGAAGGGGTTACATAGGTCTCGACCGGCAGGTCCGCAAAGCTAATCAATACATCCTTGAACTTGTTGCATGACTTGCAACTGGCGGCGAGATTAGACCGATGCCTGCTCCCGCCCCGGCGTTGTGGGAAAACGTGTTCAATCTCGAAAGTCCAGTAATTCTGCGGCGCTCGCTGCTCGGGCAACGCGTCATCGGGCAACTCCTCCTCGGCTTCAGCCTCATTGCCGAAAATGAGAGAATGGCCGCAAAGGTAGCAGCGATGGCTGTTGGCTTGGGCGAAGCGGCGAATGGTCTTCTTTTGACTTTTGGTGGGGTCCGCTCCTCCCGCCCGGATCCGTTCGCAGGCCCGTCGAAGAAACCAGACGATGTTTGCGCGTTCTTCCGCGCTAAGATCCAGAAGGTCATCGACGAGATTGTCGAGTTCCTGGTCAAGCGCCTCTCCTGGAAGATCATTAAATTCCCCAACGAGTTGCACGCCCCTGACGATCAACCGGCTATGGACGAAGTTGGTGAGGCGGTCGCCCAGATAAGCATAGCTGTCGCTTGCCCGGAGGCTGATCGGTGGTGAAACGGGCAACAGTTGCTTGAGAATAAGCCACAACTGCTCGCCCCAGTCTGCTGCTTTGGATTCAATTTCCTCGCCGAATAAATAGGTCTTCGTAAGAGCAACGCCGCTTGGAGTCATGCCTTTCTCCTCATAGACCTTTCAATTCGATACATTAACTGTGTCATCCGCCTATTCGAGGTGCCTATAGCGCGATCGCCAAAGCGTAAAGCGGTGCTGTTAAAGTCAAAATACAGAAAAATGCCAACCATTGAAGGCCTAACTAGTAGGCGCAAATCCTACCCTGACAGAGCCGTCGGGTGGCTGACGGAGCCCCACGTCTTCCCGTCTCATATGCCTTTGGGCCCGTACGCCGAACCTCCGGCGAGGATGGCCTAAACCGAGGCTGCAACCCCTCACTGAAGTCCCGGCAGGTCGTGATCGCGCTCGCCTTATCCGCCGACGCCGCTAGGTTGTCGTCATGAGCTACGACATCATAGGCGACATCCATGGTCACGCGGACCAACTGATTTCGCTTCTTCAAACGCTCGGCTACCAGCACCGCGGCGGGGCTTGGCGTCACCCGAGCCGATCGGTGATTTTTGTCGGCGATTTTGTCGATCGCGGTCCGGGTCAACTGCGGACGCTCGAGATGGTGCGCGACATGGTCGAGGCCGGTTCGGCGCGGGCGGTGATGGGCAATCACGAGTTCAACGCGATCGCATGGGCGACCCCGCACCCGGCGCAAGAAGGCGCCTACCTGCGCTCACGCGCGGGCCCGGTGGGCGAGAAGAATCGTCACCAGCACCAGGCGTTCCTGGCCGAAGTCGCGGCCGACGGCGCCGATCATCAGCGTTGGGTCGCCTGGTTTCTTGAGCTGCCGCTCTGGATCGAGGAGCCAGAGTTCCGTGTGGTGCACGCGTGCTGGAGCCCTCAACACGCTGACCACCTAAGACCGCTGCTGCGCGAGGGCGAGCGGTTGAGCGTCGACCTGGTCCAGGCGGCGAGCCAGCGCGGCTCGCCCGAATATGAAGCGGTCGAAACGCTGTTAAAGGGGGCCGAGGTCGAGCTCCCCGACGGTCACAGCTTCACTGACAAGGACGGACATCATCGCACGGCTATTCGAATACGCTGGTGGGATCCGACGCCAACCACCTACCGCGCCGCCTATATCGGTCCGGCAGGCGTCGACATGCCCGACCTGCCGCTGCCCACCTCTGAGCGGCGTCCAGCGCCTGACCGTCCGACCTTCATCGGTCACTACTGGTTCGACCCGCTTGGGCCGCTCGCGCCGGTCACCCACCGTGTAGCGTGCGTGGATTTCAGCGTCGCAAAGGGCGGCCCGCTCGTGGCCTATCGCTATGATGGCGAGCCCGAACTGAGCGCCGCGAAGTTTGTGGCCGTGGACGTCGGAGCGGAGGTGCGGCGCACATGACTTATGCTGTGAAGGAGACCTTCCTGACGGTGCAGGGCGAAGGCGGCCAAGCCGGCCGGCCGGCGGTCTTTCTGCGCTTCGCAGGCTGCAATCTCTGGAATGGACTGGAGCGCGACCTCGCCAGCGCCGTCTGTTCATTCTGCGACACGGACTTCGTGGGCACGGATGGCGACGGGGGCGGCAAGTTCGTGACCCCGGAGGCGCTGGCGGCTCATGTCGGATCGATGTGGCGAGGCCGCGAAGGCGATCCCAGGCTCGTCGTCTGCACGGGCGGGGAGCCCCTGCTGCAACTGGACAGGCCCCTGATCGCCGCCTTAAAAAACCAGGGCTTCGACATCGCCGTGGAGACCAACGGCACCATGGCTGCGCCGGAAGGGATCGACTGGATTTGCGTTAGCCCCAAGGCCGCGGCCCCTGTGACGCAGATCTCCGGTCAGGAGTTGAAGTTGGTCTATCCTCAAGCCTTGGCCATGCCTGAACGCTTTGAGGGGTTGGCCTTCGAGCAGTTCTGGTTGCAGCCGATGGACGGACCGGATCAGGCGGCCAACACCGCCGCCGCGCTGGACTACTGTCTCGCGCATCCGAGGTGGCGTCTCAGCATCCAGACCCACAAATACATCGGGGTGCGCTAGGCGGTTTCTGTGATCGCGGGGTGGCGCGGAACTCAGGTGAAGTTGTCCAGTCGCTGTACAAAATCGAACGAAGGGTTCGTGCCTTCGACGACGACATTTTGAACGCGGTAGGTCGCGATAGCGGCCTTTCAAGCGATCTGGACGTCTCGCTCAGCTTGGGTCGTGTGGGTAGTCAATACACGTCTCGCGCGATAGGCTGATTGCGTAGCGTCGGGGCAAGCGCTTCGTGAGTAAGCGCAGGGGGCATGAGGCGTTGAAGGGTTTCAGTGCGTCCACGGTCAAGTCGTGGTTCCAGTACCGGTGTGAGCGGAAGGTCAGATACGAGCTTTCAAGCGATGACGAACTGGCGGCTGTGCCGGTGCTCAAAGACATTCGCGAAGCCCCTTGGGCCAGACTCGGCAATGAGTTCGAAGATCGCGTGGTCCATCGCTTGGCGGCCGAAGCGTCAGTTCTGCAGCCGGCGCCAGGCGAGAAAGTCCTGTCCGAGCGACTGACGCTTGCCTTTCTGCGCGGCGAACGATCGGAGACCTACGCCGCCCAAGTCAATCTGAAGCCCAAAGGCGTTCCGCGTTTTCTGGAGGGCACCGGGTTAGAACTCAACCGCAACATCGCCGATCTCGTTCGGCGAGAAATCCTGCCCGACGGTCGTGCTTGCTTCACGATCATCGACATCAAGGCGACCCGGCGCGCCACGGCTTTCCACAAGACCCAGATCGCCTTCTATGTGCGGGTGCTGGAAGAGCGGCTCGCCGAGATCCGCCTGGCCGCTCCCGCCACCCTGAACCGAGACGGGGAGGTCTGGCGTATCCCGGACAGCGGGACGGCCCAGGGCGATCGGGCGGAGCCGGAGGTCTTTGCCCTGCGTCCCTATCTGCGTCAGGTCGACGATTTCTGCAGCCAGACTCTGCCGGTGATCGCCCAGAAGCGTATCGGCCGCGGTCCGTCCGATCAGACCTTCCACCACCTGTATTTCAAATGCGAACAGTGCGCCTTCCGGGAACACTGCGTGCAATCGATTGCACCGGAGCTGGGCGCGGCGCGGGACGTGTCTGCGGTCCCCGGCGTTACCCACGAGTCCAAACGTGCGCTCAAAAGGATGGGAATCGAGACTGTCGGGGCGCTGTCGAAAGCCCACGGTCTGGCGAAGACTCCCGGTGCGGGATGGTCGCTGACCCGCAATGCGTCGCGGCTGGTCGCCCGGGCGGCCGCCCTGTCGACCAACACCATCCAGCGCACCGAGGAGGAGCACAGCTTTCTCATGCCGCCGAGAGCCGATCTGCGGTTTCTGGTCTCGGTCGACTACGACCCCGTCGATGATCGGATCGCCGCCATCGGTTATCGCCGCATGGGTTCGGATGGAACGACCAGCGATGACATCCGCGTCCCCCAGACTGCGGAGCTCAAGGATGAAGCTGACGCCCTGGTGGGGGTCATGGGCCGGCTCATCACCGATCTGGCCGCCGTGGATCAAGCCAATCGCGAGGCGATGGACCGGGGCGACGAAGCCGCGCTCCAA
The DNA here is from genome assembly GCF_016463295.1 of Brevundimonas sp. Lineage (GTDB taxonomy): Bacteria > Pseudomonadota > Alphaproteobacteria > Caulobacterales > Caulobacteraceae > Brevundimonas. The sequence goes on from NZ_JAEMRO010000002.1 coordinate 140,297, forward strand.
TATGCGCACATATTCTTCTACGAGCCTTCCGAAGCGTTGAGCCTGCAAAAGGCGGTCGGCCGTCATCTCGACGACCCTCGCGTCCGCGGTGCCCTCCTGCATCTGGTCCGGCTGTTTCCGCCCGAGGACATCGTTCCGGAGCCGGAGTTCAAAGGCGCGCACCATCTGCCCGCCACCGCCGTCCGCAGTGTCGTGGAGCAACTCTACGCCTTGCCCGTCTCGGTCGCCTATGATCTGCGCCAGGTCAGCCAGGCGCTCGCCACCGTCGGCGCCGCCGCGCCCTATGCGCCGGCGGACGGGTTCGAGCGGCCGTTTTCGTCTCTGTTGTCCATCGACGTCATCCGCGGGTTCCGGGAAGGCGTGGCCGGTGCGCCCGAAACGGCTGACATCGTCGCCGATGTCGCCGCCCGGCTTGGCGCCCTGCAGGCGGTGATCGCCTGGCTCTACGAACAGCATGCGGTCGCGGCCGCCGCCGGCGCGCCTATGCTGCGGCTGAATAAGCGGCCGTTCCTGTTCCACGAGACGTTTGATCCGCTCGATGCGGCGGACCTGGATGTTCTCATCGCCTGCGAACTTCTGGAGAACCGGGCGGGCCTTCTTGAGGCGCTGGTCAACCTGGCCCAACCCGCCAGCAGACGCCGGGACGGTGGCCGCGCCATGGCGGGCCTCGAGTTGATGTCCATGGTCAACTACGGCCGCGACAAGCTGATGAGGTTCAGGATTCCGCCCGCCAGTCAGGACAGCGATCTCGGGCCCAACGATCTCAAACTGATCCTCACCGACGACCAGCCGGACCTGCGCCTGGATATGCTGCAGTGGCCCTTGGTGGAGTGTCGGATCCTCCAGCCGTCCCAGCAGGACCTAGCCTATCCCAACATCGTCAAGGTGATCGTACGAAAGGATGTCTTCGACGGGCCCCTCTTCCAGGACCTGCTCCGGACAACGCCGGCCAACGGCTGGCATCTCGATCGGCATTTCATCGACTTCAACACAGACAAGGCCGCGCGCTTCCTGCGCCATCTGGCCGCGGGGCAGGCGGCATGAGCACGCGCGACTACATCCTGCGTTTTCTCAATCAGCCAGAGACCTTCGCCACCGGCGCGAGCGATCCGGAGGTCTGGCTTCAGGCGCTTCGCGAGGTCGCTGCGCCCCTCCTCAGAGAGGGCGGCGGGCCTGCGTTGCGACCCGCGCAGGTCACCGCTTGGGAGGGACTGGCTCCCACCCGCGCGGGTCTTGTGCTCGGCCCGCCCGGGACCGGCAAGACGCACCTCCTGGCGTGGCTGATCGTCGGCTACATCCTGGCGCGGAGATCGGCCGGCCTGCCGGCGCGCGTGTTCGTCAGCGCCTTCACCCGCAACGCCATAGGCAATCTTCTCGACAGCGTTGCCGCCCGGGTCGGACAGTTCGCGCCAGAGGCCTTCGACGTCCATTACCTGGGCGCAGCGCCTCCCGCGGGACTGTCGCAGCGCATCAAGCATCGGGCCTCGGTCGCCAAACAGGAGGGCGAGGCGGCCTTCGCGGACCTGGACGCCGAGGCGGTCGTGGTCGGCGCCTCGGTCTGGCAACTGCACCGCCTGCTTTCGCACAAGAAGGCGCCCGGCGACGGCGTCTTGGCTCCTCTGTTTGATCTTGTCTGTATCGACGAGGCGTCGCAACTGGTGCTCAGCCAAGGCCTGATGGCCCTTTCCGGACTGAAGCCCGATGGGCGGATCGTCGTCGCTGGTGATGACCGGCAACTACCCCCGATCCGTGCGGGCCGCGACGTCGATGTCAGCGGACGTCAACTCGGAAGCTCTCTCTACGCCTTCCTGAAATCCGCGGGCGCGCCGGAGTTCGCCCTCGAAGAAACCTTCCGCCTCAACGGACCCCTCACGACCTTCCCGGAGAAGACCTTCTATCTCGGCAAATATCGATCGGCGGACGCCGTCCGGGACGCGCGTCTGGCCCTCAAACCCGACTGGCGTGAAGGACTTGAGCCGTGGGAAGCGCATGCGCTCGACCCCGATTGGCCCATCGCGGTTCTCGTCCATGACGGTCCGTCCGCTTCGAGCAGCAATCCGTTCGAAGCTTGGGCCAGCGCGCGGCTGCTGGAAAAGCTGGCCGAGCGTCTGGAGGATGTGACCGAGGCGGACGGGGCCTACAAGAGCGATCTCTGGCGTGAACGGATCGCGGCGGTCAGTCCGCACCGCGCTCAGAACACAGCCATTCGAAACGCTTTGCCGGCGCCGTTGCGCGCCAACGCCTTCGTCGAAACCGTGGACCGGATCCAGGGCAAGGAGCGCGATGCGGTCGTTCTGTCCTACTGTGTTGCCGACACCGAGTTTGCCCTCGCCGAGGCGGACTTCATCTTCGCGCCCGAACGCCTCAACGTGGCCGTGACGCGAGCGCGTCACAAGCTGATCGTTCTGATCAGCCGCCGCCTGCTTGAGGCCTCGCCGGTCGACCAGGAACAGATGGACAAGGCCGAGGGCTTGCGCGAGTTCGTCTTCGACGCGGCACTCATGCGCGAAGTCGAGGTCGTCGACAACACCGGCGCCAAGGTCGACGTTCAGATCCGTCTTGTCGGCTTTGAAGACTCCGGAGACCTGATCGACCCGCCGGTCCAGGCGCCTGTTGCGCCGCCTTCGACCCAAGCCCTGACCGATGAGGACGAGCATCTCCTTCAGGCTGTGCGGGATGTCGCGCTCGCCAGCGCCTATGGCACGGCCGCGAGTTTTGCGCTCGAGAAGCGCCTCGGGCCAAAGTCCGTTCTGCCCGGTCTGAGCCGGTTGCAGGCCGGGGGTTACATCGACCTGTGGCAAGTCATTACGGCCAAGGCCAATTTCTGGAACGCGCGGCCGCTCGACCCGCCCCGCCGGATCTTCCCGGCCGACCATGAAACCGTCAAAGGCCGCGCTGAGGAGGTCATCAACCAGTCCAAGCGAAGCCGCAAGCCGCCCCTCTATGACGATGTTCGACGCCAGTTCGCCTGGGTGAACGTTGAGGGACGGGACGTCGTGCGGCCTTCATTCGATCGCCTGCGCGATGAAGGGCTGATCCAGTATTCGAGCGATGGCGAAAAGCTCAGGATCGAATGGACGGGCGTCGCCACCTTGGAGCCCTTGCCCGAACCGCCCGAAGCGCCGGCCCTGTCCGATGAAGATTTCGCGGTCCTGAACGCGCTCGAGACCCTGGAGGCCAAACGGATCAATTTCGGGGTCTTTGAAGGCTGGACCTCGGCGGCCACCCTGGCGGATGGCCAAGGCTTCAGTCGACCCCAAGCCCAGGCCGCGCTGGGTCGGCTCGCGGCGAACGGCTGGGTGCTGTTCGCCGGCGAGGGGCGCGTGCGTAGCCGGATGGCCGAACTCGCCCGCGAGGTCCGCTATGTGAAGCAGCGGTTCGATCGGGATGATGCGGATAAGCGCCCCTTCCTGGTTCGCAGCCTGAAGGTGGAATTGCGAGATCGCAACAAGCCCCTCAGATCCGAACCGCTGGCGGCCGTGTTCGATGATCTGGCGGCGGAACTGGGCGGGACCCATGCCCAAGCCCTGATATCGCTTAAGGACGGCCTCATTGGGCTCTGGGGCCCGAAGGCGACCATCGCCGGCTTCCAGCGCCGCAGCCTAGAGGCGCTCAGTCGCGCCTGGGCGGGAGTCGGGACCGACGCCGTCGTCATCTCCGCAGACACCGGGGCCGGCAAGACCGAGGCGGCGGCCCTTCCGTTGATCGCCGGCGCCGCGGCGGACCGTCTGGCTGGCGTCAAGGGCGTGCGAGCCGTGCTCGCCTATCCCCGGATCAGGCTCGCGACCAATCAGGCTCAGCGTCTCGTGCGCTATGCGGCCATTCTCTCACGCCAACCCGGAGCCCCCAGACTCACCGTCGGCATGCAGTTCAAGGGCACGCCCAATCGGCTGGACGCCCTTCAGGACTGGGACAGAGACGAGGGCTGGCGGCTGTTGTCCGATCGCGAACTCGTCTTCCCCCTGTTCGGCTGCCCGGAGTGTGGTCAGACCCTCCATCTCCACAATGGGGGAGGGGACGCCGGCGCCGACCGACTGGCATGCGTGGCGTGCGACTGGTCGTTCGACGGCTGGATCGGCAGCAAAAATGGCCTGCGCGAGACGCCGCCGGCGCTGTTCATCATCACGACGGACTCGCTGCATCAGTGGATGCACAATCCGATCGCCGGCCGCCTGTTCGGAGATGATCCGGCGTACGCCCCGCCCCGGGCGGTCATGGCCGATGAGATCCACCTTTATTCCCATGTCCATGGCGCCCAGGTCGCGCTCGCGCTGCAGCGCCTGTCAGCGCGCGCCGCGATCAATGCGCCGGATGCCCCCGCCATGCTGATGGTCGGGATGAGCGCCACCTTGGGCGACCCTGCCGCCACCTGGGGCCGGCTCGCCGGGCGCGCCGAGGTTCTGTCGATCGCCGCCAGCGACAAGGAAAAGGAGATCAATCCGCGCGGCCGGGAGTATTTCTACTTCATCCAGCCCGAGGTCGAGTCCCGCGGCGCGGACATCGCGGGCGCTTCCACCACGATCCAGAGCCTGATGTGCCTTGCCCATGGCATGAGGCGACGGACCGACAGCGATGGCGGATTCCGCAGCGTGGTGTTCCTCGATTCAATCGACAAGGTTCGCCGCCTGCACGGCGACTACACCGACGCCGAGGACGGCAAGGAACTCGCAAGCTACCGCACCCGAAAATATCCCGAAGATCCCGCGACCGGAGAACTCCCGACGCAGTGTTGCGGCGAGCCCTATGGGTGCGACCGGTTCCAGGGTGGCGAATGTTGGGTGTTCGCCGCGCAGGACACCGCCCAGATCGGTGCCCAGGGTTTGCGGCGACCCGGCCAACCGCTGAGCGTCATCGACAGGCCCGTCACCTCCGCCTCGACGGGACGGGTCGAGGACGCGATCAAGGCGGCCGACGTGGTCTTCGCCACCTCATCGCTGGAGGTCGGCTACGACGATCCGGATATCACCCTCGTCTATCAACACTATGCGCCGCAGAATCTCGCCAGCTTCGTTCAACGCAAGGGGCGGGGAGGGCGCGGCAGCGATGACCGCCCCATCACGGCGGTGACCCTGTCCATCTATACGAGCCGCGATAGCTGGTGGTTCAAACGACCGTGGACCATGCTCGAGCCGACGGGCTTCAACAGCCCCCTCAACCCCGACAATTTCTTCGTGCGACGCGGTCAGATCGTCTCGACCATCCTAGACGCCTTCGCGCGCTACGAGCGGCGTTTCGGCGGCTTCGATCCGAACACGCCGCCCCCGCCGGCGCTGGTCGAGGCCGAGGCGCTCGTTCGGCGCGTGTTCGGCGGCCCTGTCTGGGAGGGTTACGCGGCGGATCTGGGCGCGCTTTGGGCGCTGGCCCTCGCGCAGCGCAATGGCACAGCCAGGGGCTCCGGTCTGCCGCGTCTACGCGGCGAGCTCGACTGGGCGCCGGACCTTCTGTTCGATTCCATCAACCTGCCCCGACTGAACGTCATCCGCGCCGGTGAGGCCGAACCTCGCGCGGAGGACGTGTCTCTCGCCGCCGCCACCGTGTCGCCCGGCGGCGCCACGCGACGCTATCACGCCGTCGAGGTCGACTGGCGCCCACCGGTGGCGGGGCAGGGGCCATGGTTGGCCGCGCAAGACTATGACTCTGCCCAGAGGCTGAGGCCTTTCGGTGATGATCCAAACGCCTGGCTTGAGCGTCTGCCAAGGGAGGCGAGAACCTTGTTGCCCGGCCTTGAGGCGGAGTATGTCCGGCCCCGGCAGATCACCCTGCAGCGCCTCGGTCAGGTGCATGGCGCGACTTGGATCGCCGACTTCGGGCTGGACGCGAGCGATAATCTCGTTCCGGCGCGTAATGCGCCGCAAAACCGGCAGATCGGCCACCAGTCTCATAGCCATCTGCGCGGCTTTCCTGTCCTGAAGCCGGCCGACGATGAGGCGAGACCGCTGTCCACCGGACGGCTCAAGCCCTGGGTCGAGGCCTTCAACGCCTTCCTCGGCGACGGCGTTGGCGGCAAAACGACGGGTCTCGGCTTGGCGCGGGTGTTCTGGGGCGCCGACGCCGAACTCGTTCTGACCGGCCCGCCCCGCGAAACCCTTCCGATCACCCAGGTCTTCACCTCGCCAGGCAAGGGGCCGACCCTGCACGGTTATCACGTGCAGACTGAGGGAGTTCGTTACCGTCTCGACGCCGGTCGGCTGGGCGATTTCCTCGACAGGGAAGCGGCCCGGCTGACGGTTGATGATCAGGCCCGCAAGCGCGTCGTGAGCGCCCTGGTCCGTTGGAAGGTGGAGAGCGGCGCCCAGTCGCTCGGGCTGAACATGTTCCAGATGCGCCGCGCCGGTGAGTTGATCTCTAGCGCCCTGGCCGACCCGGCCTATCTAGACCGGCTCAATCGGATCGCCTTCCTCTGGAACAAGGGCGATATCGCCTCCCTGTTCGAAGATGTGCGGGCGGATCTGCTGGCCTGTCATCCGCTCCTGTCGCCCGAGCGCGTGGTCAAGGTGGCCGATGCCTTCTCTGACGACCGTCTCAAGCCGATCCTGTCAGAGGCGCTGCGGGCGGCGGGAGATCGCGCCGAGATCAGGGCCTGGCTGCAGTCCGCCGTCGTTCACAGTCTAGCGCTCCGCTTGAAGGACAGCTTCGTTCACATCGGGCACGGAGATGATCGGCAGGTCCTCGTTCATGCCGCCCTGCCGCTGCAGTTCGGCGCCGACCTCGAGGGAGGCCGCGACATCATCATCTGTGAAGTTGGTAATCATGGAGACGGAACGACCCGCGCCTTTGTCGGTCAGGCTGACGACGCCGCCAGCCATTGGCGTGACGGCTTCCTTGGTGATTGCCCGAATGCGACAGAGGACGCCGCGCTGGATCGCCTCTTCTCTCTTCAGGAGCACCATGCCGGTTGGCGGGCGCTCGATCCGAACGACCCGGCCGCGCTCCAAACCTTGGCCGAACCTCTCGGCCTGGATCCGAACATGCCGCTGCCGGCCGGGGTCCTGAGGGTTCTGTTCGGGGTTGAAGCGGTCGGAAGCGAACGGTTCGATCTCTATGACCTGGCGTTCGCCGTGCGCGGCTCGAGCCTTTCATTGCAAGCTCGACTGGGGCGCCCGCCGACCGCCTGGGAGGCGACGAGCGTCGCCGTCCGCGGCGCCGAAACCCAGCCCGATTCTGTCCTGAACCATTTGCTGGCGGCCTATGGCGGGTTGGAGGAAGGGTTGCAAGAGGAGGGGCTCAGCGCGCGAGGCCGGCTGGCGGACCAGGTCTATCGCCTGAGCGCGCGCCTCTGCGTGGATGGTTGCCCGGCCTGCGTGCATCGGCCGAGCGACCTCATGAGCGAAGGCCTGATGGAAGCATCGACGAGCCGTGCGCTGCTGAGCCGCTTCCTCTGTGAAGAGGCCTAGCCGCGGACGCGGAAAGCCGACAAGGCGCCCTTCTCCGTCAACCAGGCCATGACCTTGGGCGTGACCATGTCCAGGCTGGCTTCCTGGCGCGTGACCGCTTCAAGAAAGGTGTCGACTTCGGGTTCGTCGGTAAACGCCTGCATCGCGTCCAGGGTCTGGGCCCGCCTCAGGCGAAGCGCCGGCGCGCCTTCGGCAAGCTTCTCGGCCGACGGATCACCATTGGCGAGCGTCTGGGCGGCGGTGCTGATCTCGACCAGATCATGCCCGATTGCCTCCGCCCCTGCGATCTTCGAAAGGAGGTGGCCGACAGCGGCCAAGTCCACGAAATCCTGCGCCACCAGTTGGGACCAGTGGTTTCTGAGCCGCTCGATGACCTGCATCAGGGCGGAGCCGACCATAGGATAGTCCGCCGCGGCCGCCTCAAGTTCATCCGCCGTCTCGGCGTCCTCAAGGCTTTCGCCCACGCTCTGCGCCTTGGCGATCGCCCCCGACAACCTCTGGCGCAGGGCCGCGTCGTTCAGGCCGTCCAGGTCGTGCGCGCATTGAACAAGGCGCGCCAGCAAGAGCGCATGACGGGGGGCCTGCTCGACGGGAACCCGGGCCTTATCAGCCGCTGCGCCAAAGGCTAGGCTCTTCTTGGAGCTAGCGATACGCGGTGCGAGGTCTTCGAGACGTTCAAGAGCGTCCGTCATTTCGCGGCCTCCAGTCGTTCGCGCGCGTGTTCAGCCGCCTCGGCCAGCGTCCGCCCCGCCGTATGAATGTCATCGATGTTTACGGTCTTGTCGGCGTCGCCCACGAGATCGCGGACATGGGGCAGGAGGGCGGCCACGGCCGCTTCACCACGACTGAAGAGATCTAGAGCGCCTGACAGTTCGCCCGCAGGCGCGGCGATCAGCCAGGCCAGGCCTTCGGGACCGGTCAGCGGTGTCGAGCCGCTTTCCGGCGAGAGCCGCCAGAGCAGTTCGATCAAGCGATTGTGGGGCTCGGTCTCCAGAATGCGGGCCTGGCGTCGCCGCTCGTCTCCCCAGGCCTTCACCTCCGTCGTCGCCTTGCCGATCATGTCGCTGGACACCTGATCGATGAGGGCGACCAACCGTTCATTATGGTCCCGCGGCGCCTTGCCGCGCAGCATGGCCATCAGACGGTTGACGCGATCCTTGAGGATTTCGTTTTCGCCGCGAACGATGCGCGGCAGATGTTGCGCCAGGCGGTCCGCCATGGGGCGAATATCGCGCCAGTCGAAGGGCAACTCGGGCGTCGAAGGTTCCACGCCTGGCGAGAAGGCGAGGGTATTGCGGACTTGAGCAAGCGCCTCGGCCGCCATGCTGGCGTCCGCCAGACCAAAGGTAGCCGCCGTTCCCTGAGGCAGGCTGATCATGCGGCGCAGAGACTGCCGAACGTTCTGGTGACGCTTGTCGCTGCCCGTCAAGGCCTCCTGCCAGGGCTGGGTCCGCTGACTGGGCGCCGTTGAAGGCTCGCCTTCGTCGCTCAGCAGGGCGACCCACTGGACGGCGCTGCGTTCGGTCGGCGAGGTCGCGCCGCGTAACCAGGCGCGGACAGCCAGCGCCTGGGTCGCGGCGGCGACAGGCGACCATCGGCGGCCGTCCGTGGTGAGCGGCAGGAGTCGGTCCAGATGCGAGCGCGCCCGCTGTTCAAGGCGACGGCTGAAACGAGCCAATCGCCCTCTGTGAAATTCCGTCTGCTCGCCCGTCAGGTCATCGTCCACGCGCAACCGCGCATAGGCTTCCAGACCTTCGATCAGCCAGGCCTCTCGCGGGATGACGAAGTGGGTGCTTCCCGTCTGACCGGTGCCGGCGATCTTGATGTTGGACGCGGTGAAGACCTGCTCGAAGGTGCGACGGTCGGTGCCCAGCCGACGCGGATCCATCTCGCGGACGACGCGGTACACCGCGTCATTCCATTCGCTGACATTGGGCACGATGCCGTCGGTCCGAAGCGTCTCGACCTGTGCCAGCAGCCTCTGCAGTTCCTGCCGCGTCGCCTGTCGGGGCTCGTTCGTCACTCGCGTCGGCGTCGTCACCGTGCGGACGCGCTGGGCCGGCCCGGTTGGCGCAGCAGGCTGGCTGTCGCCCTGGGCGCCGGCCTCAGGCGCCGAGGGACGAACCGGCGTCGCCGGAGGCTCGGCCGCGGACACCGTCTGCCCGTCCCCGATCCAGGGGAGGTTGAAGGCCTCCAGCACGTTGCGCTGCACGCCCGCGAAACGTTCGACGCCGTCCTCGACCGTCTTGCGGGGACGAAGGTCGCCCCAATAGCGGAGGACGCGGTTCAGTCGCGCCTCGGCGAGGGGATCATCGGATCTGTTGCGAACCAGGGTCCGCATCGAGCCGTCCAGGAAGGGCGGCTCCAGATAGCGGGACTCGATTTCGGGACCCGGATAGGCGCCCGTTTCCAGCCTCTCGGGATTGAGCAATGTCGGATTGAGAACGCCCTGAAGCACGCCGCGGGGCGTCTTGTGGGTTTGGCCGTCATCATCGTTCTTGAGGGCCTCATAGAAGCCGTCGACCGCCTCCGCCGTGAAGGGAAACAGTCCGATTCCGTCGGCCTGCCCGAACGCACTGAAACACGGCTCGACGCGGGGGCACATCGGACAGGGATTGGGCGGCTCCAGCGAGGCGTCATCCCGATAGGCGGACCGCCAGGCGACCAGGTCGTCCACTCCAGTTCGGACCGCGGACAGATAACGCGCCACGAACCGGGTCCGCTCGCCGCGGCCAAGGGCTGCGATCTCGCGGGCCTGGCCATCGCTGCTGACGCCGAGTCGGATGGAGTGGGTGATGCGCTGCTGATAGTTGGTTTTGAGCTGGCGGTAGTATTCGGTCGTCAGGCCGATCACCGAAATCAGGGGGCAGACGTCGCCGTCGTCGCGCAAGGTCGCGTCGGCGACCAGGGCGTCGACCAGGCTATCGTCGAGCCCCTCCCACATGGTCACGTCTTCGAGCAGGAGGACCAGGCGGCGACGGTGGCTCGCCGGCTTGTCCCTATCCTGGCGCGCCAACTCCGCGCGCAACTCCATGAAGAGGCGCTTGAGGGCCTCGGCGGAAACACCGAGCACGCCCTGCACTGCTTGATTGCGTCGGGCGTTCAGTGCTTGAACCATCATCAGAACGTTGGGGATCTGATCGGCGAGATCGGCCTGGATGTGCTCCATGGAGGACCCTTGCGCCAGCGCCTCCTCGATCACGCTGCTCTCCAGGGACAGCTTCATGCCGAGCCGCCGCGCCTTCTCCGAGTCACCGGCCGTATGGCTTTGCCAAAGCTCGCCGAGTTCGATCACGTCGGGGATGTCGAAGGTGGCTGACGCGGAGTTGCGGTCCTTGCCCCCGCTCATGATGCGCAGGATGCGATCAGGGCCCTTCCAGTGCTCTCGCACGGGCGCTGACAGGATCAGTTTGTCGGGTTCATGATCACGGCACCATTCGATGTCCTCGGGCGGCGCGTCGAAATAGTTGGCGGCCAGCATCGCGCCCAGCGTGGTCAAAAACTGGAAGGCGCGGCCTTCGAGTCCGGCCGCATGCCTCTGGCCCAGACCGTCGAAGAGATAGCCCAGTTCGGCTGGAAGCTTCGCCTTGAGTTGCTTCAGCGCGCCGAGAAGCGAACCGTCTGCGCGCTGAATCAGGAGACAGAAGTCCCGTTCGGCCGGCCAGTTGACCTCCAGCCATCGGATCAGGTGGGACTTGCCCGATCCGGGTTCGCCTTGGACGACGCAGAAGGCGTGGCGACGCGCCGGGTTCGACAGCGTTTTGAGCAAGCCCTCCTGGGTAGCCGCCTCCAGATCGAACTTTTCTGATGTCGCTTCGAAGTCCCGGACCGCGGTGTGGGTGGCGAGGAAAATGGCCTCCTCCGCCGCGAGCGCCTGGGTTTGCAGGATCGCGTCCGCATTCGCGCGCGTCCAGCAGGGTGGGTGGTGCAGTTCAGTCATCCGAGCCTGCCAGGATCTTGATGGTGAGGACCGACTTCACCTCGTGAAAGGGATCAGGCGCCAGATCTACATAGCCGGTGGCGTCCCCACGACGGTCCAGCACGACCCGTCCCTCGTCATGCAGTTCGCGCAACGCCGCACTGAGCAGGTGAGACAGGCGTTTCGGATCGTCCTTGATCGACGTTGCAGCCGCCACGCGGGCGCGAAGGGTGCCGCGATCCAGATAGGGCATGCGCTGAGACAGGGCTTGCAGGACCGCATCAATCGGGAGAGCGACGCCGGTCGGGAGCCCGGCGCGCCTCAGTTCGATGGCGATCCGGCGCGTGACATCCGGGTGGAAGCTCAAACGTACGGGGAGTTGAACGCCCAGGCCAAGGAAGCCCATCCAACGCCTCCACGCGGTTTGTTTGGTGTCGTTGAAACGTCGGGCGTCGCCCGTCTGGGCGTTCCCAAGGTCCGCTTCGACCCGGTCAGCGAAGTCGCCTGCAGCCGCCCAGTCCGTGCCTGAACTCTCCGCCTTGAGACCCAGCCAGGCGAAAGTCTCCAGCATGACGTGGTCAGGATGGTCTGGGGAAGTTCGGCAGAGCCGATCATGCACCTCGTCGGCATAGGCCTCGTAGTCGGCCAAGGGGTCAGCGGTGAGGACATAGTCCGGTGCTTCGAGTTTGAGGAACTCGAGGCTGGATGCCGCGCCGATCACCTGGCGCTCGGCCTCGCCGGCGATCTGGCGCGCAACCCCATCGGTGACAAAGGCGGGGTTCAACCAGGTCCAAAGGTCGTCGCGACCGATCCGCCCGCCCTCAGCCTCGACGATCCGGATGGCGGACCACACTCTCTCGGGCGTCCCCTGGGTGCTGCTAAGGAGACTCATGAGCTCACTCCATCGGACGCGATGATATACTCATCAAGGATCGCTTCGCCATACGGCGCGTGTTGGGAGGCGATCTGGTGAAGCGCTCGACCATCAACCCGCGAGGTCGGCTCAGCAACCAGGATCAGATGTTGATCAGGGCGCGCCTTCGTCATCCGCTCAAGCTCCCTTAGCCATGGTCCAAGCGATGACGATGGCGGAGGCAGGAAGGCGGTCGGGAGATCTGGAAGCATGCCGTCACGGCGCAGCCAGTCTTCGGCGGATTGAACGAAACCGTACCGGACGGGGTGGTCTGCCAAGGCTGCGGCGATGTGGGCGGCTTCAGCCTCTGGAGCCACGATCTGCTCGATCCCGGAGCGGGCCAGGCGGCTGATGAGCCGGTCCTGGGACCCTTCTGGCGCGACGAGGATCAGCCCGCGCGGAAGGGTCGGACGCAGAGCCTCGGGGGGCGGCCAGGCGAAGCGCGCAACATCGGAACGAAGCCCCCCAGGCGGAAATACCCCCTGCCGCCGACAGGCTTCGCAGCGGCCACACGCAACGGGCGCAGCATCTGGCTCAATCAGACGGTAGGCGGACCTGAGGAGGCAATCGCGATCTTGCCGCTTCATCGCCGTCACAAAAGCTCGCAGTTCGGCGCGGGCGAGGCCCGCCTCCTGATCGCGACCGGCGAAAACCCGCGCCCAGACCTTCGACCAAGACGTCTGGTCCTGAGCGTCCAGAATCTCGTCACACAGGATCGTCGCTCGCCAATGCTTGGGTGTTTCGTCCTCACGCGGCGCCTCGGCCTCGACCGTCAGCACGCCTTGGCGTTGCATCAGGTTCAGAAGGCTGCGGTTCCAGCCCCGATTACGTTCGCCGGTGTAGCGCGGGTCCAGACCGTCCCGCGCTGCGTCGAGCGGCAGGATCAGGCGCACCGCGCCCGTAGCCGGATCTCTGCTATCGCTGCTGGCGCCCCTCAACAGGGCGGTCCAGCGCGCCTCGGCGAGTTCGGCCGACAGCCAGCCATTACCCGCCATCGACGCCGCATCGTCTTCGTCAGAGTCGTAACTATCGACCTCTTCGGTCGTCCGGCGTCGCCGAGTTGCGCGCTCCGTTTTGCGGGTCCAGAGGGTCACGCCTAAGCCCTGATAGCCGTCGCGCGATGCCCTCCCGACCTCTTGATACCAACGGGCTGCGCTCTCGGGCAGGCAGGCGTGGATCACCGTTCGCACGTCAGCCTTGTCGACCCCCAGGCCGAAAGCTGATGTCGCGATCACCAGATCAAGATCGCCGGCCGCCCAACGTTCAACGATATCCCGTCGAGCCTTCGCATCCGAAATCGCGCCAGTGAACAGAGCGATGCGAGTATAGCCGCCGTCCTGCGTCAGGCGGTCGTGGAGTCGAACGGCGTGCTCGACCCGCGTCGTGTAGACCACGGCGGGTCGCGGCGCCCGGTCGATCAGACGAAGCAGAGCGGTGTCTCGCTCGGCTTCATCCGCGAAATCCGCAGCGCTTAGATCGAACTGATAGCGTGGCGTGCGCGCATGGATCTCGCCCCAAGCACCGGCGCCATAGTCTGCGCGCAGGACGGCTTGGGAGGCGGGGACCAGGGTCGCGGAGAGAAGAACGGTGCGCAGGTCCGGATTCCGCGTGCGCAATTCCCTGATGAGCGCGGGGAGGCGTTGGAAATCAGGGCGGAAGCTTCGTCCCCAACTCTCAATGATGTGGGCTTCGTCAATGAAGACAGCCGAGAGGAGACCTTTCTGGCCGTATTTCTCCGGCGCGGTGAGGTCGAGAGCCGTTTGCAGAAGATCGGGTCGGGCGGCCCCAAACGCGGCCTCTGGTGAGAGCAGCAGCAGCGGAATGTCGCCATTGCGGAAGTTGGCGAGTATCTCCTCGCGCTGGGCCGGGGGCGTTGAACCGCTAAGCGCCCGACTGGCCTCCAGGCCCGGCATGGCCCGCAGAGTGCGCTCATGATCCTCCGCCAGCGCGATGGTTGGCACGATGACGACGGCGCAGGCCCCCGGATTGGTTTCTCTCCAGAAGAGGATGGGAGCCTGAAAAAGCAGGCTCTTGCCGGCGCCGGTTGGCATCGAGACCATGAGGGAACTCCCTCTGGGAGCCGTCAGGGCGGTCTGCACGGCGGACTTCTGGGCACGACTGCGGTACCGACCGTGAGGCGTGAGGCGAAGCAGGACGGCGTCTGCCGGTGCCGGCGACACACCGCCCCGCGGCGCGGCGTCGATCCTGAGCGCAACGTCCAGACCGGGAGCAATGTCCGAGAGATCCTCGTCGAGGATTCGAACAGCGCCATCCGCTGTGGCCGCGAGTCCAAACCGGGGCAGCTGCGCGGTCTCCGCCGCTATGAGCGGCGCGGGAGGCAGGGCGCGACCGCCGCTCAGCCGCGCCAACTCCCGGAGCAGGGCGAGGCGATCTGAGGGCGCCGTCGCCGTCTGATAGCGCTCTCGCGTCGTCCGAAGCGTATCCTCCAGCCAGCCGTCAGCCATTAACGCGGACCCTGCCGAGGCCAGCGTCATCGTAAGGGAAGCGTTCGTGATCGCTAGGCCGCGCCGCGACCTCGGACTGTAAACCCTGCACTCAAACTCCCCCTTGAGGACATCAAAGCGCAGCAACCTTGCGTTGGCAAATCATTACGCAAGGCAGACCGGTGGATGAATCAGGCGGAGGCGGCGCGCCAGCGGTCGAAACCACTGCGGCGCAGATCACAGGCGGGGCATTCGCCACAGCCTCGACCCCAAGCGTTGGAGGTTTCGGTTTCGCCCTGGTAGCAGGTCAGGGTTTCGGATCGGATCAGTTCGACGAGGTCCGGCCCGCCCAACCCATCCGCCAAGGCCCAAGTCTCGGCTTTGTCGACCCACATCAGCGGCGTCTCTAAAACGAGGCGTGTTTCCATGCCGAGGTTGAGCGCCACCTGGAGCGCCTTGATCGTATCGTCCCGGCAATCAGGATAGCCGGAGTAGTCGGTCTCGCAGACCCCGGTGACTACGTGCTTGAGACCGCGGCGATAGGCGACGGCGGCCGCGAAGGTGAGAAAGAGCAGGTTACGGCCCGGCACAAAGGTATTGGGCAGGCCGGACGCGGTTGTGACGATCTCAACGTCCTTGGTCAGGGCCGTGTGGCTGATCTCGCCGAGGACGCTCAGATCGAGGACGCGGTCATCGCCGAGCCGCTCATCCCAATCCTTGTAGGTACGCATTTTGTTGAGGACGACGGTGCGGGCATCCAACTCGGCCCGGTGGCGCTGCCGGTAATCAAAGCCAATGGTCTCGACGCGATCGAACCGATCGAGCGCCCAAGCGAGGCAAGTCGCGGAATCCTGGCCGCCGGAAAACAGGACCAAGGCACCGCTCACGCGGTCGCTTCCCCATAATAGGTCACCCGGTCCTCGGTAGAGTCTCGCAGCACCGTCACGCTGTGGAGCGTGATGATCTCGTCTTCGAGCTTGCGCCAGATATAGGCACACAGGTTCTCCATCGTCCCCGGGCCGAGGTCATTGATTTCGTCGAGAAAACGATGGTCGAGCGCATCGCGGACCTGGGCCAGCTTGTTGGCCAGCAACCCCGTGTCGATGATCATGCCAGTCTGGGGGTCCGGCCTGCCGCGCAGAGTCACTTCGGCACGGTAGGAATGACCGTGAATCCGACGGCTGCCCTCGACCTCGATCTCGCGCTCGAGGGTGTGGGCGGCGTCAAAGCGGAATTGTTTGGTCAGTTCATACATGGGTCGCCGAGAAGATCATGAGTCGGGTGGTTAGAGGAGCGCGGGTTGCGGCACTTCGGCGTCGGCTGCCCCCGCGCGTCGCGCCCGCAGATCACGGCGGACGATGCCCTCCACATGTTTGGTCAGAAGCGCGACGTCGCTGCTCGTGACATTGACCGCCTTCCAATGGCGAACGTCGCCGTTACCGAAGTCCCACGATCCCGAAGTCCAGGCCGTGCGCCCTTCGAGGCTGGCCAATCCTTTGGCGAATTCGCTCCATGTCCGGGCGTTATCCAGCGTCGCCAGCGTTTCCATGACAAAGCCCATGGCTTGGATCCCGGCCCCGTGGACTAGGCGGGAGGTGGCGGGTTTGTGACCCCACCAGTCCTCGGGGAACACCATCTGCACGGCTTTGAAGAACTCGCTGATGAGATCGAAGCACTTTCTCTGGCCGTTGGCTTCGAGTACCAGCAGGCGCATCACGCCGTCGCTCAGTGAGTTCATCAACACCTTCTGGATCGAGGTATCTTTTAGGACGCCGGAAGGGTTGGTGTGTTGATAGATCTGGCCCTTCAGTGAGGAGGCCGGACTGAAGTTGAGGCGCTCCGTCAGTTGGGCAGCCAACGCGCGGCTCTGCATGCGATCGGGCAGGCCGTCGACCGTTGGCAGCAGCTCGTAAATCAGCGATTTGGGCAGGGGTCGAGTGTTGTTGATCAGGACAAACTGACGCCGGAGTTCGGCTTCGTCGCGACAAACGAGCAGCGACACGAACAACTGGAAATCCTTGCGGGCCGATAGACTGAGCGCCGTGAGGCGTTGCTGACCATCCACAACGAGGCCTCTGGCACCTTTCGACAGGTCGATGCTTACGCGGCAGATGCCGTCGCCCAGATCCTCGAGCAATACCCCCTCAATGAACGCGACCACGATCGCGTTGGGCAGCACGGCGGCACCCGTTTCGAGATAGTCGCGGATCTCGCGGATATGGCCGGCGATCTGAGGGCGCTGGAAGCCGCGCAACGTTCCGGCGTCATCGCGACCGACCCGATCAATTTCGGCGAAAGACAGCACCTGATCGGCCGTGGCTGCAAACGTCAGGACATCGTGCTCGGGACTCTGGCGTGCTCGGGCCGCGAGGAAGGTCAGTGTCGTCATGGGTTCTGATCTTTGTTTGATGGGAGGCTGTCCACCACGGTCTTGAAAGCTGCGAGATTGTGGATGCCTCGACGCTTGTTGCGGTTGCTGGCGCGGAAGATCATCACCTCGATGCCAACATCCTTGCAGATGGTGCAAGCGCAGTGACGCCAAGGCTTATCGGCCAAGGTGGTGCGATAGCGCCCACGCAGTTTTTCCATCGTGGGATTGCTGCGGACATGTTCGTAGGCCTGCCCGGTCGCGAGGACAGCATTGTAGGTGAGCACCGTCTCGAGCACGCCCTCCAGGTCGAGGTCGTCATGGTCATAGGCTCGTAGAGCCGCCAAGGCGCTGGTTTCCATCCGCGTCAGCTCTTCTGCCTTGAAATCCCCTTGGCGTACGTGCCGCTGTAGTCGCGGATTTTCGATCGCCTGAGGTACGCGGATGGCCGTGTAGTAGGTGAGTTTGGGACCATCTCCGAGCCAATAGTTCTGTTTGTCGTCCTTGAAGGCGCGCAGCAGGGGCGACGTCGTGTCGATGCTGGTCACGTTGAACGAAGCGAACTCGTGGATGTCGTCGGCCTTGGCGAAGCCCAGGATATGCAAGCGTGTGGAAGCCGGGATGGCGGCGCGGATTGCCACGAGGCAGCGTTTGATCTGATCTGATTTCAGGGGAACCATTCCGCCGATAGCGAGGTAGTCATAGCCCATGGCCACCAGCCGACGCGCGGCCTCGGCCATGCTGGACGGCGACCAGCCCTGGATAACTCCCATGGGCGTGAAGCGCCCGGCGTGGCTTGCCTCCTTGAGGAAGTCGGCGGCGTTCTCGAGCGTGATGTCAAACCGCCGGAGCGCCTCAGCGCTCCCGCCCTCCATCCCTTCCACGGTCTCGTCGAAGTCAAAGATGATGTGGTCGACTGAACACCCATGCGTGAAGCCGCACTCGTCGTAGAACTCCATCGTGTCAGCGGGCGTGTAGGGGGGCTTGTCGTCCTTGACATAGGTGAAGGCTCCGCAGTCGCCGAAGAGTGCGAGGTTGGCGAATTCCGGAGTATTGAGACGCAAGAATTCGCGAGCACCCACCCGCCTGAACCGCATGGCCTGAGCCTCGGTATATTTTCCCTTCACCGGCCCGTCGCCGACGATGCCGCGCGAAACCAGCATCCCGTGATAGGGCGCGTAGCCGAGGATTTCATGCGGATAGGCATCATCCCAGTAGGGCTTCCGGCCTGGCGCGTTCCGATCTCTGATGAAGTCGTAGCCGGGATCCACGAAATCCAGGCTGTCTGCGAATATGAACTTCACCGTGCAGGCCTCGACAGTTCTCGGTCAAGTCTCAGCAGATGCTCGCTCAGGCCCTTGATGTGTTTGCTTGTCGCTTGAATGTCATCCCAGGCCCAACCCAGATCGTCCCAGCAGCCCTCGGTCCAACGACAGCGCGGAGCGATACGAGCGAGCGCGGCCGCGACCTCAGCAGCGGGGTTTTCGCTGGCGTCGGCTCGGGTCCAGATCGGATCCATCAGGGCGCCCATGGCCTGGATGCCCGCAGAGTGCATCAGCCGGCTGTCACTGGAGGATCGACCCCACGCCTCGGGGAAGGCATCGCGCACCGCGGCCCAGTAGAGGCATAGAGCTTGAAAGGCGGCATCCAGTCCGCTGTCCGGATCATAGGCGCCGAGCGCGCCGGCCGGCCGCAAGTTGGCGGCGATGGCCGTGGTGAGGGCTGTATCGATGATGACTGCGGATGAGCGGGGTCCTTGAGACTCGCGCTTGACCATACCTTGCAAGGGCGAGTCGGGATGATCGCTCAGGGCAGCGCACAGAGCGCTGGGAAGTTGGCGGGCCTTCAACGCCTTGGGGAGGGCAATCGACATTGACGGGAGGAGTTCGTCGATGAGGCGTGACGGGAGCGGTTTGGCTTTGTTCACGAGGATGAACTGGGAGCGTTGGGTCTCAAGGTCGCCCGAGACAAAAGCGATGACCGGGACGAGTTGGTCTCGCTGCTTCGAGCGAGCCAAGGCCAGCGACCTCTGTTGGCCATCGACGATCCAGGCAGCGCGTTGTCCTTCCGGTCGGACGGGAATCTCGAGCTCTCCGCTCCGGACAGCCTCGTCCGCAGAGGCGGGGCCTCGCGACAGCTTGAAGCGAACCTGTGGCGACAGGGCCAGGATAATGGCGTTCGGGAAGAGTACCGGGCCTTGGCTTAGGAAGTCCGCGATCTCCGAGACGTGCGCGCGAATCTCCTTGCGCTGGAATCCGTCCAACTGCCCGTCGCCGCGCCGAAGTCGGGTGATATCGGCGACCTGAGTGACTTGATCGCCAGGGAGGAAAAAGGCGAACACCTCGATATCCGGGCCTTGATGGGTGCGCAGGGCGCGAACGGAGATTTTGGGAGCTTTCATAGAAGGCTCCCGCGAGCACGCCGATCGGCGACGGCCCGGAACAGCCCTTTGAACCGGCTCTGTTCGCACGCCAAACCCAGATCGTCTCGCAGTCGGCGCAGCATGGCGTGGGACCGACCGTTCACAGCATCCCAGTGGGCCTCGATTGTAGTCACGATTTCGGCGTCGGTTAACCGGATCCGCACAGGAACTACTCGGGCGACGAGACCCTGCTGGGCCGCAAGAACGGCGTCCCGATCCTGCTTGGCAGAACCGCCGCCGATGATCCCCGTGACGAAATGCCTGGCCGCACGCTGGGCGAAATCTATCTTCGTGCCTCGCAGATTAACCGCGATCGAGTCGAGGCGGTCGTCGTAAGGCATCCAGGCGTCCCTCAGAGCAGTCGGCAGGGAGTCAGGTCTTGCCCTGCAGAAGAGGCGCAGCCGCGCCAAACGCTCAGCAGGCCAAAGCGCCCAAGCGTCAGCGACCATGGCAAGGTACGGACCGGGCAGGGCGGCGAGGATCAGCCCTTGCTCACTCTCGAGCGCCTGACTCTGGAAGGGAGACAAGCGTCCAAGGGCGTCCCACCAGTCTGGCGCACTCTCGGCCGTCTTGGAAAGGACATTGTCCGCGTCTTTGGAAATCGTAGTCAGCCCATAGGCTGGGACTGAAGCATGACCATCGATGAGGCCCAGGCCCGCGGACACAATGGCTAGCTTGCCCCCCGATTCCCTGGCCGCTCTCCGGGCCTCAACGAAGGCGCGGCCACCGTAGAGGTCATCAGCCCGACCTGTGACGGCGGCCGCGCGGATGCGTGTTGCCCAAGCTGATGCGACCGCCTCAGTCGAGCCCATCGGAAGGTCTCTTGCCTGCAGCGCAGAATCGACCGGCACTCGCTTTCGCTTGCTGCAGTTCGAGATCACAAGGGTCACAGTTTTTGCCCGATATTGCGCTGCTGGGAGGCGCAGTTTTTTGCATGTTCTGCACTCAACGTCGCGCAGTTTTTCCATCCAAATGGCGCAAAGGCCAGTCGAAAGTTGAACGAAAGTTCGATTTCTTAGCCAAATTCGCAGCTTGCCCAGACCCGGAAAAAGCCAATGCCGCACAAGCGAAGTGGATGTCAGCGACTGTGCGGGGATAGTTTCGACCCGGGCCGGCAGCGTGGAGCGTGTGAACAAGACCTGGAGTACTATTTCGGCCGAGGTCCATCGCGTCGGGCTTCCCGGCCCAGTAGCGTCGTGCGCCCCCCGCGACCCACCGCCCAGTTTAGAAACTGGCTGATGCTGTCGACCTGGTCGTCGTTTCGGCCGTCGGGGAAGCTGATGAGTTCATGGCGGAGGTCGTCGAGCCACGGCGCTTCTCGGGGAAGCTGGGCGAAGCCATTGTAGAGGCGTTCGACCGAGGTGAAGAACCGATCCTGCTTGGATCCGTCCGGCCGGATCAAGATCGGCGCACAGCCGGGGCTGCAATGCATCGCTTCGCTCAGGCCCCGCATATCCCGTTTGAGATCCGAGAAGAGACCATGCCCGACGGATGCGTTCTCGATGAGGATGCGGTCCGCCTTCCAGCGCCGCCGTTCCATCCGAACCCGAGCGAGCAGATCCGTATAGGTCAGCCGCTCGCGGATCACTTCGAGGAGCAACCAGGCGGTGCCATCGTGGCCCCAAACCGTGCCGACAGAATAATCCGCCTTCGGGTCGCTGGATGAGGCCGGATCCCAGCTGATGACGACGTTTTGCAACCGTTCCCGCTCGGGAACGCGATCGTAGAACTGCACCTTTTCCCAACGCAGGTAGTCACCCTCGGTGGGCGTTGGGTTTTGCTGGTACTGAGCTTCGAAGGCGCGTGGACCCATCTCCGCCCGCAGCCGGTCCAGCGTGTCCTGGGACTCCCGTCGGGGGTTAAGCAGGTCGCCGATACGGCGGGCGTGCCGCCGGCCGAGGGTCAGGGGGATGATTTCGTCGCGGACGGCGATGGCCGGCAGGTTGAGATGACGATAGCCGCCCTTACCCATCAGGTGGGCGCAGACGTCATCCTCGTGCAGGCGCTGCTGGATCGCGATCACAGCGCCCTTCGCTTTGTCGTCAAGGCGCGACAGCAGGGTCTCATCGACGAATCGTTGGGCGCGCAGGCGGGCCTCGGGATAGCGGGCGTCCTGCGCCTTCATAAGGTCGTCGATAATGATCAGGTCGGCCCCCAAGCCGGTCACCGTGCCGCCCAGCGCTGTGGAGAACCGGTAGCCGCCCTGGCGCGTGCCGAAGTCGTTTTCGGTGTCCCGAACGACCGAAGCGGCGGTCTCCGGAAAGACCGCCGCATACCAGTTGGATTGCATCACCTTGCGGAAGTCCCGCGCCAGCTTGGAAGACAGATCCTGGCTGTAGCTGGTGCAGATGATACGCATGTCTGGCCTCTGGCCCATCTGCCAAGCCGGGAAGGCCACTGTCGTCATCACAGACTTCAGGTGCCGGGGCGGGACGGTGATCTGCAGCCGTCGGCTCTCACCGTCGGCCACCTCCATCAGCGCCTGCGCCATGGCTTGGAGGTACCAACCGCGCGACAATGGCTTGGACGGGTTCAGGTGATGGAACACCAGCCCGAGGAAGACCTCGAAGTTGGTCCGCGCAACCGTGTGGACGAAGTCCTCAGTCGGAAGAGGCAATGCCGTCATCAGACCCTCCCGCGCGATCCTGAAACTGCTCCAAGAAGCTGCTGACCACGTCGTCGTAGGCGGCGGGCGGGATCTCGCTCGGGAGCCCCGCATCCGGACTGTGGGGACTAGTTGTCGACCGGCCAGGGTCGATGTCGAGCTTCACCAGCACACTGAATGCCTTGGGGTCGCCTTTCACGGCCTTATCGACCTGCTGCCGAACCGCGACCCGGCGTTTGGTCATCAGCTTGGGCCGGCCGTTCTCAGTGACCTGGACCTTTTGGTCGAGTTCTTCGCGCAGAATGGTCTGAAGGTTCTTCGAGCCGGGCGGGCGGCCCCGCGGGTTACCCGACTGGCCGCTCTTAAATTGGCTGTGCGACGGCGGCCGGCCGTAGCCAACCTCGTAGGAGGGAGCGGGAGTGGTCATGCATCAGCCGCCAAGGCGACCGGCGTCGCCGGACGGGTGCGGGTGCGAACGCGGGCCTCGGGCATCGCCATCGGTGAGGTAAGGGGCGCGATGGCATGCACTTCCTGCCGACGGCATTCGCGAACCTCGCGGAAGGTTTGTCCTGTGGACGCAAGGCGGGCCTCCTGACCAGTGTAGTCCTGCCAGCGGATGACCCCGACATCGACGTACCGGGGGTCAAGCTCGGTCGCCCGGCCGCGGCGCCGGCTCTGCTCGGCGGCGATGAGGGTCGTGCCGCTGCCGCTGAACAGATCCAGCACGACGTCGCCCGGACCGCTGCAGTCGAGGAGCGCGTCGCGCACCAGCGCCATCGGCTTGACCGTGGGATGCATCTCGCGGGCCTTGGCCTTCTTGGCTCCGAAGCCGTTGACCCCGTCATAGGCCCAGACATTGGAGCGATTGCGACCGTGCTTGCCCAACTCGACCCGGTTCAGGTGCGACGCGCCCGGCTTTCGGAACAGGAAGATGAGCTCGTGGCGAGAGCGGTAGAAGCTGCCCATACCGCCGGCGGTCTTGTCCCATACCAGGAGGTTCACAAACTCCATGCCGGTTGCGTCGGCCGCCGCGAGCGTTTCCGACATGTGGCGCCAGTCCATGCAGAAGTAGCAAAGGCCGCCGGGGACGAGCGCGTCCCGGGATCGCTCAAGCACCTTGGTCAGGAAGGCGGTGAACTCGTCCTGGCTCATCTCACCCGACGCCATAACGAACTCGTCATGATGCCCAGAGCCGGTGATGTGGCCTGCGACCGCGACATTGTAGGGTGGGTCTGTGAAGATTGCCCGGACTGGCTCTCCCTGGAGGACGGCGTCCATGCTGACTGTGGAGGTCGCGTCGCCGCAGTAGAGGCGGTGGTCTCCCAACAGCCAGACGTCATCCAGACGACTGACGGGGTCAGAAGGGCGATCCGGCAGGGTGTCTGCGTTCTCGCCGCCGCCGTCCCCCTCGATTATGAGCGCATCGATCCGCGCTGACGTGAAACCCGTGACCTCCAGGCTGAAACCCAGATCGATGTTGGATAGCTCCTGCAGTTCGAGGCCGAGGGCTTCAGTGTCCCATCCCGCCAACTGCGCAAGGTTGTTCTCGGCGATACGGAAGACCCGCAGCTTGTCCTCGTCGAGGTGGGACAAGCGGATGCAGGGGACGTCAGTCATGCCCAAGCTACGAGCGGCGTCTAGGCGGCCGTTGCCGGAAACGATCCGGCCGGCTTGGTCGACCAGCACTGGAACGACAAAGCCGAAAAGCTCGATCGCCTCGGCTAGCGCGGCGACGTCCTTCTTCTTGTGGATCTTGAGCTTGCGCGACAGGGGGGCGAGGTCTGCGATCGGCAAGTATTCGATGGAGAGAGTGAGAGACTGGGGAAGAATGGGCGCGATCTGGCTCGCGCGGGCCATACCCGGGGGCATAGTTCACCTGCATGTATCGACTGGCGGGGCGCGTTATTGCGGCCGCGGATGTGGGGGGACTGGTGAAGCACTTCGGCTGGCGACACGGGCTGCCCAGCGCTTCCATCGGCGCGAAGCGTCGACGTCAGGTCAGTTGGGGAGTCTCAGACCGAGCGCAAGTGGCACGGGGCCTTAAAGGTCAATGCATACAGGGAATGACGGCTAGGACGGCAAGCGGCGGTGCCCGCGTTCTGAATTTCTCTTGAGGTAAAGAGCGCTGAGTTGAGCGCGCTCAGGCAACCGCGACATTTCATCCACCTTGGTCGCGCTTCCTGTTCCGATGACCTCGCAAAACGATCGCTCTAGTAACGCCGTCCGGGGACGTTTCGATCAGCGTGTCCGCGATCTCAGCCGGCGTCGGGGCGTTCTCTATGAACTCGTCGACAAAGGCCGTGAGTGTGGTCGCCAACTCCTCCAGTTCAGCGAGGTGAGCCGGTAGTTCGTGGTCGTGAACCTTGTACACATCGTGGGAACGGTCCCGCAGTTGTTCTTCAGGAGTACGGAAAACTCCCATTTGAAACGGCAACGATCTGATTTGTTTCGATTGCCCAGGAATCTCCGTGATCGACATGCCAATTCCCATAAGCACGGGCTGATGAGCGATAACATTCCGAGTTTTGAGTTGTTGGCGGACTCGCTTAAGAATGTGTGTCCATTGCTTCTGGATTGGGCTTTTGTGTTGGCCGCTTGTCGTCGGCGGAAAGCGAGACTGTAGTAATTCATCAGCTAGTGTGAGGCGCGCTTCTATATTAGGTGTCCTGTAGAAGACTATCGCGGTGCGACGTATGTCTGATCCGAGCGCAAAATCGCAGAGCGTAAATAGGTGACGTTCGATCGGTGCCCATGCGGTGAGACACCGGCCTACCATCGCGTAAAACCCTTGCTCGAATTTCGCTTGGTCGAAATCGTCGTCGCACGGTGTCAAATTCGTCTCCTCTCTTCGGCCCAGGTCAATAGCCCCTGCGCCTCTTAGCTGAACTTCAGCGGACTGCTCTAGGCAGGCGCAATTCCGATGAGAGTTATAGCGTTGATGGTTGTACTACCTTACGGCATCAACGCCATAACTGACTTGCGCCCATCGCCTTGATTGGACCGGCCTTGGTAACTTCGCCCTTGCCTATTCCGGGAACTTCGCGACTGTGAGCCGGGAAGATTGGCCGCTTTTCGCGGGATCAGTCGCTCGGTGGTGCCCCGAAGCCGCGAGGCAACTGTGCCGTGGTGGTCATATCCGATTATCGGCCTTCTCCTTGGGCGAAAACAGGCGAACGAAGCATGGCCGGGTTCCTCAACATGCTGGTCGGCCGCACGCCGCAGCTTGGGACCTCGGCTTCGCTATGCGAAGGGTCGGCCCCAAGGCCGGAGTGGGTCGAGGAGACCGCTCCGCCCCTGTCAGCGCTAGCGACGTTCGTGCGCGGTCTAGCTGATGCCGCTGGCTTACGAAAACACTGAGGATCGATAGGACATGAGCGTCTTCGCCAAGACGGACTTCGCCGAAGGCCTGGCGCCTACAGCCCTCGACGCGAAGCTCGATGGATGGAGGGCGGCGACCTCCGGTCGGCGTGAACTCTTCGTCGATCCTGAGCGAGGAGCATGGCTAAGGGCAGTCGCAACGCGGCTAAGAGTCGACCCGACTCTCCAACCCTTGGTCCAGAAGATCGAAGATGCGCTCGACGCCGATCCAACCCCTGATGCCATGCGAGCCTTTTTGGAGGCCTTGGATAACGCGGTGGAGCAAGCGTACCCTTGGATCACCGCGGTGCGGCGCCATCAAGGCTATGCGGCCGGCATCACGAGCGATCACAACCTGGATGCCGTGGATGTCGGTATCTTGCGGCAGATCGAGGACGACTCCGTCAGCAACCCCGACACCGCGGCGATCGTCAACGAAGCCCTAAGCCATCTGAAGGGCCGAACGCTCCTGACCTCGATCCAGGCGGCTGCGATGTACGATGTCTATGGTGAAGCCCTAGTTCAGCGCCTCCTGCGCCAACGCTTCGGCGAGGCCCTGACCATCCGCAAGGTTAAGTCCAAGACTTCTGCGCCGGATTTCGAGTGTGTGCTTGCCGTTGATAATCAGCGAGGTCGGACTACGCCCCTGACCTTTTACGTCGAGGTGAAGACGCTGGATGTCGCGGGCGGTGCCGCCACGCATGACTTGGCGCGCGAGACGGCGCTAGACGTCAATATCGATCTGGAATCGCAGATCGAGGGTGGCAAACGGGTCGCATTCGCGGCGCGCGAGATGGCGCCTTGGCGCAGGCCGGGCGACCGGGACTATCGATCCGACTCGCTGCGCTTCATCGCTGAACGCTGCATCGACCGGTGCAAGAATGTGTTCAAGGCCACGCAGTTCAAGCTCGGCCCCACCTTCGCCTGCATCGTCTTCGTCAGGACCCAGTCTTTCGATCAAGGCCCGGCGGCGGTCTTTCCGACCGCTTACGATTTGGAAGCTGATGCTTGCCTCAGCGGCTTCATCTACATGACCGCATTCGGCCGTATCGGCTGGCAGGTGCATCAGAGGCCGGGCTTTGAAGGCGCAGGCACTTTGGACGGTGTGCTGACAAGAGAAGGTCTTCTTGTCGATGACGCCGTGGGCCTGAACGCGGCCGGCCTGCTCGTGCTCGACTATCAACGGGGCTATCGCCTAGACGGCGTCTATGATTCCCTTTGGACGGATGTGAATTTCCGTTGGAGCAACATCGAAGCAGAAGACGTTCTTAGCCTCGCCTGCGATGCGTGGAATGATCTAGAGAACTCCAATCCCGGCAAGGTTTGGTAGATCGACCAACGCACGCTCGCGATCTGTCGGGTGATGTAAGAGCTCCGTAGTTCATCGTCCTTCGTTTCATCTACGTCCGGAGCCGTTCCGCGGCTGTCGAGCGCTGTAACTCGCAAGGCGCGTCGCGCAGAGGCGAGCGACGGGGTGCCTTGCCGAGGCGCAATCCCTGCCGATGTGAGGCGGTGTCCGAGGTCTACTTTGTCCTGCGAATCTAATGTCTGCTCTTGGCACTGGTAGCCCCGACGAAGCCGGTTGCCTTCGCGCCATAGTTTAGCGACCGGGCAGTTCTCACACGCCAGATCAGCAGATGACCCGCCGTGTCGATCTCGCTGCACTTCGGACTGGACTATCGCTGCCCGGCAAGCGGTAGTGATCCCGTTCCCGCCCGGCACTCCGGGCTCGGCTCAGTAGGCGCAACCCCGCGCTCGATGACCCAGGAACACCGATCATGCCTCGCAAAGCCAAGCCCGAAGCCAAGCCCGCCTCGACGCCGCGCCCGCCGTCCAAGCTCGATCGCCTAATCGCCATCCTCTTGCACGAGGACGGAGCCGATATGGCCGCGATGGTCGAAGCCACCGGCTGGCAGGCGCATTCGGTCCGCGGCGCCTTGGCTGGCGCGCTGAAGAAGAGGGGCCATGCCGTCTTAAGCGAGAAGGCCGGTAAGCGGCGGGTCTGGCGGATCGCCGCACCGGTTGAGGCGGCTCAGTAATGAGCGACCTGCGCGAAACGCTGGCCAGCCTCACGGCCATGGACATCGAGGCGCTTCGTGCGGTGTGGCGGGAGCGGCTCGGCGAGCCGCCCCCGGTGCGCTCGACCGATGTCCTTCGCCGGTCTCTGGCTGAAGCGCTCCAGATCGAAGTCGGCGGCCAGTCGGTCGCCCTGGACAACCGGCTGTCCCGCGCGGCGAGCCAACACCGGACGGGCAAGAAGCCCCGGCTGCGGACTTCGACCTTCCAACCGGGATCGACCCTGATCCGGGAATGGCAGGGCGTGCGCCACGAGGTCGAGGTTCGACCGGACGGGTACGTCTGGAAGGATCAGAAGCACGCGAGCCTTTCCAAGGTGGCGCGCCTGATCACCGGGGTCCGTTGGAACGGGCCTCGGTTCTTCGGCCTGCGTGATGGGGTCGGCGCATGAGCCAGCCAGGACGCGTTCTCCGCTGCGCGATCTACACGCGCAAGAGCACCGAGGAGGGCCTGGAGCAGGACTACAACTCCCTGCATGCGCAGCGCGATGCCTGCGCGGCCTATGTGCTGTCCCAGGCCGGCGAGGGTTGGACCCTTCTGCCTGATGTTTATGACGATGGCGGGTTCAGCGGCGGCAACATGGCTCGGCCCGGCCTGAGGCGTCTGCTCGATGACGTTGAAGCCGGCCTCATCGATGTTGTGGTGGTCTACAAGGTTGACCGACTGACCCGCGCCCTGACCGACTTCTCACGCATCGTCGATGTGCTCGACCGGGCCGGCGCGAGCTTTGTCAGCGTCACCCAGGCCTTCAACACCACCACCTCCATGGGACGGCTGACATTGAACGTCCTGCTGTCCTTCGCCCAGTTCGAGCGGGAGGTCACGGGTGAGCGGATTCGCGACAAGATCGCGGCGTCGAAGAAGTTGGGCATGTGGATGGGGGGAAACCTCCCGTTGGGCTATGACGCCGCCGGCCGCACCCTGACGATCAACGAAGCCGAGGCCCAAACGGTGCGCTGGATTTTCAGGCGCTACCTTGAGGTCGGCTCGGCCCACAAGATCGTCCAGGAGCTTGAGGCGGCGGGTGTCGTATCCAAGAGCTGGCCCACCAAGGCGGGCGTGCTGAGGGGTGGGCGCAGGATTGACCGGGGGGCGCTGTTCCACATCCTGCACAATCGGACCTACGTTGGAGAAATCCCCCACAAGAAGACCAGCTACCCGGGCCAGCATCCGTCCATCGTGGATCGGCCCGTGTTCGATGCGGTCCAGGCGCGATTGGCCGAGAACGACCTCAAGACGAGGAAGCCCGGCGAGGTGCGGCGGCCTCAGAAGGGTGCGCCGTTCAAGGGCATCATCTTCGATTCCGCCGGCAATCGCATGACGCCGCTCAAAGCGGCGCGGCCCGGCAAAACCACCTACCGGTACTATGTCTCGAGCCCGATCCAGGCCGGGCGGCGTCAGAACCTGGGCGCCGTGCCGCGCATCTCGGCCCACATCGTGGAGGAGATCGTGGCCACTCGCTTGCACGAGTTGAAGCTCTGTATCCAGACCGAGGGGGCACCGGACTGGCTCGCGATCCGCAATCTGGTCGACCGTGTTGAGGTCACGAGCGACGCCGTCACCCTCCAGTTCGATGAGGCGATGCTTGAGCAGGCAAGTCGCAACCTGGGACCGCAGGACCGGATCTCGATCGACCGGCTCGAGCGCCGGGCATCCGACCGGATTTTGACCATCCCGGTCCGGGTTGTGAAACGCGGCGGGGCCAAGGTGGCCATCGGGCCGGATGGTCAGTCCGCGATCCATCACCGCGCCACCGACCCTGCGCTCAGCGCGGCCCTGATCCGTGCCGAGGCCTGGAAGCGCCAACTGCTGACGGGGCAGGCCAAGACACTGAACCAGATCGCCGAGGCTGAAGGTGTGACCGCAGCCTACGCCGCCCGAACGATCCGCACAGCCTTCCTAGCCCCGGACTTGAAGGCGGCGATCCTCGACGGCTGCCTGCCGGCCGGCCTGACGCTGGAGGCGGTCACCCGCCACGAGATGCCCCTCGACTGGGAAGCACAGCGCCGTCTCTACGCCGGCGGCTGATACCCAGGCGCGGCATCCCTGATCCGGCAGAGAGCTTCCCTGTTCCTCTGAAAATATTCCCTGTTCAGCGGTGTGAAATTCCCTGTTCCTCTTCCGGGAAAACGACGCTGAGCCCGCTTGGAATCCCAGTCATAGCGGGGCTTTCCGGGTTGGGATGAGGGGCGTTCGAATCGCAAATTCGAGCAATTTCCCTGTACTTCCCTGTTTTCAGGGACAGGCAAAAACGACCCGTCGCCGGGCGAGCGGAGACGGGGCCGGCAAAAACGGCGTGTTGCAGGCAAGATCACTCGATCAGAGACAGGCTGTCTGTCTCCGGGTTCGACGAAGGCGCGGTAATGTCGGGGTTATTTCCCGTGTTATAGGGACCCGGCGGTTATCCAGGAAGTGCGTGGCGGACAGAGAGGGATTCGAACCCTCGGTAGGCTTTCACCTACACACGCTTTCCAAGCGTGCGCGATCGACCACTCCGCCACCTGTCCGTTTCCACGACGCGCGTGAAGCCGCCGGACGGTCGTTCCAGCGGAGGGCAGGCTGATAGAACAAGCGGACCCCCTCGGCAAGCGGGGTTGTTGTCCCCATATGGGTGCAAAGCCGATTTCGTGAGGATCATCGCCATGCTGTTTCAGAAAACCGAACTGCCGACCGCCGACACCGCCCTGCCGGGTCGTGATACGCCGCTGCCGACCGACGAGGTGCATTTCGTCTCGGGTCGCCCGTTGAAGGGGCCGCATCCGGAGGGGTTCGAGACGGCGATCTTCGGCATGGGTTGTTTCTGGGGGGTGGAGCGCATCTTCTGGCAGCTGCCCGGCGTGTGGGTGACGTCGGTCGGCTATTCAGGTGGGATCACGCCCAATCCGACCTATGAGGAGACCTGCACCGGGCGCACCGGCCACACCGAGGTGGTGCAGGTGGTCTTCAATCCTGCGGAGATCAGTTATGCCGAACTGCTGAAAGCCTTCTGGGAAAACCACGATCCGACGCAAGGCATGCGCCAGGGCAATGACATCGGCAGCACCTATCGCTCGGCCATCTATTATCTGAACGAAGACCAGAGGGCCGAGGCGGAGGCGTCGCGCGAGGCCTATCAGGCGGCGCTGTCAAAGGCGGGGCGCGGCCAGATCACCACCGAGATCGCGCCAGCGGGTCCCTATTATTTCGCCGAGGACTATCACCAGGGCTATCTGGCCAAGAACCCCGCCGGTTATTGCGGGATCGGCGGGACCGGCGTGGTTTGTCCGATCGGCGTCGGTATCGAGGCCTAGAGGTGGACCGGCAGGGTGTAGGCAAGGTCTGCCTGGCCCTGACCGGGGTCACGCTGGATCATCCGTTCGGTGACGACCACGACTGCTACAAGGTTGGGGGCAAGATGTTCGCCATGGTCGGCGGGCAGGGTGGGCTGTCGTTCAAGGTGTCAGACATCGCCTATGAGGTGCTGACCGAGGATGGCCGCGCCCGCCCGGCCCCCTATCTGGCGCGGGCGAAATGGGTGCATCTGGACGATATCGACACCTGGCCGGACGATGAACTGGCCGAGCATCTGGCGATCGCGCACGGGATTATTGCGGCCAAGCTGACGAAGAAGGCGCGGGCGGGGTTGGGGCTCTAGGGCAGAGGCCGAGCCACTTCCTCGCTGATCCAGCAGTCCATGCGGGCGTCCAGAAGTTCCAGCGGCAAGGCCCCATCGACCAGCAGGGCGTCGTGGAAGCGGCGGATGTCGAACCGGTCGCCCAGGGCGGCCTCAGCTCGGCTGCGAATGGCACGCAGCCGGATTTCGCCGATCTTGTAGCCTGTCGCCTGGCCGGGCCAGCCGATGTAGCGCTGAAGCTCGGTTTCGATGTTCAGAGGGGCCAGGGCCGAGTTGTCGCGGAAGCAGGCTCTGGCCTGTTCGATGTCCCAGCCCAGCCAGTGCAGGCCGGTGTCGGCGACCAGACGGCAGGCGCGCCACATCTCGTAGGATAGCCGACCGAAGCGTTCGTAGGGCGTGCGATAGAAGTCCATCTCCTCACCCAGGAATTCGGCATACAGGCCCCAGCCCTCGATGAAGGCGGTGACGTCGGCCCCGCGTCGGAAATAGGGCTGGTCCTCGGCCTCCTGCTGCAGGGCGAGCTGCAGATGGTGGCCCGGCACGGCCTCGTGCAGGGTCAGTGCGGGCAGTTCGTACAGGGGTCGCTGGTCCAGGCTGGAGGTGTTGACCAGATAACCGCCGGCGACGCCGGTCTTGAGCGACCCGGGGGAGTAGCGTCCGGTGGTGTAATTGGCCTCGATCTCGCGCGGCACGGGCCGGACACCATAGGGCAGGCGGGGCAGGGTGCCGAACAGCGCGGGCAGGCCATCGTCGGCCCGCTTGGCCATTTCGGACGCCTTCTCCAGCAGATCCTCGCGGGTCGTGGCATAGAACTGCGGATCGGAACGCAGGAAGGCGAGGAAGCCCGCGAAGTCGCCGGTCCAGCCCGCCGCCTGCATCTCTTCGTCCATGCGGGCGCGGATGCGGGCGACCTCCTCCAGGCCTATGGCGTGAACCTGATCTGGCGTCAGGTCGGTGGTGGTGTAGCCGCGAACGAAATAGGCATAGAGGTCACGACCGCCGGGCCGCTGGCCGATGCCGGGTTCGGTCTGGGTGGCGGGCAGATAGTCATCGGTCAGGAAGCGCAGCCATTCTGCTCGGCGGGGCGCAATCTCTCCGGCGACGATGGCGGCGGCAGCGGCGCGTAGGGCGGCCTGATCGGCGACCGGGATGGTGTCGGGTAGAGCCGTCAAAGGGGCCAGCAGGGGATCGGTCTCGGGCGTCAGGCCGACATCGCTGCGGGCCAAGGTCATCGCGCTTTCGACGACGGACCGGGGTTGGATCAAGCCTGTCTCCAGACCGCGCCGGGCATGGGCCAGGGTCGCGTCATACATGGCGGGCATGCCGGCGAGGCGGGACAGCCAGGCCTCGGCATCGGCCTTGGTCGCAATGCGGGTGACGGAGGCGATATAGGCCAGGGATTGGCCGACCGCCCCTTCGGAGTTCAGGGCCAGACGGCTGGTGTCCAGGCCGATGCCTTCCAGGTCGCGGTCGATCAGGAACAGCAGGAAGGCGCGGTTCTGGGCCTCGTTGTCCGACAAGCCAGCGACGGGAACCGCCTCCAGTCGCGTCTTGAAGGCCTGAAGTGGCGAACGACGCGCCAGTTCGGCCTCGCGCGAAATATCGGGCAGGCGCGAAAGAGCGGCACGGTCGCCGTCCATGCCGGCGGTGATCGGATCGTTGGCTTTCAGATAGGCCTCGTAATCCGCGAGCAGTACGGCCAGGTCGGCATTCGATGCTTGGGCTTGCGTCGAATTGCCCGGTGCCTGGCCGGTGGGCTGGGCGTGCGCGGCTGCGGGCATTGCGGACAGCAAGGCCAGGACACTGACGGCGATGACGGATTTCATGAGGACCCCCAAACCCCTGACGGGTTCCGGGTGAATGCATCGGAGGGGCGGGCCCACGTCAAGCCATGATCGCCCGCACTAGGCGCAGAAGGCGAAGAACCGTTCGATGCGGTCGCGCGAGCCGGGCTGGGGGACATAGGTCTGGCGCGCGCCACCCTGCCATACGGCCAGCCAGCCGATCCGGCGGAAACGCTGAAAGACCGGGGCATCGCCCTCGGCCTCGGCCGTCAGGATCAGGCCGTCGTGGACTTCGGCGGGCTCTGCGGCGGCTGCATAGCGCTCGGTGTCGCCGCCGGACTCGATATGGATTTCCGGCGACGCTCCCTTGTCCGCGCTGGCGGTGAGGTCGAGCTTGCCCGTTCCCCGTGCGCACTCCAGACCCAGCTTCAGGTCGTCGCTTTGAGCCGTCCCGTAAGCCAGCTTGGCGTTGGTGCCGTCTTCCGACAGAAACCAGTCGTAGCCCTCGACGGGTTGCGGCGCGCCGGAGCTTGGGACGGTTGTGGCTGGAACTTCCGGCGTCGTCGTCGAACAGGCACCGACCAGCGCGGTCGTGGCCAAGAGGATCAGCAGGGACGCGCGACGCATGGGATACTCCGACCGTTAGCCGGAACAAAGCTCGGCGAACCGGCGCAGCTTGGCAAGATGGGCCTGCGGGATTTCGATGGTGCGTCGCGTCTCGCCCGCTGTCATCGACAGATTGCCGTCCGCGGCAAAGGCGGCAAAGACCGGGTGGTCGGTCCGCAGGGCCAGTTTTGCCGACCCGCCACGTCCAGCCTCGCTTTCGGTCATGGCGGTCGATGAGCCGGCCGCCAGACGGGTCATGCCGGTCATGCCTGCGGCTTGATACAGGGTGACCCGCGCCACGCTGGACCCCGGTTCGCACTCCAGAGTCGTGCGCAGGCTGGGCGTGTCAGGGATTTCGTTGGCCAGCACGACGGGCGCGCTGTCGGCATAAAGCGTCCAGGTCCAGGCAGGTTCCTGTGCGGCATGGACGTTGGCGACACCGATCAGCGTCGCCAGGATTGAAAGTACGGACAATGTCGCGACCCCGCTGTCGTTCGAAGCGATGAACGATCATCAAGCCCGGGATGTTCCGCCGCCGTCAAGGATGCGGCGGCGCCTGCCCATCCGAGGCTACACGCGGTTCTGGCCTCAGAACGGGCTGAACCGCTCCACCAGGGACTGGGCCGCAGGCGTGGCCTGGACCCGGCTGATGTCGCCGCGACCACCGTAGCTGATGCGGGCCTCGGCGATCTGGGTGTGGGCGATGGTGTTGGCCGAGCTGATGTCCTCGGGCCGGACGATGCCGGCGACGGTCAACTCGCGTACCTCGCGGTTGGTGCGGACTTCCTGACGGCCCTGGATCATCAGATTGCCGTTGGCCATGACGTCGGTGACGACGGCCGCGATGGTCAACGAAACCCGCTCCGAGCGGTTTACCGAGCCCGAGCCGCTGGCGTTGGACTCGCCCTCGATGCCGACCATGTTCGCCGGGTCGAAACCGCCGGGGAATATGCGACCCAAGTTGTTCTCCAGACCGAAGAAGTTTGTGACCCCGCCCGAGGCGTCATTGGTGCGGCTGCGCTGGGTGGAGTTCTGCGTCTGGGCGCGGTCGTCGATGTCGATGTTGACGGTCAGGATGTCGCCGACGCGACGGGCGCGCTGGTCGCCGAAGAAGGTCCGCGACCCGACCCGCCACAGGCTGTTGGCGCTGGCGGCGCGGTCCGCACGCTGCTGCTCGGGCGTCGGCAGATAGACCTGGCTGGTCGGGACCAGGGCCGCCGGATAGCCGATGGGGGCCAGTTCCGGCCCGCGGATAGCCTCCACGGCCGTCGAACAGGCACCGAGGGCCAGGGTAGAGGCGAGGGCGGCGGTGGTGATCAGGGCGGTACGCATGAACTGTGATCCCTCTTAGCGAGCGGCGAACTGGTTGGAGCGGGCGGACTGGGCGGCAGGGCCCGCGATGGCGCGGCCGGGGCCGGTGGCGACGGCGTCGATGGTGCGGCCGGACTGCAGGTTCAGCACGGCGACGGGCTCGCCCATCCCGGCGTTGCGCTGGGCGCGGCCGGTGACGGTCAGGCGGATGCCGCCGGATTCGAAGGCGACCTCGACCAGGTCGTTGCGGCTGATGACGCGGTCCCCGTAGGCCGCGCGGGCAGGGGCATAGGTGGGCGCGACAGCTGCATTAGAAGAGGCCGTGGGCGCGATAGTGGCGGAAACGGCGGGTGCCTCCGCGGCATGACGCACCACGACGCGGCGCAACCCGGTCGGATTTGCCCAGTCCAGGCCGGATTGACGGGCGAGGCTCTGGAGCTGACCGGCCTCGAACACAATGGAAGGGCCGACCCGGCGGCCCACGACGACGCCAGACGCGCCGCCGGCTCCGTCGAACAGGTCGCCGAATGTGACTTGGCCGTCTGAATCGACGGGATTGCTCTTCAGTGTCACCGGGCCAGCGAAGGCGGAACCCGCGACGGCCAAGGCCAGCGCGGCCCCCAGGATCAGCGCCCTCATGACTTCACCTGCGAGGCGACGGACAGCATCTGGTCTGCGGTGGTGATCACCTTGGAGTTCATCTCATAGGCGCGCTGGGCAATGATCAGCGAGCTGATCTCGGCCACGGCATCGACGTTCGAGGCCTCGGTAAACTTGTGCAGCAACTGGCCGAAACCGACCTCCCCGGGTGTGCCGACATTGGCCGGGCCCGAGGCCGTGGTTTCCAGCAGAAGGTTGTCGCCGACCGCTTCCAGTCCCGCCTCGTTGAAGAAGGTGGCGATCTCCAGCTGGCCGACGATGGAGGGCTCGGTCTCGCCCGCCGTAATGACCTGGACCTGGCCGGACTTGGAGATGGAGACATCGACCGCATCCTGCGGGATGGAGATGTTGGGCTGAACCGCATAGCCGTCGTCGGTGACCAGCTGGCCTTCTCCGTTCAGGGCGAAGTTGCCGGCGCGGGTGAAGGCGGTTTCGCCCGAGGGCAACAGAATCTGGAAATAGCCGCGCCCGTCGATGGCCACGTCGTACAACCCGCCGGTATTGGTCGGGGTGCCTTGTTCGGTGACGCGATAGACCGCCCCCGCCTTGACGCCTGCACCGATCTGGATGCCGGTCGGGACGACCGTGCCCTGGCTGGACGACTGTGCGCCCATCCGCTCGACGTTCTGATACAGCAGGTCCTGGAACTCGGCCCGCTGGCGCTTGTAGCCGACGGTGTTCATGTTGGCGATGTTGTTGGAGATGACCTCCACGTTCAGCTGCTGGGCGGCCATGCCGGAGGCGGCGGTGCGGAGTGCGCGCATGGTTCAGTCTCTCCTTACGACACCCGGCCCAGCCGCTCGACCGAGCGACGGGACAGGTCGTTGGTGTTTTCGATCATCCGCGATATGCTCTCGTAGGCTCGCTGGATCTCGATCAGATTGGTGATCTCGAGGATCGGATTGACGTTGGAGCCTTCCAGCATGCCCTGACGCACGCGGGCGTCCGTCGCCTCGACGGGCGTGGTGTTCGAGGCGTTGCGGTACAGGCCGTCGCCGCCCTTTTCGAGCACCGACAGGGTGTCGAAGCGGACGACGGAGATACGGCCCGTCAGCTGACCGTTTTGGCTGATCGTGCCGTCCGGGCCAACGGCGGGTTCGCCCAAGGCGCGGTCCAGGATGATGGGGCCACCGTCGCCCAGAACGGCCGCGCCGCCCTCGGTCGTCAGCTGTCCCTCAGCGTTCAGGGTGAAGGCCCCGTCGCGGGTATAGGCCTCGCCGGCCCCGTCCTGCAGCTTGAAGAAGGCCCCTTCGCCCTCGATGGCGAAGTCCAGGCTGCGGCCCGTCTGTTCCAGTGCGCCCTGGCCGAAGTCGCGGCCGACGCCCTTGTCCAAGACGAAGCTGGCGCTGGGGCGGATGAAGGCGTTGCGGGCGCGCTCGCCGACCTCTGTGCCGACCAGCAGCTGCTCGACCTTGAAGCCGGTGGTGTCGGCATTAGCGATGTTGTTGGCCACGATGTCGAGCTCGCGGCGGAGCGTCATCTGGCGCGACAGTCCGACGTAGGCGGCATTTTCCATGAGCGGCTCCTTTCGCAAAGGGGCCTCGCAACGGTCGTGCCAACACGGTTAATCCAGTGGTGGCGGGCCTTTGGACTGGATGAAGCCAGAGTGCACCCGGCAGGATTTGCCGGTTCTTAGCGGCTCGTTAACCAAAAAACGGTCGAATGGAGGCTGAGATTCTCCGGGGCGCTGTGCATGCTGAAGTTCGGCAAGAAGAAGGACAAGAAGGGCGGCGGTGACGCCGACCTGCCGGCCGTGTCCGATGCGCCCGCCGCGGAAGGTGAAGGCGGGGAGGGTGGGGATGCCGCGCCCAAGAAGAAGAAAATCCCGCTGTTGTTAATCGCCATTCCGGCTGCCGTGCTGGTGCTGGGCGGGGGAGGGGCTGCGGCCTTTTTCATGCTCCAGCCCAAGCCTGCAGCCGCTGAAGCCGAGGGCGGCGAGCACGGCGAGGCCAAGGCCGACGCCGGTCACGGCGAAGAGAAGAAGAAAGGCGGCGACCATGGCGGCGGTGCCGAGGGCGAGGCCGATCCGTCCATGGGCGTAATCGCCGAGGGGCCTGACGGCGTCACCTTCTTCACCCTGCCGGACATGGTGATGAACATTCAGGGGCCGGAAGGTCGGCCCATGGTCATGAAGCTGAAGCTGACGCTGGAAACCAAGGACGCGCACGTTGCCGAGCAGCTGCAGGCCGAGATGCCGCGCCTGCAGGACATGTTCCAGGGCTTCCTGCGCGAGCTGCGGCCCGAGGATCTGGCCGGATCGGCGGGCAGTTTCCAGCTGAGGGCCGAAATCCTGCGCCGGGTCAATCTGGTGGCGGCGCCGGGCAAGGTGGACGCGGTCCTGATCGAAGAAATGCTGGTGCAGTAGGCATGACGGACGCCGCCTTCGCCGAACCGATCGACCCGCTGGGCGAAGAGGACGAGGATCGCGCCTCCGGCCTGTCCGAACGCGTCCTGAACCAGGACGAGATCGACAGCCTGCTGGGCTTCGATCTCGGCGACGACGACGGGTCCGAAAGGTCGG
This sequence comes from Brevundimonas sp., assembly GCF_016463295.1. Lineage (GTDB taxonomy): Bacteria > Pseudomonadota > Alphaproteobacteria > Caulobacterales > Caulobacteraceae > Brevundimonas. Next base: position 178,290 of record NZ_JAEMRO010000002.1, read on the forward strand.
GCATCCGGGCCATCATCAACTCGGCGCTGGTCTCCTACGAACGCCTGCCGATGCTGGAGATCGTGTTCGACCGCCTGGTTCGGTTGATGACGACGTCCCTGCGGAACTTCACCTCCGATAACGTCGAGGTCAGCCTCGACAACATCTCCTCGATCCGGTTCGGCGACTATCTGAATTCGATCCCGCTGCCGGCGATCCTGGCCGTGTTCCGGGCCGAGGAGCTGGACAACTATGGCCTGCTGACGGTCGATTCCAATCTGATCTATTCGATCGTCGACGTGCTGCTGGGCGGACGCCGGGGCACGGCGGCGCTGCGGATCGAGGGGCGGCCCTATACGACGATCGAGCGCGTGCTGGTCCAGCGCATGGTCGAGGTCATCCTGAACGACGCGCGCGCAGCCTTCGAGCCGCTGACGCCGGTGCATTTCAACCTGGATCGTCTGGAGACCAATCCGCGCTTCGCCGCCATCGCGCGCCCGGCCAATGCGGCCATCCTGGTCAAGCTGCGCATCGACATGGAGGACCGCGGCGGTCGGGTCGAACTGCTGCTGCCCTATTCGACGCTGGAGCCCATCCGCAAGATGCTGCTGCAGCAGTTCATGGGTGAGAAGTTTGGACGCGACAACATCTGGGAAGGCCACCTGGCTACCGAGCTCTGGACCACGGAAACCGAGGTCCGCTGCGTGCTGGACGAGCAACAGGCCCCGCTGTCGCAGGTTCTGAACCTGAAGGTCGGCGACACCATGATGTTCAATGTCACGCCGGATTCGGACATCTCGATCCGGGCTGGAACCATACCGCTGACCACCGGCAAGATGGGCCGCAAGGGCCAGCATATCGCCGTGCGTGTGGAGGCCCCGATCAATATCGACGCCGCCGCCCGCCTGACTGGAGGAAAACGCTGATGACCGGTCTGATCCTGGATGGTGTCCTGATGGTGCTGCTGGTCGCGGCGCTCGGATACGGCGTGCGGCTGGAGCGCAAGCTGTCGGCCTTGCGGGCGGGACAGCAGGCGTTCGCCTCGGCGGTGACCGAGCTGAATACGGCGGCGGGCCGGGCCGAGACGGCGCTGGCGACGCTGCGGGCTTCGGGCCATGAGACCGACCTGCTGCACGACCGCATCGTGAAGGCCCGCGAGGTCAAGGCGCAGCTGGAAGGGTTGATCGCCCGGGCTCCCGCCGCTCCGGCCCGTGCCGTCGCCGAAGAAGCGCCGCTGGAACTGCGCGTCGCTGCGCCACGGCCTGCGCCCGCGCCTGTCGCCAAGCCGGCCGTCACGACGGCGGATGACGAGCGCGCTCTGCGCATGGCGGCTCTGGCCGAGCGCATCCAGGGTATGGCCGCGCCGGCGGTGGCCCGTGCCCAAGCGCCCGGCGGATCGAACGTATCGGCCATCCTGGGCGCGATGACCGCTAACCAAGCCGCGAAGCAAAGCCTCAACCAAGCGCGTCGTAACCTGGACGAAGACCTGTTCGCCGCCTGATTTGTCCTTCTTGCCCTATACCTTCACGCGCGGCGTGCAGGCGACTTGAGGGCTCCTGTGAGTAGCCGACCATGAGCAAGATACCGCGCCTGTTGCCCCTGATCGCTGTCGCCATCGGCGGGGTGGTGGTCGTGCGCGCCGTCGGCATTGCGCCGGGTCTCTTCGAGGGAGCCCAGGCCTGGGCCGAGGAGGCCGTACCGGTCGCCGCTGCGGCCGCGGTGAAACCGGCCGCCGCCGTCTGTGCCCTGACGCCGGAACAGCTGGCGCAGCAGGCCGGGATTTCGCCGGCCGAGTTGCGGATTCTGCAATCGCTGCAGTCGCGCCGGACCCAGCTGGATGCCCGCGATACCGATCTGGCGTCCATGCTGCCGTTGATGGCGACGGCCGAGCAAAAGCTGGATGCCCGCGTCCAGGCACTGGAGGCCGTCAAGGCCGAGGTGCAGCAGCTGCTGGGTCAGGTCAGCGAGCAGGAAAAGGCCGAGAACGATCGGCTGGTCGCCGTCTATTCCGCCATGCGCCCCAAGGAGGCGGCGCGGGTGTTCGCGACCCTGAGCGACGATGTGCGCCTGCCGGTCGCGGCAGCCATGCGGCCGCGCTCGCTGGCGGCGGTCATGGCCCAGATGGAGCCGGCGGCCGCCCGTGAACTGACCGAGAAACTGGCCCGCCGCTTTGCCGCGCGTCAGCAACTGGCCGCCCGGGCCGCGACCGCTGCGGCGGCCGACGCATCAGTACCGGCCCCGACCGTCGTTCCGACCGCCAATGCCGCCGCCGCGCCTGCACCCGCGCCGACCCCGGCGGCTTCGACGGCCACGCCGGCACCGACCCCGCGGCCCGCGGCCCGACGGACGCCGTCGCGCCCGGCGGCGAGGCCGGCGACCCGGGCACCGCAGCCGACGCCGCGCACCCCGGCTGCCGAAGCTCCGTCGGGACCGCAGCCGTATCAGGCGGGTGCCGCGGCACCGGCGACGCCGCGCCAGTCGGTGGAATAGGCCCTACGGTCTTTCGACACTCGGTCCGTCATCGGATCGCCGCCAATGAAAAAGCCGCGTCCCGGAGGGCGCGGCTTCTTTCGTATGGAACAGGCGTGAAGGCCTATTCGATGTCTTCGTTCAGCAGGCCGACCTTGAAGAAGCCCTTGTCCTGCAGCTCGTTCATGACTTCCATGAACTGGTTGTACTTCACCTCGGCCTGGGCGCGGACGAAGACGCGTTCGTCCTGGCAGGTGGTGGTGACTTCCTGGGCGGCGCAGACGTCGGCGGCCAGGCGGTCGATGGCGGTTTCGTTCTCGGCGATGAAGAGGCGACCGCCCTCCTGGATGGAGATGTAGACAGGCTCTTTCGGGTTCGGGTCGTTCGGGTTCGGGATCGCCGGCGGCAGGTCCAGCTTGATCGAGACGGTGGCCAGCGGTGCGGCCACCATGAAGATGATCAGCAGCACCAGCATAATGTCGACGAACGGCGTGACGTTGATGTCCGAGTTCTGCTCGATCGTCTTGCCCTTGCCACCGCCAGGACCGGAAAGTTTAGCGCCCATACGCTGGTTCTCCCTCAAGCCCGGCGCGACACGCGGCAGGCGACAACATTAACTCGGGTCGTTTCTTGGCGTCCCGGTTCGCGCTTGTAAAGCACGTTCGGCACCCATTGCGTTCCCGCATCGCTTCAACCGCAGTTATTCACGCCTTGCGGGCGCAAAAATGGCGGTGATCAGCCCTTGGCCAGCTTCAGGAAGCGATCCTTCAGCGCCTCGTCGGTTTTGAACACGCCGGTGAAGCGGGTGGTGATCGTCGAGACGTGGCGGTGATGCACGCCTCGGGTGGTCATGCACTGGTGCTCGGCGTCGATCAGGATGGCCACGCCGGCGGGCTGCAGATTCGTTTCGATCGCCTCGGCGATCAGCTGGGTCAGGGTTTCCTGGGTCTGGAGACGGCGCGAGAAGATTTCGACCACGCGGGCCAGCTTGGAGATTCCGACGACCTTTTCCGTGGGGATGTAGGCGACATAGGCCTTGCCCAGGAACGGGGCCATGTGGTGCTCGCAGTGGCTTTCCACCTCGATGTCGCGCAGCAGGACCATGTCGTCATAGCCCTGAACATCCTCAAAGGTGCGGCTCAGCTCCTTGGCCGGATCGGCGTCGTAGCCGTCGAACCATTCGGCATAGGCGTCGACCACCCGCTTGGGCGTATCCTTCAGGCCTTCACGATCGGGATTGTCGCCGGCCCAGGCCAGCAGGGTGCGGACGGCCTTCAGGGCCTCGTCGCGGCTGGGTCGGACCACGACGGTGTCGCGGGCATCGTTGACGGTCACCAGGGCAGCATTGGTCGAAGTGGTCATCTGTCGTGTGTCTGCGGCGAAGTAGCGCCGGGGCGATGGCCCCGGATGGACGCGCGCCGCGCTCCCTTGAATAATGTCCCCGCCGCTGTTCGCGGAAGGGACGAAACGGCTATATGGGCGACCCCGGCTTGGCCGCAAGCACTTCCAAGGCACCGCAGCATTATGACGCTGACGCTTCACGACACCCTGCACCGCGAAAAGCGCGTGTTCACGCCGCGCGATCCGAACCGGGTGACGCTCTATGTCTGCGGGCCGACCGTCTATGACTACGCCCACATCGGCAATGCGCGGCCTCCGGTGGTGTTCGATGTGCTGGTGCGGTTGCTGCGCCGGACCTATGGGGCGGACAAGGTCGTCTATGCCCGCAACGTCACCGACGTGGACGACAAGATCAATCAGAAGGCCGCGAGAGAAGGCGTGCCGATCGGCGAGGTGACCGCGCGCTACGAGGCCGCCTATCTGGCCGACATGGCCCAGCTGAACGTGTCGCCGCCGGACATCGCGCCGCATGTGACCGACCACATGGACGCCATCGTGGCCCAGATCCAGGCCATCATCGATCACGGCTGCGCCTATGAGGCCGAGGGGCATGTGCTGTTCGACGTCTCGTCCTACGAGACCTATGGGCGGCTGTCGGGACGCAATCTGGACGACATGATCATGGGGGCCCGCGTAGAGGTCGCGCCCTACAAGAAGAACCCGCATGACTTCGTCCTGTGGAAGCCGTCCAAGGCGGACGAGCCTTCGTGGCCGTCGCCGTGGGGGGAGGGGCGTCCCGGCTGGCACATCGAATGCTCGGCCATGATCGAACAGACCCTTGGCCTGCCTATCGACATCCACGGCGGTGGCATCGACCTGGTCTTTCCGCACCATGAGAACGAGATCGCCCAGGGCGTCTGCGCCCACGGCCACGCCCATTCGGCGGACGCGCATCAGGAATATGCCCGCTACTGGATGCACAACGGCTTTCTGACCGTCGATGCGGAGAAGATGTCCAAGTCGGTCGGCAATGTGCTGCTGCTGCACGATCTGGTGCAGTCCATGCCGGGCGAGGTGGTCCGCTGGGCCCTGCTGAGCGCGCACTATCGTCAGCCGCTGGACTGGAACCAGGCGCTGCTCGACCAGTCGAGGAAGAACCTGGACCGGCTGTACGGCGTGTTGCGCGACGCTGATGCGGCCTTGATCGGGTTCGACATGGCCACGCTTGAAGAGGCCGAGATGGAACTGGCCGAGAATGCGCTGGACCCGGTGCTGGACGCGCTGGAGGACGATCTGAACACGCCGGCGGCCGTGGCCCAGGTGTTCGGCCTCGGCAATGCCCTGCGAGACCTGCTGAACGACGCCGAGGCCGACATCAACGATGTGGCCATGGCACGCTGGAGCCTGATCGAGGCCGCCGGGCTGCTGGGGGTGCTGACCTTGTCTTCGGACCAATGGTTCGAGGGCGGCGATGCGACCTTGAAGGCCGAGGTCGAGGCCCTGCTGGAGCAACGCGCGACATCGCGCGCCGCCAAGGACTGGCCCGAGGCCGACCGTATCCGCGACCGGCTGAATGCCCTGAATGTCGTCGTCATGGACGGGCCGGACGGCGCAACCTGGCGAGTGAAGGGGTAGGGCGGAGATCGATCGGTTCTTTCTGTTTCTTTGGTCTCTGAAAAACCAGGCAGGCTACTTCCCCGCCTGCGGAATGCCGCAGCCGGTTGAAGGTGGGATGGGCCGGCGGAGCGCCGGGCTGTCGCCCGGAGACCGATGGGGATGTG
>NZ_JAEMRO010000118.1 GCF_016463295.1 Brevundimonas sp.
TGTTGGGCCCGCGATAGATCAGGGTCGTCTCGACGCCCAGCCCGGCGAAGATGCCCGCGAACTCCACCGCGATATAGCCGCCGCCCGCGATGAGGATGCGCTTTGGCAGTTCCGGTAGATGGAAGGCCTCTTCGGAGGTGATGGCGTGCTCGATGCCCTCCAGCTCTTCGGGCATCCAGGGCCGGCCGCCGGTGGCGACCAGGATGCGTTCGGCAGTGATGGAGCGGTCGGGCGTGCCGTCCTTCTTCAGGATCTGGACCGTGTGGGCGTCGGTCAGGACGGCGCGGCCATGCACCAGATCGACCCCCGCCTTGCCCAGGTTGGCGGCATAGATGCCGGACAGGCGGGCGATCTCGACATCCTTGGCCTGCAGAAAGGTCGGCCAGTCGAACTTCGCATTGTCGAAGGACCAGCCATAGCCCTCGGCGATTTCCAGCGCGTGGCTGACTTCGGAGGCCATGACCATGAACTTCTTGGGCACGCAGCCGCGAATGACGCAGGTCCCACCGACGCGGAACTCCTCGGCGATGGCGACGCGCTTGCCGCCGAGGGCGGTCAGGCGCGCCGCGCGCACACCGCCGGAGCCGGCGCCGATGACGAAGAGGTCGTAGTCGTAAGAAGTCACTGGAGCTCCGGTCAGACCCGCAAGACGGGGTCGAAAATGTACGATTTGTCACGAAACAGGCGACGGAATGCCGCTATATCGGCGTTGGATTTAGGCGTGCGGTCGGCCTTGGACAAGGTAAGGATCGCGGCACGGGATCTGACCTGTCGATCCGCCGGCAAGGGCGGTCGCCTTACTTCTGAAGGTTCAACGTCTATGCTCGCACTCGCCCTCGCAGCCTTGATCGGGACCGCCTATCCGCAGGACCCGCCCACGCCGCAGGTTCCGCCCTCCAGCCAGCAGCTGCCGGCGACCGATCTCGAGGACATCGAGGTGGTCGGGCGTCCGCTGGACACCATGATCCGCGACTTTGTCGGAGAGGTGGCGGCCCCGAATCGCGGGCGGGGCATCGCGCGGTGGGATTCCGACATCTGCATAGGTGTGGCGAACCTGAAACCGGAACTGGCGCAGTATCTGGCGGACCGCGTCTCGACCGTGGCAGAGGATGTGGGCCTGAACCCCGGCGCGCCGGGCTGCACGGCCAACGTCATGATCATCGCGTCCGATCAGCCCGACGCCCTGGCCGAACAACTGGTCGAAGAGCGACGTCGCGCTTTTCGGGTCGGAGGATCGGGCATGGATCGCGGCAGCGATGCCCTGGAAGATTTTGTCGCGTCCGACGCGCCCGTACGCTGGTGGCAGGTCAGCATGCCGGTCGATTCCCAGACGGGCCAGCGCGCCGTCAGCATTCCCGGGGAATGCACCGGCAGCTGCAGCACACCCTACGATTTTGGCCCCGTCATCTCGACCTTCGCGGCGTCGCGTCTGACCACCCAGATCGTCGACGAACTGTTCCGGACGATCGTCATCCTTGATTTCAACCAGGTCGCCAGCGTGTCCGCGCAGCAGCTGGCCGATTATGTCGCCATGGTTACCCTGGCCCAGATCGATCCCAAGGCCGATACCAGCCGGTATGCATCGATCCTGAACGTGTTCGACGACCCGGAAACGGCCACCAGTCTGACCAACTGGGATCAGGCCTATCTGAGCGGGTTGTATGATGCAGAGAGGACACGCGCGAACCGTCAGTCGGGGCGCGGCGAGATCGCGGATTCGATCGGACGGGCGCACAGGGCGCTGCGCGAGGCCGATCAGGAGTAACGCTGCCTGGGTCTGGTGGGTCCAGCCCCTCGCTTATGGCGACAGGGTCTCGGACCCGGTGTCCGTGCCCACGATCGCCTCGTCGGCCAGATCGAGGAACAGACCGTGCTCGACAACGCCGGTGATCAGCTTCAGATCGTCGGCCAGGCGGACGGGGTCGTGGATGACGCCGCACCTGGCGTCATAGATCAAATTGCCGCCGTCGGTGCGGACCAGCCCCCGGTCGGCCATGCGGACGCGGGCGGGCATGGCGATGTCGTGATCGGCCAAGACATCAGCGATGCGGTTGGCGGTCGTCTTGTGCCCGAAAGCGACGACCTCGATCGGCAGGGCGAAGGCCCCCAGGGTCTTCACCACCTTGGCGCTGTCGGCGATGCACAGGCACCGGGCCGAGGCCTCCCACACCAGCTTTTCACGCAACAGGGCCGCGCCGCCGCCCTTGATCAGGGCCAGGCCGGGGCCGATCTCGTCCGCGCCGTCGACGGTCAGGTCAATGCGGGGCGTGTCCTCTAGCGTCGATAGCGTCAGGCCCAGTTCGCGGGCCAGCTCGGCGGTGGCTTCGGACGTGGGGACGCAGCGCAGGCCGGTCAGGTTTCGGGCGGCCAGTGCCTTGACGAACCAGGCGGCGGTGGAGCCGGTGCCCAGGCCCACGACCATGCCGGGCTCGACACGTAGGGCGGCGGCTTCGCCGGCGTTTTTCTTTTGAAGGTCAGACATGGCGCTTGGCTGCTCCCGTTCCCCGGATTAGGAGGCCATATCGGGGGAAGCACAATGTTGAAAGCTGGATTCCGGCACGCACAGCGCGATTACTCGATACCTTCGCTCGAACGGGGATCATTCATGAAACGCCTTGCAATCGTGCTGTCTTCTCTCTCGCTCACAGGCTGCGTCTCATTGGCGGAGGCCTACACGGAGGCAGTAGCGGGAGGCGGGGGTGGCTATGCGTCTCCTGCCACGAGCGAGTCTTCGGCCATTGTGGAAATCTACACGCCCGCCAGCACTGTCGGACTGCAAGGCCAGACTATCTTCAATCTTCCTGTCGCGGGTCGACCGTTGCGGATCGACTATTACCTTTCCCGCAATCGATATCGGGCGGTGGATCAGCCCGCAGTCCCGTGGAGAGGTCTAGGGGGTTCCGCTGAAGTCAGAGTGCACGTGCAAGACCCGCTGTATGTCGCCGCCCGGGCTCAGTTCGACGGTCGTCAATGCAACAACCAAGTCGCGTTCCAACCTCTCCCAGGGCGACGCTATCGGGTCACCCAGGTGTATTCGGGTATGAGTTGCGGACTGCAGGTCATTGATACCGCAACAGCGACTTCTGTTGATGTCACGCCGATAGATGTTCGTCCCTAGCTAGATTTCGCCTTCCTCGCCCGCATCGTGTCCATGAACCGTGCAGCCCAGCCGGGTTTGGCCAGTTGATCGCCCCGGCCCAGCGCCAGGTCGCCGGGACCGACATCGCGGGTGATGACCGAGCCGGAGCCGACCATGGCCCCCTCGCCGATCGTCACCGGGGCGACCAGGGCGCTGTTGGAGCCGATGAAGGCCCCTGCCCCCACCGTCGTCCGGTGTTTGAAGAAGCCGTCGTAGTTGCAGAAGATGGTGCCCGCGCCGATGTTGGCCCGCGCGCCCACGGTGCCGTCGCCCAGATAGGCCAGGTGGTTGGCCTTGGAGCCTGCGTCCATCCGCACATTCTTCACCTCGACGAAGTTGCCGACCTTGACGCCTTCGCCCAGGTCCGCGCCGGGGCGCAGGCGGGCATAGGGGCCGACCTCGGCACCGGTGGCGACGGTCGCGCCCTCAATATGGCTGAAGCTGCGGATGCGCGCGCCAGGGGCGATCCGGGCACCGGGGCCGAAGACGACGAAGGGCTCGATGATCGTGCCTGCACCGATCTCTGTATCGAACGAGAAATGGACGGTTTCGGGCGCGGCCATGGTCACGCCGGCGGCCAGGAAGGTCTCGCGCTGGACCTTCTGGAACAGGGCCTCGGCTACCGCCAGCTCAGCCTGGGCATTGACGCCCATGACAGCGTCCTCGTCTGCCATGACGGCGCGGGTCGGCGCACCCTGGGCGCGGGCCAGGGCGACCACGTCCGTCAGATAGTATTCGCCTTTGGCATTGTCGTTGGTGACGCGCGCCAGCAGGTCGAACAGCAGGGCCGAAGGCGCGGCCATGACGCCGGAGTTGCAGGTGGTCAGGGCCAGAACCTCGGCCGAGGCCTCCTTGGCCTCGGTGATGGCGGCCAGGGTGTCGCCCTCCATGACCAGGCGACCATAGGCCCCCGGGTCGCGCGCCTCGAAGCCGATGACGGTGACGCCGTCGGCACTGGCGAAGACCGGCTCGATGTCGTGCGCCTTCAGCAAGGGCACGTCGCCATAGGTGATGACCACCTGGCCTTCGAACCCCGCCAAGGCGGCTTCGGCGGCGCGGACGGCGTGGCCGGTACCGATGGGCGGATCCTGGACCGCGATGGCCCCCTCCCCCAGACGCTTGACCACATGGGCGCGGACTTCCGGAGAGTGATTGCCGACGACGACGACGATCCGCTCGCAGCCAAGGGCCTCGGCCGCATCGATGGCGTGATCCAGCATGGCGCGGCCACCTACGGGGTGCAGCACCTTGGGCAGCGGCGACTTCATGCGAGTGCCCTGGCCGGCGGCGAGGATGATGGCAGCGCGTCTGGTCATGAATCGGTCCGGCGGTTAGTCACGGCGGGTGGTCTAGCCTATCGCGGCGACCCTTGGGAGATGCCGCCTTGACGGAACGCGACCTGGAAGGCTGGACCATCGCCTTCGACCTGGACGGCACGCTGGTGGAGACGCATCGCGATCTGGTCGGCACGCTGAACCGCATGCTGGTGCGCGAGGGCCTGCCGACCGTGCCGATGGAGGGGGCGGCGAACCTGATCGGCGGTGGGGCGCGGGCGCTGCTGGAGCATGGGTTTGCGGCAGCCGGAGCCAGCAAGGAAGACGCGACCAGGCCCGAACTGTTTGACGCCTTCATCGCCGACTACATCGACCACATCGCCGACCATTCGCGGCCCTACGACGGCGTGGTCGAGACGCTGGAGCGACTGGCGGCGCGGGGGGCCATCCTGTGCGTGGCGACCAACAAGCGCAGCGACCTGTCGGAACGGCTGCTGGGCGCGCTGGACCTGACCCGCCACTTCGCCGCCATCGTGGGGCCGGACCGGGTCAGCGCGCGCAAACCAAACGGAGCGCATCTGAAGGAGGCGGTGCGTCTGGCGGGCGGCGATCCGGCGCGGGCCATCATGGTCGGCGACGCGGC
>NZ_JAEMRO010000119.1 GCF_016463295.1 Brevundimonas sp.
GCCGCCGCCAGGGGCACGGTCAGCATGATCACCGCCGGGGTGATCCAGCTCTCGAACTGGGCCGCCAGCACCAGGAACACCAGCAACAGCGCCAGGCCGAAGGCCGCGGCCACAGCTCCACCCGCTTCCTGCTGATCGCGCGCCGCACCGCCCCACTGAGTGGCGACGACGCCCTGCGGCTGTTCGCTGGCCACGCGGTCGAGGAACTCGGTCGCATCGGCGATGGTCGTGCCGGGGTTCAGGTCCGCCGAAAGACTGATGGACCGTTGGCGGTCCAGACGGCGCCGGTCCGGCGTATCGCCCGATGTCTGGGTCGTGACGACGGCGGACAGCGGCACAAGCTGGCCGCTGCCGGTCGCGACATACAGGCTTTCCAAGTCCTCGACCGTCCGGCGGTTGTCGCGCTCGGTCTGCAGGATGACGTCATACTCCTGACCGCCGCGCAGATAGGTCGTGGCGCGCCGCGAGCCGAACATGGTCTCAAGGGTCCGCCCGATCGCTTGCGACGACACGCCCAGCGCCGCCGCCTTCTCCGGATCGACATCGACCAGCAGACGCGGCGAGTTGGGCTCATAGTTCAGACGCGGGCGCGAGAAGCCGGGGTTCTCCAGCGAGGCGGCCAGTACCGGCTGGAGCCAGTTGTAGATGTCCTGATACTCCGACCCCGTCACGATCATCTCGACCGAGTTGGAGTTGCCGCCCCCGCGCTGGAAGGCACCGGGCACGCTGGCGTTGACCTGGGCGTCGGTCTGGCTGCGCAGCTTGCCGTTCAGCTCCTGGGCGATCTCATCGGCCGAGCGGTCGCGTTCGGACCAGTCGGCCAGGGTCAGGTTGGCGTTGCCGGAGTTGAAGCTGCCGCCACCGAAGCCGGGGGCGGAGATCAGATAGCTGTCGGCCTCGCCGTTCGCCCGGTATTCGGCCAGGATCGGTTCCAGACCCAGCATGATGCGGCGGGTGTAGTCGAAGCCGGCCCCTTCCGGGCCCTGCACCCGGACCTGCACCCGGCCCCGGTCTTCGGGGGGCACCAGTTCGTTCGGCAAAGTCAGGAACATGGCCGCGGCTCCGCCGCCGACCAGCAGGATCACCCCGACCACCCCGAACACGGCGATGCGCTTGCCCAGCAGGGCCTGAAGCGAGTTGCCGTAGGAGTTCTTCAGCTTGTCCATGCCCCAATCGACCCGCCGGGCCAGCCAGCCGCCGGTCGTGACCGGCCGCAGGATCTTGGACGCCATCATCGGAGACAGCGTCAGGGCCAGGAAGGCGGAGAAGGCCACAGCCGCGGCGATAGCGGCCGCCAGCTCCACGAAAAGCCGTCCGACATAGCCCGGCAGGAACAGCAGGGGCGCGAACACAGCCAGCAGCACGATGGTGGTCGCGATGACGGCAAAGAACACCTGACGCGCGCCACGCTCGGCCGCGACCAGTGGCGGCTCACCGTGATCCAGACGACGCTGGATGTTTTCCGTCACAACGATGGCGTCGTCGACCACCAGGCCGATCGCCAGAACCAGAGCCAGCAAGGTCAGCAGGTTGAGCGAAAAACCCAGCGGGGCCAGAACGATGAAGGTCGCCAGCAGGCAGATCGGGGCCACCACCGACGGGATCAACGCGGCCCGGAACGAGCCCAGGAAGACGAAATTGACCAGGGCCACCAGCGCCATGGAGATGCCAATGGTGATCCAGACCTCATCGATGGCGTGCGAGGTGAAGACCGAGTTGTCCGAGCCGACGACCAGTTCGGTGCCTTCGGGCAGGCTGGCACGCACGCTGTCCAGCAGTTCGGTTACGCCGTCCGAAATGGCCAGGTCGTTGGACTGGGCCTGACGGGTGATCGCCAAACCGATCTGGTCCAGACCATTGCCACGGAACAGGCGGCGGTCCTCTTCCGGTGCTTCCTCGACGCGGGCGATGTCGCCCAGACGGGTCACATAGGCCCCCGTGCCCTGGATGGCGGTCGAGGCCCCGCTGGGCAGGGCCGTCGCGGTCGAGGCCGCATTGGCGGTTCCGCCGGTCGTGGTGCCCGCCCCCGTCGCGGATCCGCGCGTGCCGATCGGCAGCTGGCGGAAGTCCTCGGCCAGGGCATAGGTCCGCGCCACGCGAACGGTGTAGTTCTTCTCGCCGGATTCCAGCGACCCGGCCGGCAGTTCGACGTTCTGCGTCGTCAGCGCCGTCTCGACGTCGGTGACCGTCAGGCCGCGCGCCGCCAGCGCTGCGGCATCCAGCCAGATACGCATCGAATAGCGCTGCTCGCCATAGATCTGCACCTGGGCGACACCGGGCACGGTGGCCAGCTGGTCGATCAGATAGCGGTCGGCGTAGTCCGTGAGCTCCAGCCGGTTCATCGACGTGGAGCGCAGGAACAGGATCATGATCGGCTGGCTGTCCGAGTCCGCCTTGGCCACTTCCGGCGGCTCGGCCTGATCCGGCAACTGCCCCACGACGCGGCTGACCCGGTCACGCACATCGTTGGCGGCGTCGTCGATGTTGCGGTCCAGGGCGAATTCGATGGAGACGCTGGAACGCCCGTCGCGACTGGTCGAGTTGATGCGTTCGACGCCCTGAAGGCCGGCGATCTGCTGCTCGATCGGCTCGGTGATGCGACTTTCTATGACCTCGGCTGAGGCCCCGGCATAGCTGGTGTTGACCGACACGATGGGCGGATCGACGTCTGGCAGCTCCCGCACAGGCAGGAAAAAGAAGGCCGCCGCCCCGATCACGCACAGCACGATCGCCGCCACCGCCGCGAAGACGGGGCGACGCACCGCCATGTCGGACAGCATCATCGCGCGGCTCCCTGCGGTGCGGCGGCGGCACCCTGACGGGCTCCTCCGCGCTGACCCCCCGCGCCGGCCACGGTGACCGGCGCATTGGGCTGGATGCGGTTCAGGCCCGAGGCGACGATGCGGTCGCCTGCGTTCAGGCCGGATATGATTTCCACGAAGCCGCCCTCGACGGCCCCCGCCTCGACCTCGACCCGCTGGGCGGTGGAGCCGTTTTCGCCACGTGCGATCCGATAGACGAAAGCCCCCTCGCCTTCATACTGAACGGCCGCTTCCGGCGCGGCCACCGAAGTGCGTTGGCCCTGCTGGACCGCGACCCGCACAGCCATGCCGGGACGTATACGCCCGCCGGGATTGGGGATCTCCGCCCGCGCCGTTACCGACCGGGTTTGTTCGTTCACCCGGGTGTCGATCAGGGCGATCCGGCCGCTGAAGGTCTCGTCGCCATAGGCGTCGATGGTCGCCGTGATCGGAACGCCGGGCCGCAGGACCGACAGATACCGCTCCGGAATCGGAAAATCGACGCGGACCACATCGATGTCGTCCAGGGTCGCGATGATGCCGCCCGGATTGACCAGCGTGCCGGCCGTCACCGTGCTGAGGCCCAGCACGCCGGCGAAGGGTGCGCGGATCGTTCGGTCGCCCTGGCGCGCCTGCGCCGCCGCCAGCGCCGCCTGCGCCGTCGCCAGTTCGGTCTCGTATTGCTCGACCATCATGGGCGAGGCGAAGCCACGATCGCTGAGTGTCTTGTAGCGATTGTACATAGACCGGGCCTGATCGACCTGGGCGCGCGCCTCGCCGACGCCGGCGTCTTCCTCGCGCGCCTGAAGCTGGACCAGGGGCGTCCCCGCCGCGACCCGCTGGCCGTCGGTGAACAGAACCCGGGTGATCAGTTCGCTGGTGGACGAGGTGATGTTGACCGAGCGGCGACCGCGCGCCACGCCGAGCACGCGGATCTGGTCGCTGAACGAACGCTGGGCTACCACAGCCTCGGACACCGCCTGACCTCTGCCGCCGGGACCGCCGGGACCACCACGGCCGCCCGCCTTTTCGTCGCCCGCAAACGCCATGCGCAGAACGACGGCCAGAACCATCAGAGCCAGCAACACACCGGCGGCAATCAGGAAGAAGTGGCGTTTGATCACGCGTCAGGCTCTCCGGCGGTCAGTGGGCATGCCGACTTAGCGGCTTTCGCCGTCGACGCAACTCAATGAGATGTAACGCGGACTGTTCCGGTTTCCGTCGCGGAAATGACTGAGTAAAAACGCCGCGCTCAGAACCGCCGCCACAGCGCCACTACAGGGCCGCTAGCCGCAGGCGTCTCCCGGCCCAGCACCGTCTGACGCCAGCCCGCCTGCAGGCTCCACTGGCCCATGTCGCGGACGACCGAGGTTTCGACCGACAGCCACTGCGCCCCGTCGTCGTCAGTCTGGCCGCCGAAAGCCTGGGCCAGCAGCATCCAGTTGCGGCCATAGCGAGAGCCCGCCGTGGCATCAATGCGCGTTTCGTCCGGCAGACCCTGCCGCATCCGCCGCGCCACCTGCACGTCCACGAAGGAACTGCGCGGGCTGAACCGCCTGCCATTGCCGTCGAACGACCGACCGACCGAGGCCCGGACCTCCCAGTCCTGATCCCCGACCCCCGGCGCGGCATAGCCCGCATTGCGCCCTTCGCCTCCATCGGCATAGCCGCCGTACAGGCTGACGGAGGTCCGGTCGTCGCGCCAGACCCGCCAGGTCACCCCGACCTCCAGCGGCCCACGCCCTTCGTATTCCACGAAGGCGTCTTTCCCCGATTGCCAGTCACCCTTGAACTGGAATGTCAGCGTATCCGTCAGCCCGTATTCGATGAAGGCACTCAGAGCCGTGTCGCGCCGATCCGCCGGCAGATCGACCCGGTTACCGTCGGGGTCGAACCCCTGATCCGCCCGCATCTCCTCGAACTTGACGATGATCTGACCCTGACCCTTCGGCTGGGTCCAGGGACCGGCCAGACACGGCGTCGCCACCGCAAGGGCTGCGACCCCGATCCACAGCCCCCCGGCCGATGTCACGCGTCGTAGCCCGGCGACTTTCGATCCAGCATCCGCAGGGCCCCCGGCCAGGCCAGGGAGGAGATGAAGCCGATGCCCTTGCCCTGTTCCTTGGTTTCTTCCTGCGCCGCGTCGGGGGCCATCAGCACATGTTCGCGTCCCCCCGACAGGGCGGCCACCTGCTGGGCGCAGGCCCGCTCCAGGAAGAACATCCCGACCCAGGCCGCCGCCGCCGTCTGACC
>NZ_JAEMRO010000038.1 GCF_016463295.1 Brevundimonas sp.
GCGTAAGTTTCGATGACATCCTGGCGGCCCGCGACCGTATCGCCGGTCAGGTCGACCGCACACCGGTGCGCCATTCCCGTCGTCTGTCGCAGCTGACCGGGGCCGAAGTCTGGGTCAAGTTCGACAACCTGCATTTCACCGGCAGCTTCAAGGAGCGCGGGGCCCTGAACCGCCTGCTGCAGCTGACGCCGGACGAGCGCAGGCGCGGCGTGGTGGCGGCCAGCGCGGGCAACCACGCCCAGGCCCTGGCCTATCATGGCGGTCGGCTGGGCATTCCCGTCACCATCGTCATGCCGGAGGGCACCCCCTTCGTGAAGGCGGACGGCACGCGGGCACACGGGGCCACGGTGGTCATCAAGGGCCTCGATTTCACCGGCTCGACCGAAGAGGCGCACCGCCTGCGCGACGAGAAGGGCTATGTCTTCATCTCGGCCTTCGACGACGAAGGCATCGTGACCGGGCAGGGCGTCTGTGCCGTGGAATTCCTGGAGGATGCGCCCGATCTGGACGGCCTGATCATCCCCATCGGCGGCGGCGGTCTGATCGCGGGTTGTGCCGTGGCCGCCAAGGCGATGAAGCCGGACATCCGCATCTTCGGCGTCGAGGCAGCCATGTACCCCTCCTTCAGCGCCAAGCGGCGCGGCGAGACCCCAAAGTGCAGCGGTCAGACGATCGCCGAGGGCATCGCGATCAAGGCCGTGGGCGACATTCCCTTCGCCATCGCCGACCCGCTGATCGAAGAGGTCCTGGTCTGTCAGGAGGCGGATTTCGAGACCGCCGTCTCCTACTATGCCACGCTGGAAAAGACGGTGGCCGAGGGCGCGGGCGCGGGCGGGCTGGCGGCGATGCTGGCCTATCCCGACAAGTTCAAAGGGATGAAGGTCGGGCTGGTTCTGTGCGGCGGCAATATCGATGCGCGGATGCTGGCCGTGGTGCTCAACCGTGAACTGGTGCGCGAGAAGCGGCTGATCGTCTATCGCATCCTGGGCGACGACCGGCCGGGCATGATGTCCAGGATGAGCGGCGTCATCGGCGGCCTGGGCGGCAACATCATCGACGTGGTCCACAACCGCCTGGCGCTGGACGTCCCGGCCAAGGGCGCGGAGTTCGACATCATGGTCGAGACGCGCGGCGAGGCCCACGCCATCGAAATCAGACAAGGACTTGAGGAGGCCGGATATGCGCTACGGATGGGCTAGGCCACTGGCTGTCATCGGAATGCTCGCGGCATTGGCCGCCTGCAACCGCGGCGAGGACACGCCGCCCGTCGATCCCGCCATCGCCGAGGCCGAGGCCTTCATGGCCGAAAACGCCAGGGCCGACGGCATCCAGACCACGCCGTCCGGCATCCAGTACAAGGTCCTGAAGTCCGGCCCGACCGGCGGCGAAAGTCCCGACAGCAACGACCTGGTCAGCGTCCACTACGAGGGCACCCTGACCGACGGGACGGTGTTCGACAGCTCCTATCAGCGCGGCATCCCGGCCGTTTTCACCCTCAATGAAGTCGTGCCCGGCTGGACCGAGATCGTGCAGCGCATGAAGGTCGGCGACGAGTGGCTGGTCTATATCCCGCCCGAGCTGGGCTATGGCGCGCGGTCGTCGGGTCAGATCCCGCCCAACTCCGTTCTGGTCTTCCGCATGGAACTGCTGGCCATGGACCGCGTGCCGGGCGAGGCCCCACCCCGCAGCGCGGCCATGGGATGAGCGAGGCCTCACCGCCAGAGCGCCTGCGCGTCTGGAAGACCCCGCCCGATGTCGCCCTGTGCGCCGAGAACGACATCGCCGATCCGGGCTCGCGCGGCTTCGTGCTTCAGATCGGCGAGGCCTTCTTCCACGGCTTCGTGGTGCGCAAGGCCGGGCAGGTGGCGGGCTATGTCGACCGCTGCCCCCACGCCGGCTATCCGCTGGCCATAGAGCTGGATCGCTATCTGACCCCCGACGCAGACCTGATCCTGTGCGGCTGGCACGGCGCGGTGTTCGAGCCGCTCAGCGGCCTGTGCACCGGGGGTCCCTGCGCCGGCGGTCGGCTGACGCCATGGCCGGTTCAGGTCGTGAACGGCATCCTGCGGACCGCCTGACTCTCAGTGATCAGGTCCGTCATCCGGAAATCGCGCTAGCGATTATCCGGGACCGGCGCACGAAACAGATACAGGCCAAAGCCGATCAGGCCGTGGCCGAACTCGAAGACAGCCTGCATCCGGTCGGCGTGGAAGCGGACCGTATCCGCTTCGGGTGCATCAGGATGCGTCTCCAGCCAGGACTGCGCGGCACCGACCGCATCGCGGGCATAGGCGTCGAACACCGCCTGTGACGAGATTTCCCGCCACTCCAGCGCAAAGCCCGCGCCCTGTGCCGCTGCGACCCACCCCTTATCGTCCGTATACAGATTGGTTGCCTCCACGACCTGCCTCAACGGCGCGGAGGGTTCGCCCCGCCAGACCAGATCGCCCCACAGCAGCCAGCCACCGGGCCGGACATGCCGCCTCAGAAACGCAAACCCCGCCTCTGGACTGGGCCGTCCCTCCCCCGTCAGATTGGTCGTCCCCAGGGCGACGATCAGATCGAAGGGCGGTCGCTGTTGCAGCACCTCGGCGGCCGACCCGAGGACCAGATCGACGCCGCCCCCCGCCGCCGCGATCCGCGCCGCCGCCAGCTCGGCCATGACCGGATCGAACTCGATGGCCGTGACTTCCAGGCCGAACGTCTGGCCCAACCGAATGGCCACACCGGCATTGCCCGTCCCGATATCGACGGCCTGCGCACCCTGGCTCAGGCTCGTGCGCGCCACCCCCGCTTCGATCGTCACCATCTCCACGCCGTTGCAGACGTCGAGGGCTTCATAGGCGATGCGGCCGAATGTCGTGGTCATTCGGTCTTGTCGCGTGGACGCGGCGGGCGTTCAAGGGTTGTGGCCACCTTCTCAGACCCGTCTCAACAGGCTAATCGACCGCATGGCCTCCGCCGAAACCCCTGCCGACATTTTCAAGCGCTCGCTGGCCCATACGGCGCGGGCCCTGGCCGAGCAGTCGGAGCTGGAGGTGACGTTCGGGTCCGACGGGCCGCGGCTGTCAAACGGCGTCCTGACCCTGCCGCATCCGCCGCGCGATCCGTCGGCCGGCGACAGCGCCACCCTGCGTGGTCAGGCGGACCGGCTGGCCCTGCGACTGGCCAATCACGACGAGGCGCTGAACGCCCGGCTGCGTCCCGTCGACACCCTCGCCGCCGATGTCTTCGAAGCCGTCGAACAGGCCCGGGTCGAGGCCGTGGGTTCGAAGTCGCTGGCCGGGGTCCGCGCCAATCTGAATGCGGCTTTGCTGACGCGGCTGGAAAAAACCGGGGCGCTGCGCGTCAATGAGGCCGAGCGGGTGCCGGTCGCCGAGGCCGTGGCGCTTCTGGTCCGCGAGCGCCTGACGGGCCAGCGCGCCCCGGATGGAGCGGGGACCCTGCTCGATCTGGTCCGGACCGATCTGGAGACCAGGGCCGGGCGCAAGCTGGACGCCCTGGCCGAGGTGGCCGACGACCAGACCGCCTTTGCCGACCGGCTGAAGGATGTGCTGCGCGCGCTGGACATGGACCCCGGCGACGGGCGTGGCGACGATAGATCCGACAATGACGGCGAGGACGAACCCGACCCACAGGAGCCCGATCCGTCCGACGATCAGACTCAGGACGAAGAGGACGAATCCGGCGCTGGCGACCAGTCGATGGAGGGCACCGCCGACGATCAGGAGGCCAGCGACGAGCGCGACAGCCGTCCCGACGGCACGCCCGCCGACCCGGACGGCGAGGCCTCCGATGACGGTCCGGAGATGAACGAGGGGGCCCTGCCTAATCTCCAGCAGAGCCAGGACGACGGACGCGCCATCGACGCCTATCGCGTCTTCACCACAGCCTTCGATGAGGTGGTGGACGCCGCCGGTCTATGCGATCCGATGGAGCTGGAACGACTGCGGTCCCTGCTGGACCAGCAGTTGACGGCCCTCTCCAGCGTGGTGTCGCGCCTCGCCAACAAGCTCCAGCGCCGCCTGATGGCGCAGCAGAACCGCAGCTGGCATTTCGATCTGGAGGAGGGCGTGCTGGACACCGCCCGCCTGACCCGCGTCATCACCGATCCGACCAGTCCCCTGTCGTTCAAGGCCGAGAGCGAAAGCCCGTTCCGCGACACGGTCGTGACCCTGCTGCTGGACAACTCAGGCTCCATGCGCGGGCGGCCGATCATGGTGGCGGCCGTCTGTGCCGACATCCTGGCACGGACGCTGGAGCGGTGCGGCGTCAAGGTCGAGATCCTGGGCTTCACCACCCGCGCCTGGAAGGGCGGACAGGCGCGCGAAGCCTGGATCACGGCAGGCAAGCCGGCCAATCCGGGGCGGCTGAACGACCTGCGCCACATCATTTACAAGGCGGCGGACGCGCCCTGGCGGCGGGCCAAGAAGAACCTGGGCCTGATGATGCGCGAGGGCCTGCTGAAGGAAAATATCGACGGCGAGGCCCTGACCTGGGCGCACGACCGGCTGAAGGCCCGCCCCGAGAGCCGCCAGATCCTGATGGTGATTTCCGACGGCTCGCCGGTCGACGACTCGACCCAGTCGGCCAATGCGGCCCTGTATCTCGACAAGCATCTGCGTCAGGTGATCGAGCGGATCGAGACCCAGTCGCCCGTCGAGCTGATCGCCATCGGCATCGGCCACGACGTGACCCGCTGGTACCGGCGCGCCGTCACCATCGTCGATGTCGAGCAACTGGGCGGCGTCATGGTCGAGAAGCTGGCCGAACTGTTCGAGGCCGACGACCGGGCAGCGCCGGCCCGGCGGCGTCGTGCCGCTTGAGCGCATGAAGACCCTATCGATGCGTGCCCTGTCCCGATTGGTGCCCGCCTTTGCGGCGCTGGCCATCGCGGCCTGCGCCGGGGCCTGGCCGGTCGTATCGCCGCCGATTCCGCCCGGCTGGACGCCGACCGCGCCCGGCATTCGCCCCGTCGGCCTGGGCCTGCCCGGTGGCGCGCGACTGGCCGAAGGCGTCCGGTTTGCCGGCGGCGTCGAACTGGTTCTGGAAGCGGGCTCGCCCCTGCACAGCCTGTCGGACCTGAAGCTGATCGGCGAGGACGGCTTCGTCAGCGTCAGCGATGCGGGCGATCTGGTGCGCGGGCATCTGGTGCTGAACCGCAGCGGACGGCTGATCGGTGTCGCCGGCCTAGCCTGGCGCCGACTGACCCTGGCCGACGGCACCCCCATCGCGGACAAGGCGGACGGCGACGCCGAAGGATTGGCCCTCACAGACGGCGGCGACCTCCTGGTCAGTTTCGAGCGCGACCACCGCATCTGGAACTATGGGCCGGTGACGATGCCCGTGAACCGCCCCACACCGGTCAGACATCCTGACGTCGCCTTCACCCCCAACGACGGCATGGAGGGCCTGTCGGCGCTCGGCGCAGGCTGGCGCGTGGCGGGCGAATCCGGCGGCGTCTGGGACTGCACGCCGGCCGCCTGCGCTGTCGTCACGCCCGTACCCCGGGACGCTCTGGATGACGGAGCCTATCGCACCACCGGCATGGATCGGGATCCGTCTGGCAGTGGCGTCTTCGTCGTCCAGCGCTCCTATCGCCCGCCGCTGGATGCCCGCGCCCAGGTCCGGCGCATGGCGCAAGACGGCACGCTTGGGCCCGTCCTGATCGAGCTCAAACTGCCCGGCCTCACGGACAACTTCGAAGGCATCGCCGCCGTGGCGAGGAATGGCGGAACGCGCCTCTACATCCTGTCCGACGACAACGACAATCCGGCGCAGCGAACGCTGTTGCTGGCGTTCGATGTGAAAGGAGGGATGAGGGATTAGGTTCGAGGCTTGGAGCGCGGAATGCAGGAGATGGGCCTCATCCCTCATCCCTCATCCCTCGTCCCTAAACCCTCTCCGACACCTTGATCGCCGCCCGGCATCCCGCCTTGATGACCGCGCTCAGCAGCCGATAGGCCGGGGCCTCGCGGCTGCCGTGTTCGATGGCGTGGTCGTGGTGGGCCAGTTCCTCGTCGCGGAAGACGGTCAGTTCGGCGGCCAGGGCCGGGTCGCTGTCCGACAGCTCGGCGATCTGGTCGGCATAGTGTTTCTCGATCACGTCCTCGACCGCCTCGGTGCAGGCGTGAGCCGCCTTCTCGCCCATCAGGGCCGTGCCGGTGCCCAGCGCGATGGCCGCCAGCCGCCAGAGCGGGATCAGGACCGTAGGCCGCACACGCTCGGCGTTCAGCAGGGCATCGAACCGCGCCAGATGGACGGCTTCCTGGGTTTGCATCTCGGCCATGTCGGCGGCTATGCCGGTCTTGCCCTGCCGCCCCTCGAACACCGCCCGCTGGGCGCGATAGATGTGAACCGCGCCATACTCGCCCGCGTGATCGACCCGCAGGATTTCCGCTCGGCGACGACGGCTCGCGCCCAAGCCGGGGCGCGGCAGCGGTCCGCGAGGGGCGTCAGCTTCTGGGGGCCTAGTTTCTGGGAGCACGGGCATCCTTGGGCCTCTTGGCGGCGAGCAGGCTGAACCCGGCCAGGGCGACCGAGATCAGGGCATTCCATCCTGCCATGCTGATGCCGGCGAAGCGCCACGCCACGTCGCCGCAGCTGACGATGGGCTCCACCGTGCCGGTGCCCAGCATGAAGTCCACCGCCGAACTGGCATCGACCGTGCCACCCATGCAGGTCGCCGGCAGGGCCCACCACTTCATCTCGCCCCCCATGTGGAAGATCGCCGTGATCGCGCCGGTTGTGAACACGAGCGCCAGCAGGAAGGCCGCCACGCGAGGGGTCCCCCGACTGCCTCTGCTGATCAGATGCCAGCCCGTGGCCAGGGCCGCGACGACGACCGCGCCCCAATAGACCTCGCGCTGCTTGAGGCACAGATTGCAGGGATCCAGCCCGCCGAACCGTTCGAATGCATGCGCCGCGCCCAGCAGGGCCAGCGACGCGGCCAGTGCGAAGGCGGTCCACCACCGGGTCAGGAGACGATAGGTTGCTCTCATCGGACCCCGTTCATAGCGAGGCCTTGTGTCGCCGTCGATGCGTGATCAGCCGCCGAACCGCGCCATCAGCGAGACCGCCCAGCCTGCGCCCACGAAGAAGCCGATGCCGACCACGATCAGGGCCGTCGCCCAGGCCGTCGCCACTGCCGCGCCCGCCGCCACGAAAAGCCCGTCACGCTGGATCAGGCCGACCGACAGCAGGCTGAGCGCCACCGACGGCACCGTATTGGTCATGGGCAGGACGATGGTGAGCGTGGCCAGGATCATGAAGAAGGCCGCCGCCCGCTCGGCCCAGCCTTCTGCGAAGATTTTCAACCGAGGACGCGACAGACGCTCCAGCCAACCCATGCGCTTGGTGGCGAAATCGGCCATCCGCTCCAGCCAGGCCTTGGTCACGCGCCGCTTCAGGATGCCTTCGGGCAGCCAGGGCTCAACGCGACCCACCAGCATCTGACCGGCCAGCAGCAGGATCGGAATGCCCACGATCTGGGGCACACCATACAGCGCCGGGACCAGGCACGGGATGGCCAGGATCAGGATCATCAGACCAAAGGCCCGCTCGTCCAGACGATCGCGGATTTCGCGCAGCGTCAGACCGTTCGGTCCGCTGACGGCCGCAAGGTCGGCGACCAGGGCGATGAAGCCCTGGTCCGGATTATCGGCATGCTGGTCGTTCAGATCGGTCATGGGGCCTGCGTTTCGAGCTGCGGCGCGTGGTTAGCCGGAAATCTGTGGCGAGGCGAGGGCGGGCGTTGCGTAACGGGCCGTGAGTCGCGGCCCTGACATTCTGACGCTATACAGCCTCACTTCCGCCCCTCCCCCAAGGCATACGGACGCCATGCGCTATCTTCACACCATGGTCCGGGTCACCGATCTGGACGCCTCATTGCATTTCTATTGCGACCTGCTGGGCCTTTCGGAAGTCCGGCGCATGGAGAATGAGGAAGGGCGCTACACCCTGGTGTTTCTGGCGGCCCCCAAGGATGCGGACCGGTCGGCGGCGGAGCGTTCGCCCGAGGTCGAGCTGACCTTCAACTGGGACCCCGAAACGTACAGCGGCGGGCGCAATTTTGGCCATCTGGCCTATAAGGTCGACGACATCTATGCGGCCTGTGCGCGGCTTCAGGCGGGAGGCGTGACGATCAACCGCCCGCCGCGCGATGGCCGGATGGCTTTCGTGCGGTCGCCGGACGGCATTTCCATCGAACTGCTGCAGGAGGGCGAGCCCCTTGCCCCGGCCGAGCCCTGGGTATCGATGGCCAATACCGGGAGCTGGTAAGGCATGACGACGCCGGCCCGCGCCGTATCTGTCCTGGCTCTGACGGCGGCCATCGCTGTGTCGGCCTGCGCCTCGACCTCCGAGACCTATCCGTCCCGTACGGCGACGGAGCAGCTGCTGGTCGCCCGCGCGGCGGACCGGGCGGTGGACGGCCTGACCCTGCCGATCCCCGTGGGCTCCAAGGTCTTCGTCGACGATCTGTATTTCAGGGCCGAGAGCGCGCCCTATGCGGTCAGTGCTATCCGCGCGGCCCTGTCGGAAGCCGGCTATTTCATCGCGCCGTCCAAGACCGAGGCGGATGCGGTGTTCGAGATCCGGGCCGGGACCCTGTCGCTGGAGCAGATGCGCCGCGTCTTCGGCCTGCCGCAGATGCAGGTGCCGATCAACGACAGCTTCAACGTCGTCTCCATCCCCGAACTGTCGGTCTACAGCCGTCGCGACCGGGTCGGCGTGGCCGAATTCTCGGGCTTTCTGTACGAGCCGAAAAGCGGTGCCCCGCTGGGGGCCGTCGTGCCGATGAAGGGCGAGTTCAACCTGCGCAGCCACAAGCTGTTCATGATCATCGCCTGGGGCCAGCAGCGCCTGTCGCCCGGCGACCGCGATCCCGGCGACAGCTGGCTGGAGTTCTAGTTCGCTAAAACAGCGACCAGCAGCATGGCAAGCAAGAATAGCGCGTCGCATCGCCACTATGGCGGAACGATCGGTCGCGCCTTAGCTTGAACGGATCAACGATCACGGAGACGCCCGATGCCGCTGCTGATGTGCCCCAACGACAATAGCGCGATGCAGACGCTGGACCGCCATGGCGTCCAGTTCGACATGTGCCCGTCCTGCCGCGGCGTCTGGCTGGATCGTGGCGAGCTGGAGAAGCTGATGGATTCGGCCACGGCTGAGGGTCGGGCCTCCGCTCCGCAGGCCCCGCCCTCGCAGGCGTACGCGCCGCCGCCGCAGCAACCCCCGTCGCAGCCCTGGGGCCACCAAGGCCAGTCGCAGGGCTATCGCGAGCAGCGTCCCTATCGCGACGACGACTATCGCTACAAGAAGAAGAAGCGCGACAGCATCTTCGATATCTTCGACTGATCAGGCCGCCAAGCCGGCTGCCTGCATCAGGGTCTTGATCGGTGCCAGGGCCTGGGGCGAACGTGACAGGGTTTCGCGGGTGTCCGGCTGACGCAACAGTCTGAGCGCCTCGGCCTTGGCTTTGTCCGCGACGGGCCCCAGCGGTGCCGTTTCCCCGGCGGCCATCTTCAGCAGGGCCGTCAGCTTCTGGTGCGGGGTCGCCTTGGCGCGGGTCAGCAGGGCGATCAGCCGCGCCTCCGCCTCGACGCCGCTTCCGACCTGGCCGATGGCGGTAACGATTTCCTGTTCCTCGCGCTCGGCCAGGCTGCAGGTCAGGACCGTCCTTTGCAGACCTGCCAAGATCGCCAGCGATTGCGCCGGCGATCGGCCGCCGGCACCCGAGCGCATCTCGCTCTCGAAACGGAGAGAGTTGATACAGGCGGCCAGCCACCGTGCCGCCGACCGCTTGTTGGCCGTGCCGGTGACGTTCTCGCAAAGCCGTGTCAGCGATTCCGCCTCGCACAGGACTGTCTCGCAGGGCGCGACGAAGGCAGCGACGAAATCGGCAGTGATGATACTCTTGGACCGTTCACTGAAGGCGGATTGCACCTCCTCCAGCGTCAGCAAACGGCCGGCCGTAGCCGTCAGGATCATGGCCAGGGTGCGCATGATGTCGATTTCGCCGACGGCATCGCCGGGCCGCAGCCGGCGCGGGCTCATCAGCTCACGCAGCACCATCCGCGCCAGGGTCGAGGCCAGCAGTGGGAATTGACCGTCCTGCAGGCGCTCGCCCAGCCGCGCCGCCGGACCCGTCACGGCCGGAATCTGCAGACCCAGCTTTTCGTCCTGGGCGATCAGGGCCGCCACTTCCTTCGGGGCCACCATCCGCACGACCGCCGCAAGCGACGCGCCCTGGTCGAGCGATGGACCCAGCACATCGGCCAGACTGGTGCGCGTCGCCATGATCTCGCACAGAATCTGTTCGATCGGCACCATGACCAGGGCATGCGGCGGCCCGTCCATCGGTGCCCCTTCGGCCAGGTCCATCAGCTTGTCGACCCGCGCACGACCGCCCCGCAGACCTTTCAGCGCGCCGGCGACGATCCCGCCCATGATGAAGCCGCGTTCGGACTTGCCCGACAGCCGATGCGCCAGATCGGCGATGGACCGGTTCTCCAGACCGGGAAACAGCTCGCGTCGCTCGGCCGCCACAACCCGCTCCAGCGTCCGCTCGGCCAGTTTCTGATAGTGGCGGACCAGGTCGTGGACCGGCTGACCGACCGCCTGGCTTTCGGGGATGGCGACCTTCTGGATGGCATGCTGCAGTTCCAGCCCGGACGCTTCGAGCCGTTCGGCCAGGTCGGGACGGTGCAACAGTTCGAATGTCGTCACCCCCTGCCGTTTCAGCCAGTCCTCGAGAACCCGTCCGATCGTCTCCCGGGCCAGCGGCTCGTATAGGTCGGTCGGGGCCAGGCAGCGCGGTCCGGTCTGGTCTTCGGAAACCAGCCGCTTGCGCTTGATCTCCGGCGCCCCCTTGGTCATCAGGGTCAGGCTCTGGAACTCCATCGTCTCGGGATCCAGTGTCTCCTTGGTCACCCGCACGGCGGCCGCGCGGTCGTCGCGCAGCAGTTCCTCCGCGGTCTCCATGGCCACGGCCCGTTCCTCGGTCGCCATCTGGAGGGCCCAGGGTGCCGGAGCGGTCTTGCGGATATAGACCTCGTAGTGGATCGAACCGGCCATCAGATACTCGACGCTGTTTACGGCGCGAGCCTAGCGGCAAAGGCTTTAAGGCGGCGTTTCATTGCGCATCGCGGCGCACCGGCCCATGTTTGTGCCGCATTCTTGCGGATGTTCCGCATCGAACGGTTACGCTTGTCGCGCGTTCATGCGACCAGTGTATCCATCTGACGACTGCTCAAGGAGACCGCCCTTTGGCCAATATCACCCTGGTCGACGACGACGAGAACATCGTGGCCTCCGTGTCGCTGGCGCTGGAAAGCCACGGCCACAAGGTCACGGCCCATCACGACGGGGCGGCGGGACTGGAAGCGCTGGAAACCTCGCCCCCAGATCTGGCCATCCTGGACGTCAAGATGCCCCGCATGGACGGGATGGAGGTTCTGCGTCGCCTGCGCCAGACCAGCCAGATCCCGGTCATCATGCTGACCTCCAAGGACGAGGAGATCGACGAGATCCTGGGCTTCAACCTGGGGGCCGACGACTATATCCACAAACCCTTCAGCCAGCGGCTGCTGATCGAGCGGGTCAAGGCCCTGCTGCGCCGGACCGGCGCGGACGGCGGCGAGCCCGAGCCCGCAGCTGGCGAAGGCGGATCGAAGGCCATCAAGCGCGGTAAGCTGTCGATGGACCCGGCCCGCCACGAAAGCACCTGGGACGGCAAGCCGGTCAAGCTGACCGTCACGGAGTTCCTGCTGCTTCAGGCCCTGGCCCAGCGCCCCGGCTTCGTGAAGAGCCGCGACAATCTGATGGACGCCGCCTACGACGATCAGGTCTATGTCGACGACCGCACCATCGACAGCCATGTCAAGCGGATGCGAAAGAAGTTCCGGGTGGTCGATCCCGAGTTCGACGCGATCGAGACCCTGTATGGCGTCGGATACCGCTACCGCGAAAGCTGATCCGTCCGAAAAGGACGCACCCTCGGGTCGCCGACGGCTGGGCCGCTTCGGCGGCTCGCGGCTGGGCGGATTCATCCTGGCCCTCAACCTTTTCAGCCTGCTGATCCTGCTGGGCGGGGCTCTGGCGCTGAACGAATGGCAGCGCGGGCTGATCGAGGCCCGACAGGAATCGCTGACGGCTCAGGCCGAGCTTCTGGCTAATGTGCTGGCCGACGAAGACTATACGGTGGGCGAGCCGACGCCGTCCTTCAACGTGCAGAACGTTCCCGGGCTCTTCCGGGACATCTTCATCCCGGAAGGTCAGCGCGCCCGATTGTTCGACATCGACGGGCTGATCGTGCTGGACAGCTATGCCGTGACAGAGGCCATTCCGGGCAACACCCTGCCTGACGCCAGACCGGCCGGCACGCCTTCCGACGAACCGCCACAGGCGGCCGAGCGCACCACCCGCCAGGTCGAGGAGGCGCGTCGTCAGCTGGCCGCAGAGGTCGAGGGTGCCCTGGGCGGGCAGAACCAGGCCAGCGTGCGGATCAATGAATCCGGAGACCGCGTCGTCTCCGTCTCCATTCCCGTGCGCCATGTGCGTCAGGTCCTGGGCGTGCTGACGCTGGAGGCGGGTGACGTCGAAGCGACCCTGAACGCCCAGAGGCTGGCCCTGATGCCGTTCGCCCTGGTCGCGCTGACGGTCAACATCCTGGGCTCGCTGGTGCTGTACCTGTTCGTGGCCCGGCCCATCATGCGGCTGTCGGTGGCGGCCGATGCGGTGCGGCTGCAGCAGGCCCGTGCCATCTCCCTGCCCGATCTGGAGGGCCGCAAGGACGAGATCGGCGATCTGGCCCGCTCGCTGGAGACCATGACCGAAACCCTGTCGGACCGGATGGACGCCATCGAGGCCTTCGCCGCCGATGTCAGTCACGAGATCAAGAATCCGCTGACCTCGATCCGCTCCGCGCTGGAAACCCTGCCGCTGGTCAAGACAGACGCCCAGCGCGAGAAGCTGACGGGCCTGCTGCAGCAGGATGTGCGGCGACTCGATCGGTTGATCACCGACATTTCCAATGCTTCGCGTCTGGATGCGGAACTGAACCGCGACCGTCCCCGGGCCGTGGACCTGAACCTGCTCCTGTCCGAGATCGCCGGCGTCTATGCGGCGGGTCACAGACCGGGCGAGGCCAGGGTCGTCTTCACGCCGCCGTCCGAGCCGATCCGCATCACCGGTCGCGACGGGCCGCTGGGTCAGGTGTTCCGCAATCTGATCGACAACGCCCGCTCCTTCAGTCCGGCGGGCGGTGAGGTCCGGCTGGTCCTGCGCCGCGATCCGACGGACCCTGACCTGCCCATCCGCGTGATCGTGGACGATGACGGTCCGGGCATCCCGGCCGAAAATCTGGAGACCGTGTTCGAGCGCTTCTACACCTCACGGCCGCGAGGAACGGCGTTCGGAGCCAACTCCGGCCTGGGGCTGTCGATCGTTCGGCAAATCGTCGAGGCCCATGGCGGCCATGTCCAGGCGTCCAATCGCACAGCCGCCGACGGCACGGTCGAGGGCGCACGGTTTGAGGTCGCCCTGCCCGTTATCGCCCAGTCTCGCCGCGGATGACCGACCAGCCCGTTCATGCGACCACCGTGGCCCGGTTCCGGCCCGGCAGCGGTTGGGTGGGGGTCATGCTGACCGGTCCGTCCGGCGCGGGGAAAAGCGACCTGGCGCTTCGTCTGATCAGCCGGGGCTGGCGGCTGGTCGCCGACGACTACACCCGTGTGTTCGCCAGCGGCGGGCAACTCTATGGCACGGCTCCGACGACCATCGCCGGTCGCATCGAGGCGCGGGGCGTGGGCATTGAGGATCAGCCGACCCTTGCCCAGGCCCGGCTGGGACTGGTCGTGACCCTGACCGCCGATGCCGTCGAGCGGCTGCCCGAAGCTGATTTCCAAACCCTTCGCGGGATCGATCTGCCGCGCGTAAGGCTGCGCGGATTCGAGGCTTCTGCGGTCGAAAAGGTCACAGTCCTGTCACGACGGCTTTAACCCCGCGCGGACTTGGGCTATTCCGCGCGGCTTGCGGCCCGCCACAGGCGGTCGGAATACGGGGCGTCAGCTTGGTAGACCTGTCATGATCGGGCTGGTGATCGTCACCCACGGGGGACTGGCCTCGGAATTCCTTTCGGCCATGGAGCACGTCGTTGGCCCGCAGCGCGGCGTCGCCGCCATCTGCATCGGCCCCGAGGACGACATGGAGCGTCGTCGTCGCGACATCGTCGATGCGGCCCGCGCCGTGGATGACGGTGACGGCGTCATCCTCCTGACCGACATGTTCGGCGGGACCCCCTCAAACCTGGCCATATCCGTCATGGAAGAAACCCATGCCGAGGTTATTGCCGGACTGAACCTGCCCATGCTGATCAAGCTGGCGGGCGTGCGCGGGCGTGAGCCGCTGGAGGCTTGCGTGGCCCACGCCCAGGACGCCGGGCGCAAATATATCTCCGTCGCCTCCTGGGTTCTGCAGGGCGAAAAATGACCGATACGACGACCCAGGCCTCGGCCACCGCCAACATCTGCAACACCCGTGGCCTGCACGCGCGGGCGAGCGCCAAGTTCGTCAAGACGGCATCGGCGTTCGAGGCCGACATCCGCGTCACCCGCGACGGCGTCACCGTCAACGCCTTGTCGATCATGGGCCTGCTGATGCTGGGGGCCGGCAACGGATGCACCATCGACATTGTGGCCGAGGGCGAGGATGCCCAGGACGCCATCGACGCCCTGATGGACCTGGTCGCCCGTCGCTTCGACGAAGATCAATAGAAAGCCCGACAGCGAACCGTCGGGGCTTCCGAGTCTCATACGAACTTTATCGGTTCAGGGCGTCTCGGTGATCAGAAGCGTCGCGGCCGCCGTCGAGCCGCCGAACGTGCCGACCCAGACGTCATAGGTGCCGCTCTGCGGGCGATTGAACCGTACCTCGGCATCCAGATCGCCGTAGCTGTCGTCGTCGCAGGACCAGCTGCCGTCCGGCCCGTTGATGATCAGGGTCGTATCCACCGACGACAGGGTGCGGAACACCAGCGGCAGGTTGCCCGCGCTGTAGCTCACCTCGTAATCCGGCGCGTCGCTGATCATGCCCACGCAAGCCTCTGGCAGCGGCGTGTCCTCATAGGCGTCGATCGACCCGCCGGCCGTGATCGAGACACGATGTGGATCCGGCGTGAAGCCGTTGTTCAGACTGACCGATCCAAAGTTCGCCTTCAGACTGGCGTCCTGCGCCAGAGCAAGCTGTGGTGCGACGACGATCGCCGCGACCAGGGCGCATGCGCCGATAATCTTGTTCATTGTCTTTCCCCTCAAATTCCGGTGAACCAGCCCCACAGTCGTCATCGCGCCGCCAAGCTTTGCCGTCAAGTCGAGATAACGCTGTGATGGAGCATAACGCCTGGTGGAGCCGAGGGGAGTCGAACCCCTGACCTCGTCATTGCGAACGACGCGCTCTACCAACTGAGCTACGGCCCCCTTGCAGGGATGCAGGCGAGGTCGGGACATAGGGGGGCGATGGCGGGGGTGTCAACGGGCGTCGCGCGGGCTGGCAGTGCGTCGCCGGAACCGTTGGCGTCGAGGCCTCGCTGACGCTAGAAGCACGGTTCATCTTGCAGGGAGCCCTGGCGGCATGGTCGCGATCATCGGATTTGTGTTCTTCATCCTGGGGGCGCTGCTTCAGCTGCTGCTGCTGGCGATTATCGTGCAGGCGATCCTGAGCTGGCTGTTCGCCTTCGACGTGATCAACCATCGCAATCGCTTCGTGGCCCAGATCGCCGACTTTCTGGATCGGATCGTCGGGCCGGTGCTGGCCCCGTTTCGGCGGATCATCCCGCCGCTGGGCGGCATCGACATCTCGCCGATCATCGTCATCCTGATCATCCGCGGCATCCAGATCTTCCTGCTGCCGGCGTCGCAGGCGGCGATCCTGAACCTGATCGGCTATTACTGACCCTGCGCGGCGTTCGGGCCACGCCCCGGATCGATCGTGCTGCGGCGCGATATCCGGTCTTGCGCGGTCCGGCCACCGTCCTAAGGTGCCGGTCCGACAGGGCCCAGGGCCTGCCAGACCACCGGACTAGATGACCACGATCAGAACAGTCGCCATCATCGGCGCGGGCCAGATGGGATCGGGGATCGCCCAGGCGATCGCGACCGGCGGCTATTCGGTCGCGCTGTACGACGCCGTGGCCGAACGCGTGCCCCAGGCCCAGGCCGCCATCGCCGCCAGCCTGGCCCGTCAGGTGGGGCGTGGCCTGCTGGATACCGCCGCCGCCGATGCGGCCCAGTCGCGGATCACCGTCGCGGGCTCTCTCGCCGAGGCGGGCAAGGCCGATCTGGTGATCGAGGCCGCGGTCGAGGACGAGGCGGTCAAGAAGGCCCTGCTGGCCGAACTGGTGCCGCATCTGGCCCCACAGACGCTGCTGGCGTCCAATACCTCGTCCATCTCGATCACCCGCCTGGCCTCGGCGACCGACCGGCCCGAGCGGTTCATCGGCCTGCATTTCATGAAGCCCGCGCCGGTGATGAAGCTGGTGGAGATCATCCGCGGCATCGCGACCTCGGCCGCGACCTATGAGACCGCCGTCGCCTTCGCCGAGAGCCTGGGCAAGACGACGACCCATGCCGAGGACTTCCCGGCCTTCATCGTCAACCGCATCCTGGTACCGATGATCAATGAGGCGATCTATGTGCTGTACGAGGGCGTCGGCAATGTCGCCTCGATCGACAAGGCGCTGACGCTGGGGGCCAACCATCCGATGGGGCCGCTGGAGCTGGCGGACTTCATGGGTCTGGACGTCGTGCTGGCGATCATGAATGTGCTGTACGACGGCCTGGCCGACAGCAAGTACCGGCCCTGTCCCCTGCTGGTGAAATATGTCGAGGCGGGCTGGTTGGGGCGCAAATCCGGGCGTGGCTTCTACGACTATTCGGGCGATACGCCCGTCCCGACCCGCTAGGGCGAGCGGATGAGCGACGCCGCGACACCGCTGAACCTGCCCGGTCGGGAGCGCGTGACCTGGCGCAAGGAGCCGCACCGCATCGTTCTGGCCGCTGTGGCCGGGGCATGCTGGCCGCCGCTGATCCTGACCCTGCCGATCTGGAGACCGGCCGCGGACAACTGGATGCCGGGGCCGGAGATGGACTGGCGCCTGCTGGTCCTGTTGATCGGCTTGGTCGCCGTGCCGGGCTTCATGCGGTTGATGGAGCGCGAGCGTCAACGTGATGGACGGCCCGCGACACGGCTGGCGGTCATCTGGCGGTTCCTGCTGTACGGCGGGCTGCTGGCGGCGGCTGTGGCGGCCGTGGCCGCCCTGATCATGTCGGTGACCGGATCGCTGGAGGCGGGCACGCCCGGCCGTGCAGCG
The DNA here is from genome assembly GCF_016463295.1 of Brevundimonas sp. Lineage (GTDB taxonomy): Bacteria > Pseudomonadota > Alphaproteobacteria > Caulobacterales > Caulobacteraceae > Brevundimonas. The sequence goes on from NZ_JAEMRO010000038.1 coordinate 17,372, forward strand.
GGGGCGACCGAGACGACGCTGCTGATCTATGGCGTGGGCGGCCTGCCCATCGCCGTGCTGGTCGGCGTCAGCTATGCCCTGTGGGCCGGCTTCTGCGTGGCCTTCCTGGCGTTTCGGCCACAGCCCGAGGTGCGTGATCGCCTGGGCGTCATGGATCGCCGCAAGCTCTAGGCTGTCGTCATCGCCGAGCGGACTGATCTGAGTTTTCAAAGACCGGGCACGTCTGATCCCCGCCTGCGGAAACCCGCAACCGGTGAAGGGTGGGATGGGCCGGCGGAGCGCCGGGCGCGATGCCCGGAAGACCGTTGGGAATGTGAGTTTCGGCATCGCGTCGCCGCTCCGCACGAGATGTCTGACCGGTGGCTGTCGGCCTGGGATGGAGGGGCTTCCCCCACCCAGGACCAGCGACGCTCTTAGCGCCTTGCCGACATGGCCTCCGGCGGGACGGTCGGAGCCTTGCGAACCCGATCCCGTGAACAGCATGGGTTCCCTGCCACATGCTCTTTGTGCCGGGCGTCCCGAGGGACGCCTGACGGGAAGGGGCCTAACGCTCGCCACGCGGTGGCTCGCTGCTTGAGGCCCATTCCCTTTTTTGGGGAGGCGCCGTGCTCGCGGAGAAGGCCGGTGTTGGCCGACAAACCCGCGTAGCCGGGACCACCCCTCCCGCTCATCTCGTTCCCGCCGCGACAAGCCGCAAGGCCTTGCGCCCTTCCCGGCGACGGGACGGGGAGGATTATGGGGCACGCGCTACCTATGGCGGGGACAGGTCGCCGGGTGGTCAGGATTGTCGAGCGGGATCAGAAGGTTGGCAGATTTGTTTGCGCGGGTTGGGGGCGAATTCTCAGCAGATGGACGCTGTGTGTCAGGCGTGAAATTTGATCCTTCTCCCCCTGCGGCAGAAGGTGGCAGCCGAAGGCTGACGGATGAGGGGTCGCGCGGTGTCGGACGATTGGCTTCGAGTACGCGCAAAAGACATACGGCGCGAACCCGCACTCTACGAAAAACGCCTCCGAAAAATCCTGTGCGACAAACGAATGCAAGCCTGGAAACTCCGTCTAGCGTCATGCGGAGGCTGACAACCGGATAGGCCTGTGCGACCCCTCATCCGACCCGCTGCGCGGGCCACCTTCTCCCGCATGGGGAGAAGGAATTCTAACCCGCGCTCATGTGACCCGGCTGCTGTTTCCTTCAGCGTGACCAGTTCGTCGGCCATGGTGGACCGCACGGCGCGGGTCGCGTCCTACTGGACCTTGGTCAGGCCGCGCTTAACAGCGATGGCAGCCACCTGACTCATCTCGGGTGCATCGGGGATGACAAGAGTGAGAGATCATTCGTGCTGATCGGGGTTTGCTGCCGATACGGGACATTACGCGGAATTCAGTTTCGCCAGACTTGATCTGATGTAAAACGTCCTTGTCTTCACACTCGGGGGAGCAGGACATGACCGACGCCACCATGACGGCCGCGCCATCGGCGACGACGGAGCGCATCTTCAATCTGGATATGCTGCGCGGACTGGCCGTGCTGGGCATTCTGGCCGTGAACTGTCTGGCCTTCGCCTGGCCCGGCGAGATCATCTCCATGCGCGAGGCCATGCCGTTCGCGGTCGATGGCGCCAATGAGACGGCGCTGTGGGTCGAGCGGGTCTTCTTCGAGGGCAAGTGGCGGACACTGTTCTCCATGCTGTTCGGGGTGTCGATCTTTCTGGTCGGGGGCGAGCGGTCGAATGCGGAGCGGGGGGCGCTGCTGCAGCGCCGCCTGCTGTGGCTGCTGGCCTTTGGGGTGGCGCACGGGGTGCTGCTGTGGTCCGGCGACATCCTGCTGCACTATGCCTATTGCGGCTTCATCATGATGATGTTCCGGTCGTGGTCGGCCGGGCGGCTGATCAAGGTCGGGGGCGGTATCATCCTGGCGCTGTCGCTGCTGGGCGGGCTGACGCTGTGGGGCTGGGGCGCGATGCCGGCTGAAATGGCCGCCGAAATCCGCGCCAGCATGGCCGACACCCTGTCGCCCGCCGGGACCCTGGCCAAGATCGAACAGGTCCGGAGCGGTGGTTACCTGCTCTACAATCTGGTCGCCTGGATCCAGTATCAGATGAGCAGCGCCATCCTGATCCCGGTCACCGTATCGCTGATGATGCTGGGGCTGGGTCTGTACAAGTCCGGCTTCCTGTCGGGGCGGGCCCCGATGTGGACCTATGTCCTGGCGATCGGTCTGGGGGCGGCCAATCTGATCGGTCTGGCGTTCCTGATGGGTCAGAACCTGGCCGCGCCGGTCGAGGCGGACCCGACGCGTGGACTGGCGGGCCTGTTCTCGGCCTTCGCCGTGGTCATCACCCTGGGCTATGTCGCCGCGCTGGTTCTGCTGGCCAGAACGCCGGTCAAGGCCGTGCTGGCGATCTTCGCGCCGGTGGGGCGGATGGCCTTCACCAACTATCTGATGACCAGCGTGATCTTCGTCGCCCTGGCCGTCATCCCGGGCGGGCCGATGCTGTTCGGGCGTGCCGAGCCCGGGACGCTGTGGATGTGGGTGGTCGGGGTGTGGGCCGTGCTGATCGTCTGGTCGCCGCTGTGGCTGTCGCAGTTCCGGATGGGGCCGTTCGAATGGGTCTGGCGCAGCCTGACCCAGGGACGCCGGCTGCCCTTGCGAAAAGGTGCCGCGGTCTGATCGCCACGCGATCGTTGCCGCTGGCCCGGCGATGGCTTAATCGCGCGGCATGACCGACCCGACCGAGACTGCCCCCGCC
>NZ_JAEMRO010000120.1 GCF_016463295.1 Brevundimonas sp.
ACAAGTCGACCGCCCTGATCACCCTGTGCATCGGCGGCGGCATGGGCACCGCCACGGTGATCGAGCGGGTGTGATCCATTGCTCCCCCGTCGGGGGAGCTGTCAGCAAAGCTGACTGAGGGGGCTGGCCCCTAACGCCAGTGGCTGCGGTGGGCCCCCTCCACCGCTTCGCGGTCCCCCTCCCCCGGTGGGGGAGGAATAAGGAAGAGAGACCATGGAAAACTTCAAGATCGACGTCGACGCCGACGGCATCGCCCTGATCACCTTCGACGTCCCCGGACGCTCGATGAATACCCTGACCAGTGGCGTGATGAAGGAAATCCCGGAGTGGGTCGAGCGGGTGAAGACTGACGACGCCATCAAGGGCGTGGTCCTGACCTCGGGCAAGGCCTCCGGCTTCTGCGCCGGTGCCGACCTGGGTGACATGGCCGGTGGCATGCTGGCGGGCGGCTCGCTTCAAGAGGCCTATGACGCCGGCTGGAAGCTGAACGGGGCCCTGCGCGCGCTGGAAACCTGCGGCAAGCCCGTGGCGGCCGCCATCAACGGCCTTGCGCTCGGCGGCGGTCTGGAACTGACCCTAGCCTGTCATTACCGCGTCGTCGGCGACAGCCCCAAGATTCAGCTCGGCCTGCCCGAGATCAAGGTCGGCCTGTTCCCCGGTGGTGGCGGCACCCAGCGCCTGCCGCGCCTGATCGGCGTCCAGGCGGCGATGATGGCCATGACCGAGGGCAAGTCCTTCCGCCCCAACGACGCCAAGGGCGCAGGCTTCATCCATGAAGTCGTCCCCGTCGGCACCGAGGTCGAGGCCGCCAAGGCCTGGATCAAGGGTGGCGGCAAGGCCGTCCAGCCGTGGGACGACAAGTCCTTCAAACTGCCCGGTGGTGGTCCCTACCACCCTGTCGGCGTCCAGAATTTCATCGTCGGCAATGCGATGATCCGCAAACAGACCTATGGCAACTATCCCGCCGCGACCAACCTGATGAGCGCCGTCTATGAGGGCATGCAGGTGCCGATGGATGCGGCCTTGCGCATCGAGACCCGCTACTTCATCAAGACCCTGATGACGCCCCAGGCCCAGGGCATGATCCGCTCCCTGTTTCTGTCGAAACAGGAACTGGACAAGGGGGCCGTCCGCCCCGCCGGTGTGCCCAAGTCGGACCCCAAGAAGGTCACGGTCCTGGGTGCCGGCATGATGGGTGCCGGCATCGCCTATGTGCAGGCCCTGGCCGGGATCGAAACCATCCTGATCGATCAGACCCAGGACGCCGCCGACAAGGGCAAGGCCCATGTCGAGGAACTGTTGAAGAAGCGCCTGTCGCGCGGCCAGATTACCCAGGACAAGTTCGACGCCCTGCTGGCCTCCGTCACTGCCACCACCGACTATGAGCACATCAAGGGCTCGGATCTGGTCATCGAGGCCGTGTTCGAGAACCGTGAGATCAAGGCCGAAGTGACGAAGCGTGCCGAGGCTCAGCTGGAGCCCGGTGCCATCTTCGGCTCCAACACCTCGACCCTGCCGATCACCGGTCTGGCCGAGGCCTCGGTCCGCCCCGAGGACTTCATCGGCATCCACTTCTTCTCGCCCGTCGACAAGATGATGCTGGTCGAGATCATCCTGGGCGAAAAGACCGGCGAGGCGGCCATCGCCAAGTCGCTGGACTACATCCTGAAGATTAAGAAGACCCCGATCGTCGTCAACGACGGCCGCGGCTTCTACACCTCGCGCTGCTTCGCCACCTACGTGGCCGAGGGTCTGGCCATGTTGCAGGAGGGCTATGCCCCCGCCCTGATCGATAACATCGGCCGCATGACCGGCATGCCGCGCGGCCCGCTGGAAATGCACGACGACGTGGCCCTGGACCTGTCGGTCAAGGTCGCCAAACAGACGGCCATCGACCTGGGCGACAAATATGTCCCGCTTCAGGGTGCCGAGATCGTCCGCACCATGGTCGAGGATCTGGGCCGCTACGGTCGCAAGAACGGCAAGGGCTTCTACGACTACGACACCAAGCCCAAGACCCTGTGGAAGGGCCTGTCCGACCTGGTCCCGGTGACGATCAACGATTCGACGCCCGAACTGGTCGAGGATCAGAAGCGCCGCCTGCTGTATCGTCAGGCCGTCGAAGTCGCCAAATGCTGGGAAGAGGGCGTCATCGACGACCCGCGCGAGGCCGACGTGGGTGCCATCCTGGCCTGGGGTTTCGCGCCCTGGACCGGCGGCCCGATCACCTACATCGACCAGATCGGCCTGAAGGCCTTCGTCGAACAGGCGGACAAGTACGCCGCCCAGTACGGCGACCGCTTCACCCCGCCCCAACTGCTGCGCGACATGGCCGCCAAGGGCGAGACCTTCTACGGCAATTTCGAAGGCAAGAAGGCCGCGGCCTGATCCATTCCTTCTCCCCTGGCGGGAGAAGGTGGCCCGGAGGGCCGGATGAGAGGTCGCACTGGCCAGTACGGCAATCGTCCCTGCGACCCCTCACCCGATGCCGCCAGAACGACGGCTGCGCCGTCGTGCGTCATCTCCCTCTCCCGCAAGGGGAGAGGGGTGTTTACAAGTTCACCACCTCGAACCCGTCCTCGCTCGCCAGCCGCTCGGCCAGGACGGCGCGGTGGCAGCCCGCATGGTCGGCCTCGAAACACAGCAGAGCCACCCGCTTCTCGCGCGCCAGCGCCCCCAACTGCTGGAAGGCCGCTTCCGACGCCGGCTCGCTCATGTGGCCCGCGAAGATGTCGCGCATCTCGCCGATCCGGCCCTTCTTCGCCGCCTCGCGACCCGCCTTGGGCGTGCCCAGCGGGCGCAGGTGCAGATAGTCGATCCCTGCTTCTCGCAGGCTGTTGCCCAGGATCGTCTTGGAGAAGCCCGCCCGGCGCGAAGCCGCCACCGCGCGCACATCCACCAGAATCTCGACACCGGCCGCCTTCAGCTTCTCGATCACGGCGGCCTGTGGCTCGCCCTCGTATCCGATGGTGAACAGTTTCATCGGCTTCAGATGGGAAGGCTCGGCCCGAACGCCAGCGCGACCGTTTCTGACGCATCCTTGTGGCAGGGTCCTCTCCTCGGACGCGTAGGCCGGGACGAAGTGGACCGAGTGGACTCAGTGGACTGTGTTTTTGTCGCCTTGACCTCCTTGCCGCCGTGTCGCACGGCCTTGGCTGCTGTTCAGGAGTCTGCCGCATGATCCGCCGCCTCGCCCTCGCCCTGCTTTTTGCGGGTGCCGCCAACACCGCCCAGGCCCAGAACCTGCTGATCCGGGGCGGACCCATCTATACGGGCGTCGAGGCTGCCCCGACCGCCGAGGTGGTTCAGGTCCGCGACGGCCGCATCTACTATGTCGGGTCCTTTGCCGAGGCCCCGACCGGCGACGGGCTCACCCTGATCGACCTCAAGGGCGCGGCCCTGTTTCCCGGATTTACCGACGGTCACGCCCATCTGGACGGGATCGGCTGGCGCGAGCTGACGCTGAACCTGGAAGGCTCGACCTCGGTCGCCGATGCCATGGCCAAGCTGACCGCCTGGGCTCAGGCCCATCCCGATGGCCCCATCGTGGGGCGTGGCTGGATCGAGACCCGCTGGCCGGAGGCGCGCTTTCTGACCGCCGCCGATCTGGATGCCGCCGCACCCGGGCGTGTCGTCCTGCTGGGCCGGGCCGATGGCCATGCGGTGGTCGCCTCGACCGCCGCCCTGACCGCAGCCGGCATCACCGCTTCAACCCAGGCCCCGGCGGGCGGCGAAATCCTCAAAGGGCGGGACGGCCAGCCCACCGGCCTGCTGGTCGATGCGGCCGAACAGCTGGTGGCCCAGCTGATGCCTCAGGCCGACCCCGCTGCCCTGCGCGAGGCCTATCGCGCCGGCTTCCGCGTCGAGGCTCAATATGGCTGGACCGGCATCCATTTCATGAGCGCCCCCTGGCGCGACATCCCTCTGCTGGAAGAGATGGCCCAGGCGGGCGAGGCCCCCTTGCGCCTCTACAACAGTGTCACCCCCGACGGTGCGGCCGAGCTGATCGCGGGCGGCCCACGTAGCGTCGCGGACGAGCGGGTCGTGACCCGCGCCATCAAATACTATGCCGACGGGGCTCTGGGTTCGCGCGGCGCGGCCCTGTTCGAACCCTATGCCGACCGGCCCGACACCACCGGCCTGATGCAGATCACTGAGGCGGAGATCGTGCCCCTGTATGAGGCGGCGCTGAAGGGCGGCATCCAGATCGCCACCCATGCCATCGGCGATCGCGGCAATGCCTCCGTGGCCGACTGGTATGCCCGGGCCCTGGCCGCGGTCCCGGAACCCGAGCGCCCCGACGGAGCCGATGTGCGCTGGCGCATCGAACATGCCCAGATCCTGCGCCCTGCCGACTATCAGGACTTCGTCGACCTGCCGATCATCGCCTCCATGCAGCCCAGCCACGCCATCGGCGACCTGCATTTCGCCCCGGCCCGCCTGGGCGACGCCCGTCTGGACGGGGCCTATGCCTGGCACAGTCTGGTGGATCGCGGCGTGATCGTGGTCGGCGGCTCGGATGCCCCGGTCGAGCGCGGCTCACCCCTGATCGAATTCTACGCCGCCGTCACCCGCCGCGATCTGGAAGGCTTCCAGGGCCCCGACTGGCGCCCCAACGAGGCCGTGGATCGGATGACGGCGCTCAGGATGTTCACCCTCTGGCCCGCCCATGCCAGTTTCCAGGAGGACGATCTCGGCACCATCGAGGTCGGCAAGCGCGCCGACCTGACCGCCTTCGACGTCGACCTGATGACCGCCCCCTTTGCCGACATTCCCAAGGGCAAGGCGACGCTGACGGTCGTTGACGGCGTGGTCGTCCATCAGGCCGACTAGAAACGACGACGGGGTGGCACGCGCCCTCGCCACCCCGTCTTGAGCTTGGTGCCCTAACCGCCTAAGGCTGCGGCAGCGCGGGCGTGATGTAGTGGTAGCCTGAAAGCTTCCCAAGCTTTTCGTGCGGGTTC
>NZ_JAEMRO010000039.1 GCF_016463295.1 Brevundimonas sp.
CGCCACACGACATCCGGCTCGCGCGTGATGATGGAATAGCGGCCGTTGACGGCTCCGCCTTCGACGGATTCCAGCAGAAAAGCGTGAGGACGACCGTGCCCGACCTTCAGAAAGGCCGAGACGGGCGTCTCAAGGTCGTCCACCAGCCGACGCGTGACGACCTGGGGTCGTCCTTCGGACCAGGCCGCCGCGAAATCCTCGAACCGTGCTTCGGCAAAGACTGACGTCATTGCGCCGGGGCAGGCGTGCGGGGCGCGGTCGCCGCGCCCGGTGCGCCGCCCGCCGGCGCATCCGGTGCCGTCTCCGGCAGACCGAGGGCCAAGCGTGCCGCCGGCTCGTCATAGCCCACCTCGATACGCGCGGCCGCTGCCTTCAGAACGGTCTGCAGCACGCCGTTCATGTTCTCCTGGCTGAGCTGCGGATTGATCTGCTGAGCCAGTGGTGCCGCCAGGGCAGGGGCGGGTGCGGTGATCGCCTCGGTGCGGCCGATGACGAAGCTGTCGTTGCTCTGCTGGGCCGAGAAGACTTCCCCCTTGGCCGTCGTGAAGGCTCCACGGAACACGCCCGGTCCGACCTCGGCCTGGCTTTCGCGGGACATGGCCGCGCGGGTCTGGACCTGCGCACCGACCGAGGCGGCGACGGCGGCGAGATCCTCACCGCCCCGGACGCGTGCCGCCAGGGCATTGGACTTGTCTGTCAGCAGGCGGGCGTTCTCACGCAGGACCCACTGCTGGGCCAGCGGCCCCCGGATTTCGGCCAGAGGCGGCAGGGCTGCCGGCACAATGTTGTCCAGCCGAACGACGAAATACTGGCTGTTGCCGGCGTCGATGACCTCGCTGGCGGCACCCTTGTTGAGCGTCCACATCGACTCGAGAATGCGCGGCGGGCCGTTGAACTGCGAACCGTTCTGGAAGCGCCCTTCCTGGCTGACCAGCTGCACGGGCAGGGCACGGGCTCCGACCTGGGCGACGGCGTCGTCGACGGACTTGCCTTCGCCGCGGGCCGCCTCATAGGCCTGGACCCGGCGGTAGACACCGGCGCGCACGGCCTCGGCCTGCAGTTCCTCGACGATCTGCGGACGCACATCGGCCAGGGTGACAGGCCGACCGGCGGTGATGCCCGTCACCTGTGCCACGACGAAGCCGACGCGGGCCTGGATCGGATCGGAGACCTGATTGGCGGCCAGGCCGAACACGGCGGCGGCGATGGCCGGATCCGCGACGGCGGTGCGCGGCGTATCGGTATAGGTGGCAGGCTGCAGATTGTTCGCCTGACCCACGGCCTGGGGCGACTGACCTGCCTTCAGCGCTGCGGCGATGCGGTCGGCCGTGGCGCGGTCCGGCGCGGTCAGGGTGGCGAAGGTGCGACGCTCGGGCTGGGCCAGGCTGTCCTGACGCAGGCGGAAGCGTTCGGCGACGCGCTCTTCCGTCACGGCGGTCGAGACGTCGGCCGCATTGTCGAACAGGATGACGGTGGCGCTGCGGAACTCGGGATTGCGGATCTGGTCGGCGTTCTCGGCCATAAAAGCCGTCAACTGGGCATCCGTCGGCGCGCCGGCCGTACCGGCCATGGCCTGGGTTACCGTAAACCAGCGCGCATCGCGGGTCGCCAGCGATTGATTGGCCAGGACGGCAGCGTAGACGCGAGGCAGGCGGGCACCGCCACCGATCGCTGCGCCGATGTGACGCTCCATGATGCCGTCACGCTGACCCTCGTTAAACATCGCCGGTGTCAGACCCCTCTGCTGCAGTTCGGAGACGAAACGCTCTTCGCTGAACTGACTTGTAAGTGGGTCAAAGAACAGCGGCTGTTGCCGGATAAATTTGGTGATCAGTTCCGAACTGGGACGGACACCCGCCTTGGCGGCCCAGGCCAGAAAACCCATGGTTTCGGCCTTCTGCGACAGAAACTGGGTCAGGCCACCGCCCGCCGTCAGTTCCTCAAATGTCAGTGACCGTCCAGCCTGTTCGCCTTGCTGACGCAGGATGGCATCCATTTCGGCCTTGAACGCAGGTGCGTCGATGCTGCGATCACCGGCCTTGATGATGTGCTTGGGACCCAGATTGCCCAGCACGTCAAACTGACTGCCTCCCGTGACGACCAGCGCCAGGCCCAGCAGGACCAGCAGACCGACGGCCCATTTGGATTTGGCGAAGTTGCGGAACAGGGTCAGCATGTATCGGTCCTGGGGGCGCGTCTTGAGAGTATGGTCGGGCTATAGGGCCTCGAACCCCCCGACGGCAAGACGAGGTCACGGGATGATGGCCAAAGCCGGGCGTCGTTCACCCATCTTGCCTTGGCCCCCTGTGGCGACCTAGACAGTCGCGCATGAAACAATCCGTGAAGTTGATCGCCGGAAACTGGAAGATGAACGGCCTTGCCGCCGATCTGGCCGAGGTCGATGCCCTGGTTTCCGAACTGGCAAACGAGCCCGCACCCTGCCGGGTCGCTCTGTGTCCGCCTGCTACGCTGGTTCAGCGCATGGCGGATCGCGCGAAGGACACTCTCGTTGAAATCGGTGGACAGGACTGCAGTCCCGAAGCCAAGGGAGCCTTCACCGGCGACGTCTCGGCGGCAATGCTGGCCGATGCCGGGGCGACCCTGGTCATCGTCGGCCATTCCGAGCGGCGTCAGGGTCATGGAGAGACCGACGCCGTGGTCGCGGCCAAGGCCCAGGCGGCGTTCGAAGCCGGTCTGGCCCCGATCGTCTGTGTAGGCGAAACGCTCGAGCAGCAGGAGGCAGGGCAGGCGGTGGAGGTGGTGCGTCGCCAGGTGATGCAATCATTGCCTGCGGCCCTGGAGGGTCAGCCGTTTGCCGTTGCCTATGAGCCTGTCTGGGCGATCGGCACGGGCCTGACGCCGACGCTGCAGCAGATCGAGGAGGTCCATCGCGCGGTGCGCAGCGCCATGATCGAGCGGTTGGGTCTGGGTGTTGCGGCTGTGCCGATCCTGTACGGTGGCTCAGTCAAGCCAGACAATGCCGCCGATATTCTGGCCGTGCCGGAGGTTGGTGGCGCGCTGGTCGGGGGAGCATCCCTGAAAGCTGCGGATTTCCTGGGCATCATCCGGGCCGCCTGAGCGCCCAAGTCCGTTTGCTCCCACGCATCATCGATGATAGACGCCGCCGCTTGATCGGCGCAGGCGCGCCACACATATCGGCTGTCATGCTCCAGACCATTCTCCTCGTCGCCATGATCCTCGTCTCGATCGCGCTTGCCGGCGTGATCCTGATCCAGCGTTCCGAAGGGGGCGCGCTCGGCATGGGCGGCGGTCCGTCGGGCATGATGACGGCGCGCGGCGCGGGCAATCTGCTGACCAAGACGACCTGGGTTCTGTCCAGCCTGTTCTTCCTGCTGGCCATTGGCCTGACCATCCTGGGCAACGTCGAGCGTGCCGGTCAGTCGATCGTCGATCCCGACGCAATCGGTGAACTGGCCACGCCGCCATCGGGCCAGACTACGCCTGCCGACCAGCCCGCTACTCCGACCCCTGCTGCCCCGGCCGCGCCGTCACTGCAGGACCTGGAGAACAGCCTGTCGCAGCCCTCGGCTCCGGCAGCGTCTCCGGCTCCAGCCCAGCCCACGCCGGCTCAATAAGGATGAGCGGGGAGGTTATCCCCGCCTTCCGCTCCCGCCCGAATAGTCTGTCCAGCAACGCCGCCGAATCAGCGGTAAGGTGATCTCCCATGGCCCGTTACGTGTTCATCACCGGCGGCGTGGTTTCCTCATTGGGAAAAGGCCTCGCCTCAGCCGCTCTCGGCGCGCTTCTGCAGGCGCGCGGCTATAAGGTCCGCCTGCGTAAGCTGGATCCCTATCTGAACGTCGATCCGGGCACGATGAGCCCCTATCAACACGGCGAGGTCTTCGTGACCGACGACGGGGCCGAGACCGATCTGGACCTCGGCCACTACGAGCGGTTCACTGGCGTGTCGGCGGCCAAGTCGGACAACATCACAACGGGCCGCATTTATTCGACGATCCTGGAGAAGGAGCGGCGCGGGGATTACCTCGGCGCGACCGTGCAGGTGATCCCGCACGTCACCGACCAGATCAAATCCTTCTGCCTGACGCCGGCCCTGACCGATGAGGGCGAGGAGGTCGATTTCGTTCTCGTCGAGATCGGCGGCACGGTCGGGGACATCGAGGGGCTGCCCTTCTTTGAGGCCATCCGCCAGCTCGGCCAAGACCTGCCGCGTGGTCAGAGCTGCTTCGTGCACCTGACGCTGCTGCCTTTCATCAAGACCGCCGGCGAAATGAAGACCAAGCCGACGCAGCATTCGGTCAAGGAGCTGCGCTCGATCGGCATCCAGCCCGACATCCTGCTGTGCCGCTGCGAGTTTCCGATCCCAGAGGATGAGAAGCGCAAGATCGGCCTGTTCTGCAACGTCCGACCCAGCGGCGTCATCCAGGCCATGGACAGCGCGGACATCTACGCCGTGCCGCTGGACTATCACCGCGAGGGGCTGGACGCCGAGGTTCTGGCCCACTTCGGCATGACGGATGCGCCTGCGCCGGACCTGTCGCGCTGGGAAACCATCGCCCAACGCCGCCTGCATCCGGACGGTGAGGTCACCGTGGCCGTGGTCGGCAAATACACCGTCCTGAAGGACGCCTATAAGTCGCTGATCGAGGCGCTGCATCACGGCGGCGTCGCCAACAACGTCAAGGTCAACATCGATTGGGTCGAGGCCGACACCTTCGAGGGCGACCGCGACGCCTGCGAGGCGCGGCTGCAAGGCGCGCATGCGGTGCTGGTCCCCGGCGGCTTCGGCGAGCGGGGATCCGAGGGCAAGATCGAGGCGGCGCGGTTCGCCCGCGAGCGCAACATCCCCTATTTCGGCATCTGTTTCGGCATGCAGATGGCGGTGATCGAGGCGGCGCGGAATCTTGCTGGCTATCCCAAGGCGTCCTCGACGGAGTTCGGACCAACGTCGGAACCAGTCGTGGGCCTGATGACCGAATGGACGCAGGGCAATCAGCGGGTGTTGCGCCAGCAGGGGGGCGACCTTGGCGGTACCATGCGACTGGGGGCTTATGATTCGACGTTGAAGCCGGGTTCCAAGATCGCCCGGATGTACGGTTCGACTACCATCAGCGAGCGGCACCGCCACCGCTACGAGGTCAACATCAACTATCGCGAGGCCATCGAGGCCAAGGCGGGTCTGATCTTTGCCGGCCTGTCGCCCGACGGTGTCCTGCCCGAAACGGTCGAGCGCGAGGATCATCCCTGGTTTGTGGGCGTGCAGTATCACCCCGAGCTGAAAAGCCGGCCCTTCGCCCCCCATCCCCTTTTCGCCGGCTTCATCGAGGCAGCGGTGGTGCAGAGTCGGCTGGTCTGATCATTCGCTCCTTGGGCGGATCGACCGTCATCGAGGCGTCGGCATAGCTTCACGGTTCGTGCGTCGGACCGTCGTCTGTCGTGCATGAACGCTGGTTACCTCCGGACCCTGCATTTCAGCGGGGGACACCATGCGCACTTCGATCGGTTTCAGGACGCGGCTGCTTTGTGCCGCGACGGGGCTGGCCTTTGCCGGTCTGGCGAACGGCGCGGTGGCGCAGGACGCCGGTGAAGCGACTCAGCTGGACGAGATCGTCGTCACGGCGCAGCTGCGGGCGCAGGACCCGATCGAAGTGCCGTTCGCCCTGACGGCCTATACAGGCGACTTTTTGGAAAAGCTGGGCGTTCAGGAGTTCGATCAGCTGTCGGCCTTCGTGCCGGGCTTTCTGGTGCAGAACCAGTCGCCCAACAATCCGGGTTTCGTGATGCGCGGCATCACTTCCGATTCGGGTGCCTCGACCGCCGAGCCTCGTGTCTCGGTGTTCCAGGACGGCGTCTCGATCTCCAAGTCGCGCGGGTCTTACGTCGAACTATTCGATCTGGAGCGGGTCGAGATCGCCAAGGGGCCGCAATCGACCCTTTATGGTCGTGGAGCCCTGATCGGGGCGGTCAACATTGTCCAGAATCGTGCGCGGCCCGGCCTGTTCGACGCGGCTGCCTCGGTGGAGGTCGGCAACGACACCTATCGCCGCTATGATGGCATGATCAATGTGCCGCTTGGCGACGAAGCAGCTCTTCGTTTCGCCACCCGCCTGAAGACCCGTGACGGCTCGGTCGAGAACCTGCTGGGCATCGATGACTACAATAGCATCGACACCGAGGCCTTCCGTTTGTCGGGTGCCTGGCGTCCGTCCGAGGCCCTGCGCATCGACGTCATCGCCAACTACCAGCATGACGAGGCGTCGGGCACATCGTTCAAGTCCAACTTCTACCTGCCGTCCGACCCGAACACGGGTGCTGTGCTGGGGACCTCCGAGCCCTGGGAAGGCGCGGCCCTGACACCGTTCGCCAACTTCGACGGCGGCAAGACCTTGGGTCTGGACCGCGACGTCTGGGGCGTGACCGGCCTGGTGCGCTGGGACCTGACGCCGTCCATCAGCCTGAACTCCACGACGGCCTACCGCGAGTTCAACTCCTATGAGACGTTCGACGCCGACGGCCTGTCGCTGCCGCTGTTGACAGCAGCCGAGGATGCGCAAGGCGAACAATGGAGCCAGGAGTTCCGTCTGGCCTATGACGACGGCGGTCGTTTCAGCGGCTTCGTCGGGGCGGGCTGGTTCCGCGAGGAAGGCTTCCAGCGCACGCCGACGCAGTTCGACGAGCGGATGGCACTGGCCCAACTCGGCGGTCTTCTGGACGGGTCACCGACGACGGCGGGTCGCAACACCCTGCCTTCGGCCGCCTATCCGACCGTGGCGGCGGGCTTTCTGACCGCAGCCCTGACGCCGTTGGGGGCCGGGGCTTTCGCCGCGCCGATCGCGGCCAATCTGAAGGCCGGCCACATCGAAATCCCGATCAACAGCGCCGAGTTGACCTCTTACGACATCTTCGCCGACGCGACCTTCAAGGCCTCCGAGCGGCTCGAGTTCGCGGCGGGCCTGCGTTACACGAGCGACGACAAGACCACTGGCTATGCCAGCTCGGTCGCCAATGGTCGGTCCATTGCCGGTGGCTTGCTGGCGATCCTGAGCGGCGCGGTGCCCGCAGCCCAAGTGCCGGCCCTGCTGGCCGGTCTGGCCAATCCCAATGCAGTGAACCTGCCCGCCAACGTCCTGCCGCTGTTCGGTCTGACATCGCAGCCGACGGCGAACAATGGCGACTTCGTCTATCAGGATCTGGAGGACGACGGCTTCACGTGGCGTCTCACGGCCCGCTATGCCCTGTCCGACGACGCCAGCCTGTATGCCAACTATGCGCGCGGTCGTCGTCCGCAGGTGCTGAGCGTCAGCGGACCGTCCGCACCGCTGGGCGCCCCCACCTTCAACGTCATCGACGCCGAGACGGTCGACAGCTTCGAGGTCGGGGCCAAGACGGCCCTGATGGACCGTCGTCTGCGTCTGGAAGGGGCCGTCTTCTATTACGGCTACGAAAACTTCCAGACGACGATCCAGAACGGCACGACCTTCATCACGACCAATGCCGGCGAGGCCACGTCCTATGGTTTCGAGGGCCAGACGACCTATGAGGTTTCCGATGCCTTCGACATCTTCGCCACCTATGCCTACAACCATTCGCGGTTCGAGGCGGGTATCTTCGACGGCAATCGCTTCCGGCTGTCGCCGGACCACAAGGCGTCGATCGGTGCGACCTGGCGGGTGACCGCAGGGGATGGTCGGTTCGAGATCCAGCCGACCTATACCTGGCAGTCCAAGACCTTCTTCGACGACAACAACGACCTGCCTGCATTGCAGACCCGCAACTTCGTGGCCGATCTGGTTCAGGACGAGTTCCAGGACAGCTATGGCCTGCTGAACCTGCGGGCGCGCTATGTGCCGAACTCGGGCAACTGGGGCGTGGAGGCGTTCGGCGACAATATCCTGGACGAGGAATACATCAAGGATGCGGGCAACACGGGCGATGCCCTGGGCCTGCCGACCTTCATCGCAGGGCGCGGGGCCAGCTACGGCGTCGGCTTCACGGTCCGGTATTGAGGACATGACCATGAACATGGATCGCCGCAGCCTTCTGGGTCTGATCGGGGGCGGGGCCGTGGCCCTGCCGGCCAGTCAGGCGGGGGCGCAGACGCCCGGCACGGTCGCCTTCCTGCACGGCGTGGCCAGCGGCGATCCGGACCGGCACTCCGCGGTTTTCTGGACGCGGGTGACACCGGCCGATGCCAACTCTGGCGACATCGAGGTGCGGCTGGAAGTGGCGCGGGACGAGGCCTTTGCCGACATCGTGCGGACGTCCAGCGGGCTGCGGGCGCGGGCCGAGCGGGACTTTACCGTCAAGCACGATCTGGACGGCCAGGGGCTGGAGCCGGGTCAGGGGTATTTCTACCGCTTCGTGGCGGGAGATGTCGTCTCGCCGGTCGGTCGAGTCAGGACCCTCCCGGAGGGCGCAACGCCCGACCTCAGCCTGGCGGTCGTCTCCTGCCAGCTATATCCGGGCGGACTGTTCAACGCCTATGACGCCATCGCCAAGCTGGACCGGCTGGATGCGGTCGTCCATCTGGGCGACTACATCTATGAATATGGGGCCGAGGCCGACGACTATGGCATGGTCACGGGCGCGGCTCTGAACCGCCTGCCGCAGCCGCCGCACGAGATCGTCAGCCTGGAGGACTATCGGCTGCGTCACGCGCAGTACAAGTCCGATCCGGACCTGCAGGCGGCGCATGCGCGGGCCCCGTTCATCTGCGTCTGGGACGACCATGAGGTGACCAACGACAGCTGGGTCTCCGGGGCAGAGAACCATCAGCCGGAGACCGATGGCGACTATGCCACCCGCAAGGCGACGGCTCTGAGGGCCTATTACGAATGGATGCCCATTCGAGAGGCGGCTCCGGGAGCCTTGCGCGAGGCGATCAACCGGACCTTCCACTTCGGCGACCTGGCCAGTCTGATGATGGTTGAGACGCGGCTGTCGGGACGCAGCGAACAGCTGACCTATGAAAAGGACCTGACCTTCGCGGCCGGTCCGGACGGCCAGCCGGCGCCGGATGTGGCGGCATTCCGGACACGGCTGGCCGACCCCTCGCGCGATCTTCTGGATGCGCGACAGCGCGACTGGCTGGGCCGGGAGCTGGCGGCGTCGAAGGCGGCGGGGCGGCCGTGGCAGGTGCTTGGCAATCAGGTGGTCACCGCCCGCGTGGCCGGGCCGAACCTGTCGCAAATGGCCAGCCCGCAGCAGATCGCGACCATGATCGGCAGCCTGCCCGAGGCTGTGCGGCCGCAGGTGGCCCAGTTGATCGAACTGTTCAAATCGGGCCTGCCGTTCAATCTGGATGCCTGGGACGGCTATCCGGTCGGGCGCGAGCGTCTGTATCAGACGTTCAAGGTGGCGGGTGTGACCCCGGTGGTCCTGGCCGGCGATAGCCACGCCTTCTGGGTCAACGACCTGAAGGACGATGCCGGAGAGCGGCGGGCGGTGGAGTTCGGCACCAGCGCCATCTCGAGCCCCTCGCCGGGCGACTTCCTGGGGGCCTTCCCTCTGGGCATGGCCTTGACCCAAGCCAATCCGGAGGTCGAGTTCTGCGACCAGAAGGCCAAGGGGTTCGTGCTGCTGAAGTTCACGCCCGAGGCTCTGACGGCAGAACTGCACACGGTTTCGACCATCCTGGCCAAGCCGTACGAGGCGCGGGTCCTGGCGACGTATCGGGTGGCACAGGCAGACGGCGGCCTGGGTCCGCTGGAGAAGCAGGGCTAGCCACCCGCTCGCCAGAGGCGGGCGGATGTGGCATGGGGCGCACCCCATGACCGACCCGTCCGCCCCGTTCCGCGTCGCTGCCCTGTACCGCTTTGCGCCCGTCGCGGACTGCGCCGCCGTGCGCGACCGGCTGAAGGCGCTGTGCGGGAGCGAGGTCCGCGGCATCCTGCTGGTCGCGGCCGAGGGGATCAACGGGACGATCGCGGGGCCGGACGCAGCCGTAGAGGCGGTGATCGACGGCATCAAAGCGATGCCGGGGTTCGGGGAGTTGGACGTCAAATACTCCACCGCCGCCACGCCGCCGTTCCTGCGGCTGAAGGTCAAGATCAAGGCCGAGATCGTGACCATGGGCCAGGTCGGGCTGGATCCCGTGCGCCAGGCCGGGACCTATGTGGCCCCTGAGGACTGGAACGCCCTGATCGCCGATCCGGACACCGTCGTGATCGACACGCGCAATGACTATGAGGGCGCGATCGGGGCGTTTGCCGGGGCCGTCCAGCCCAATACCCGCAGCTTTCGAGAGTTCGCCGACTGGTTCGAGCGCGAGGGCCATGCCCTGCTGGATCGGCCCCATCCGCCGCGCGTGGCCATGTACTGCACCGGCGGCATCCGCTGCGAGAAGTCGACGGCCTATCTGAAGGCCCAGGGCGTGCAGGACGTGCACCATCTGGAAGGCGGCATCCTGCGCTATCTGGAAACGGTACCCGAGGATCAGAGCCTGTGGTCGGGCGAATGCTTCGTGTTCGACGAGCGGGTCGCGGTGGGTCACGGCCTGACCCCCGGTACCCACAGCCTGTGCCGGGGTTGCCGCATGCCGGTCAGCGAGGCCGATCGCGCCTCGCCCCACTATGTCGAAGGCGTCTGCTGCCCCCGCTGCCACGACGAGCGCTCTGACATTCAGAAGGCCCGCTATGCCGAGCGCAAGCGCCAGATGCAGATCGCCGAGGCTAAGGGCGTGGCCCATATCGGCGAGGTGGTGGGAACGGGCCGAAGCTCTAATCCCGCTGAGTGAGGCCTTCGACGGTCAGTCGGCCTTGTCGGAGGACTGGCCCGGCGCGGTCTTGAAGGTGTCGCCGACAACCGTGGCATCCGGTCCATCCGGCCCGGCGGCCTCGCGCGACTTCAGCCCGGTCCGGCGTACCGCCTCGTCCGAGGTGGCGGGATCCGGCTTGCCGCCCGGCGAGGCGGCGTTGTCCTGGCGTCCCTGAGACTGTTTATCGGCCATGGTCCTGATCCCTGAATGAGTGGTCCAGAGCCAACAGGGCTGGGGCGAACCGGTTCCCGGAAGGCGGCACCCGCCACAATAATGCGGCTGGGACAGGGTCCAGAAGGGTGGGTGTCTCCCCAAAAAAGGGGTGCCCTTTTCAGTTCTGAAACGCGGAGTGTCAGCCGGGTTTGAGGTGGGGCCGAAGCCCCATTGAGACCCGCGTTCCGATGATCATGACGATGTCAAAGACCCCTGCGCGGCGCGTATCGCCGCGGATACCGCCTGGACTGACAAGGGGAGGGTGCGGGGCGACCGCAAGGGGGCTGAAGCCCGAAATTCGTGGTTGGTGAGGGTCGAGAGTCTCCACTGCGGGGTCGGGAGGGGCGCAAGGATTGGGGTCGGGAAGGCACCATGAACCGACCCCTCCTGCCACCCGGTTCAGACCGTCGGAATGGTGCCTCCGTCGATCACATATTCCGCACCGTGAATGGCGGAGGCCCGCGTCGAGGCGAGGAAGACGATCAATTCGGCAACGTCTTCAGGCCTGGCGGCGCGGCCCAGCGGTATGCCGCCGAGCCCGTCCAGGACCGTCTGCCGGGCCTCTTCCACCGACCCTCCGGTCTCGGCCGCGATCCGCTGAAGCAGGGCGTCGGCCGCCTCGGTCGCGATCCAGCCGGGCGACACCACATTGACCCGAACGCCCTTCGGCCCAAGCTCTTTCGACAGGGCCTTGCTGTAGGTGGTCAGGGCCGCCTTGGCCGCCGCATAGGCGATGGTGGACTCCGGCAGCGGCAGGGCGCGCTGGATGGAGGCCACATGGACGATGGCCCCGTGTCCCCGCGCGATCATCTGGGGTGCCAGCAGCCGATCCAGACGGACGGCGGGCATCAGGTTCAGATCCAGCTCCGTGCGCCAGTGATCCTCGCTCAGGGCCGCGAAACCGCCTGCGGGCGACGACGAGCCGCCGACGACATGGGCCATGATGTCGATCCCGCCTAGGCGGGTCATCGCCGCCTCGGCCAGGGTCTCGCACCCGTCCAGCGTCAGGAGGTCGGCCTTGACGAACTCGGCCGCGTTCGACGTGGGGGAGGACTCCCGCGCGGCGGTGATGACGCGGGCCCCGCCGGCCAGGAAGCGGTCCACGGTCGCCCGGCCCGCGCCCTTGGTGCCAGCCGTGACGAGAACTCTCAGTCCCTCGAACTCCGTCGGATCAGGACGCGCGGTCACAGCGTGATCCTCAGCGCGCGGATGACATCGCCATCGAGGGTGAAGTGAAAGGTGAACCGCAGCGGGCTGCCCTTGAAGTCACCCGCCGTAGGCCCCTCGACGACAATGTCGTCGCCCTCGTGATGCAGGGTGTCAGGGGTGAAGATGGCCCTGCTGGCGAGGGTTTCGTGCTGGATCCACGATCGGATCTCGGCATGACCGACATGGCGATGCCGGTCGTCTTCCACGACGGCGTCAGGGGCGAAGGGCTGGACCATGCCCTCGAGGTCGAGGTGCGCATTGGCCGCGACATAGTCGGCGATGGGTCTGGGCAAGTCGGGGATCATCGGGCGCTCCGGCATGGCTGTTGTGTCCCGACCAAACTGGAAATAAGCTGTTGAGATGGCAAGTACAGACGAAAAGGTAAGGTACTCACCTGACGGTAAGCGGGTGGATTACACCCCGCAGACGGCCGCCTCGAGCGCCCAGAATGTGATCCGGATTCTGGAGGGACGGTGGAAGCTGGTCATCCTGTTCCAGCTGTTCGGAGCGAACGTCCGGCGCTTTTCGGAACTGGAACGGGCCATTCCCGGCGTGTCGCAGAAGATGCTGATCCAGCAGCTTCGACAGCTGGAGGTGGACGGTGTCGTCGCGCGTATCGTCCACCCGCAGGTGCCGCCCAAGGTCGAGTATCACCTGACGGAATGGGGACAGACCCTGTGTCCTGTGCTGGATAAGCTGTTGAACTGGGCCGAGGCGGCGCCTGATGCGGTCAGGCAGCGGCTGATCGATGCCGATCAACAGGCACAGGCCGTTTCGTAGACTGCCATCCCGGATCTATGGCGCCTTCGCTCTTCCACCGCGTTGAGACGGCTGGGACCGGACGGAGGCGGCGGTGCGCGGCGAACTGAAGACCTATCAGGCCAAGCGGAAGTTCGGCGAGACGCCGGAGCCGAAGGGCAAGAAGGCCGCGCGCGCGAAGGCGGGGCGGACCTATCTGATCCAGCGGCATGCGGCGACGCGGCTGCACTATGATTTCCGCATCGAGGCGGATGGGGTGCTGAAGTCCTGGGCGGTGACCAAGGCCCCGTCGCGGGACACCTCGGTCAAGCGGCTGGCAGTCGAGGTGGAGGATCATCCTTTGGACTATGGCGGGTTCGAGGGCACGATCCCGGACGGCAACTATGGGGCCGGTACGGTGCAGATGTGGGACACCGGCACCTGGGAGCCGCAAGAGCCGGATCTGGAGGCGGCCTGGGCCAAGGGCCAGATCAAGATGGTCCTGCACGGCGAGCGGCTGAAGGGGAAATGGGCGCTGATCCGGCTGAAGAGCGACCGGGGCAAGCCATCCAAGCGCAACAACTGGCTGTTGCTCAAGGAAAAGGACGACCATGCCGTTACCGGAGAAGGCGATGCCCTGGCCGAGATCGACGCCTCGGTGACGACGGGACGGTCGCTGGCCGAGATCGCCGAGGGCAAGGCGCAGTGGACCTCGTCCAAGCCGACGGGCCGCAAGGGGCCGGCCAAGCCCAAGCCGTCGAAGGCCGCGGCAAGCCGCGCGACGAAGCCGCCTGCGTTTGTGCCAATACAACTGTGTAAGGTGGTCGATCATCCGCCGGGGGCCAAGGCCTGGGCGCATGAGATCAAGTTCGACGGCTATCGGCTGCAGGTCGGCATCGGTGGGGGCAAGGCGGTGTTACGCACCCGCAAGGGGCTGGACTGGAGCGACCGGTTCGCGGATTTGGCGTCCGATGCGGCGGCGTGGCCTGACGCGGTGATCGACGGGGAACTGTGCGCCCTGGACGGCGATCACATGCCGGACTTCTCGGCCCTGCAGGCGGCGATCTCGGACGGGAAGACGAGCGGCTTGGTCTATTTCGCCTTTGACCTGTTGTTCGAGGGCGGCGAGGACCTGCGCAAACTGCCGCTGTCGCATCGCAAGGCGCGGCTGCAGGCCTATGTGGATCGCGTGGGCCAGACGGCCGGGACGCGGCTGCGCTATGTCGAGCATTTCGCCTCGACCGGTCAGGCGGTGCTGGAAAGCGCCTGCCGGATGGATCTGGAGGGGGTGATCTCCAAGAAGCTGGATGCGCCCTACCACGCCGGGCGGTCGAGCAGCTGGGTCAAGTCCAAGTGCCGGGGCCGTGACGAGGTGGTCATCGGCGGCTGGTCGTCCGAAGGCGGAACGCGGTTCCGCTCGCTGCTGGTCGGGGTAAAGGACAAGGGCGGTCTGCGCTATCTGGGCCGGGTCGGTACCGGCTATGGCGAGGCGGTGACGAAGACGCTGGTGCCCGCCTTGAAGGGGGTGTCGGCGGACAAGAGCCCCTTCAGCGGTGCCGGCGCGCCCAAGGCGGCGAAGGACATTCACTGGGTCAAGCCGGTGCTGGTCGCCGAGGTCGAGCACGGCGGCTATACCGAGAGCGGCTCGCTGCGCCAGGCGGCGTTCAAGGGGCTGCGCGAGGACAAGACCGCCGCCGAGGTGACGGAGGCGCCGCAGGCCCCGGCCAGCACTCTGGCGAAGGCGTCCGCACCGAAGACGGAGAAGGCCACCACCACGGTCAAGGCCGCGCCCAAGGCCGGCAAGGGTAAGGTCATTGTGGCAGGCGTGACCATCTCCAGCCCGGACAAGGTGCTTTGGCCTGCCGTCGGCGACCGTCCCGCCATCACCAAGGCGGATCTGGCCCGCTATTACGAGGCGGCGGCCGAGCGCATCCTGCCCCATGTCGGCGACCGGCCCACCTCGATCATTCGCGCGCCCGACGGGATCACGGGCGAGACCTTTTTTCAGCGCCACGCCATGGCCGGGTCCAACCCCCGACTGAAGCTGATCGACGTCAAGGCGCGGACGCCCTATGTCGCCGCCGTCGATGTCGGGGGGCTGGTGGCGATCGGCCAGGCGGGCGGACTGGAACTTCACCCTTGGGGCTGTGCGCCGGGCCAGCCTGAGGTGCCGGACCAGATCACCTTCGACCTGGACCCCGACGAGGGGCTGGACTTCGGCGACGTGATCGCGGCGTCCAAGGTGGTGAAGGCGAAGCTGGAGGCGCTGGGGCTCAAGCCGTTCGTGAAGACCACCGGCGGCAAGGGTCTGCACGTCGTGGTGCCGATCAAGTCGGACGCCCGCAGCCGCGTGACCTGGGATCAGAACAAGGCTTTCGCCAAGGCGGTGTCCGAGGCAATCAGGATCGACGCCCCCGACCGCTTCACCACCACCTTGGCCAAAAAGGCACGGGGCGGGAAGATCTTCATCGACTACCTGCGCAACGGTCGGATGGCGACGGCGGTGGCCCCCTGGTCGCCGCGCGCCAGACCGGGAACGGGCATTGCCTATCCGTTGTCGTGGGGTCAGGTGAAGGCCGGGCTGGATCCGGCGGCCTTCAACCTGTGGACATACGAGGGTCTGCTGAAGAAGGCTGATCCGTGGAAGGATTTCCGGGCCTCGGCAGTCAGCCTGAAACAGGCGCTGAAGGCGATGAAGGTCTAAGCCGCCGCCTTCTTCTTCGCAGGAGCCTTTTTCGCCGCGGCTTTCCTGGCGGGAGCTTTCGCGGCCTTGGCGGCGGGCTTCTTCGCCCCGGTGGCCGATCCCTTCAGGCTGTTCTTAAGCGCCGCCATCAGGTCGATGACGTTGGTGTCGTCGGGTTCGGCGACATCGACCGTGCCCTTGCCGTCCTTGGTCTTGGCCGCGATCATGTCGCGCAGGGCGTCGTCGTAGCGGTCCTTGAAGTCCGAGGCGTCGAAGTCGGCTTCCTTCTGGCTGATGATGCGGGCGGCGATCTCGACCATGTCGGCGTCGGCCTTGACCGTCGGGATGTCGTCGAAATAGTCGGCGGCGTCGCGGACCTCATCATGAGCGCGCAGCGTGTAGGCCACTAGCCCCTTGCCCCGGACCTCCAGCGCCAACTGACGCTCCTTGCCGCGCAGGACCAGGCAGCCCAGGGCCACCTTGCCCTGTTTCTTCATGGCGTCGCGGATGACGGCGAAGGCTTCGACGCCTGCGCCCTTTTCCGGAACGACGAAGAAGGGGGAGTCCCAGAACAGGCGGTCGATGTCGGCCTCGTCCACGAACTTGTCGATGGAGATGGTCCTGGTGCTCTCCAGCTTGACCTTATCGAAGTCGGCGTCGTCGAACAGGACGTATTCGTCCTTGGACACCTCATAGCCGCGCACCAGATCGCTGCGCTCGACCGGGCCGGTGTCTGGATCGGTCGGCACCATGCGGATGCGGTTGTTGGTGTCCGGATTGATCAGATGAAAGCGGACATCATTGGTGCTGGTGGTCGCCGTGAACAGCGCCACCGGACAGGTGACCAGCGACAGCTTCAGATGTCCCTGCCAGGTCGGTCGCGCGGCCATATCGTCTCTCCCGTGAGCCCCCTAAATGCGGCCGGAGGGGAAAGGGTTCGATGGAGCGGTCCGGACGAGCGGCCCCTCAATCGTCGGCGAGCACCGACTTGTCTCCTGGCCCAGCGGCCGGATCGGCCGGGGCAGCGAGCGCGGTCGGTTGTTTCGACAGGGCCGTAGCCAGGGCGTCGCGGTCCAGCTCACCCTCCCAGCGGGCGACAACAAGGGTCGCCACGGCATTGCCGATGAAGTTGGTCAGGGCCCGGCACTCGCTCATGAAGCGGTCGATGCCCAGGATCAGCGCCATGCCCGCCACGGGTACGTCCGGTACCACCGACAGGGTCGCTGCCAGGGTGATGAAGCCCGCACCCGTGATGCCGGCCGCGCCCTTGGAACTGAGCATGGCGACCAGCAGCAGGGTGATCTGTTGGGTGAGGGTCAGCTCGATGTTCAGCGCCTGGGCGATGAACAGGGCCGCCATCGTCATATAGATGTTGGTGCCGTCCAGATTGAAGGAATAGCCGGTGGGCACCACCAGCCCGACCACCGACTTGGACGCTCCGGCCCGCTCCATCTTCTGCAGCAGGCTGGGCAGGGCGGCTTCGGACGAGGACGTTCCGAGCACCAGCAGCAGCTCCTCCTTCAGATAGCGGACCAGTTTGAAGATGGAAAAGCCGTTGGCCCAGGCGACTAGCCCCAGAATGCCGAACACGAAGACGGCGGCGGTGACGTAGAAGGTGGCGACCAGGGCGGCCAGGTTGGCGATGGATCCAATGCCGTATTTGCCGATGGTAAAGGCGAAGGCTCCGAACGCCCCGATGGGTGCCGCCTTCATCAATATGGCCACCAGTTTGAAAAAGGCGGTGGATAGGGACTCCAGCAGCCGCAGCACCGGCTTGCCCGCATCACCGACCATGACCAGCGCGATGCCGAACAGCACCGAGATGAACAGGACCTGGAGGATGTTGCCCTCGGAGAAGGCGGAGACGACGGTGTCGGGAATGATCGACAGCAGGAAACCCACGATGGTCGATTCATGCGCCTTGGCCGCGTAGTCGGCGACGGCGGCGGCATCCAGCGAGGCGGGATCGATGTTCAGGCCGCGGCCCGGCTGAACCAGATTGGCGATGATCAGGCCGACGATCAGGGCCAGGGTCGAGAAGGTCAGGAAATAGGCGAACGCCTTGCCGACCACGCGACCCACGCTGCCAAGATTGCTTATGCCCGCGATGCCGGTGACGATGGTCAGGAAGATCACCGGCGCGATGATCATCTTCACCAGCTTGATGAAGCCGTCGCCCAGGGGTTTCAGCTGCTCGCCCAGACCGGCGATGGCCTGGCCGTCCGGTCCGATGGTACTGGGGAAGAAATGTCCGATCAGCCCGCCCATGAAGATGGCGAACAGGACCTGGAAATAGAGTTGGGCATAGAGCGGCTTGCGCTTGACCGGCTGGCCGTCGGGGGCGGTGAGAGCGCCGATCTGCATGTTGTGCCTCGTAATGCGGGCGCCAAACGTGCAGCGATTCTGGCGGAAGCGGTGGGATTCGAACCCACGGACGGCTTTCACCGTCGCTGGTTTTCAAGACCAGTGCCTTAAACCACTCGGCCACACTTCCTGATCGACGGCGAGGCCTTCTGGGGCTGTGCACCGTGCGGACCGGCGACATAGCGCAGAAGGTTGCGTTAACCAAAGCGGAAATCTGTTGCCCGATACTGACCGCCTGAGTTCGATGCAGGAGTGGCGCAGTGACGGCGAGGATTGCGAAAGGTCTGGTCGTGGCGGCGGTGATGTCGCTGCTGGCGGCGTGCGCCAGTGGGGCGTCGTCAGGCGGGATTGGTGGCGGTCGGCTGGCCGATGCGGGGCCGATGCCGGTGGTGACCGATCCGGCGCCGATCGTGTCGGGAACCATGCGCCCCTATCAGATCCGGGGACGGTGGTACCGGCCCGAGGAGCAGCCGAACTATGACGAGACGGGGCTGGCGTCCTGGTACGGGGCGCAGTTCAACGGGCGGCCGACGGCGACTGGCGAGCGGTTCGACATGCATGCGCTGACGGCGGCGCACAAGACCCTGCCGCTGCCAGGGCTGGTGGAGGTGACCAATCTGGCCAATGGCAGGCGCATCGTGGTGCGGGTCAATGATCGCGGGCCGTTCGCGGAAGGGCGGATCATCGATCTGTCGCGCGGGGCGGCCGAGGCGCTGGACCTGTTGCAGCGGGGCGTGGGCGAGGTGCGGGTGCGCTATCTGGGCCGGGCCCCGCGCGAGGGTGGCGGCACGACGATGCAGTATGCGGCGGCCGAGCCGGTGGCGGCGGGTCCGACGGCCTTGCGCGGGCCGGTGCCCTATCTGTCGGTGGCGGGCGGGCAGGGGGCGGTCATGGCTGCGGTTCCTGCGGCCCCGGTATCTGAACCCGTGCGATATGAGGCTCCGACCCCTATGGTGAGGGCCCCGACAGTGCCATCGCCAGTAGCGGGCCAGTGGGTTCAGGCGGGGGCCTGGGCCGATGCGCGGGCGGCGCGGCGGGCGGCGGAAACTCTGGGCGGCAGCGCCCGGGTCGAACAGGATGCGGGCGGGGCCTGGCGGGTGCTGGTGGGGCCCTGGCCCGATGCCAGTGCGGCGGAACGGTCGCGGCGGGCGGTGATATCGCGCGGCTATCCCGACGCCCTGTTGATATCGACGCAGTAAAGCTTGCGAAGACGCCCGGCGTCGCCATTGTGCGCCGGTGACCCAAGGCAGATTCATCACATTCGAAGGCGGCGAAGGCACCGGCAAGTCGACCCAGGTCGCGCGCTTGGTCGAGCGGCTGCGTGCGCGGGATCTGGAGGTTGTGCAGACGCGCGAGCCGGGCGGCTCGCAAGGGGCCGAGGAGATCCGCAACCTGGCCCTGAACGGCGACGCCGGGCGCTGGTCGCCGATGACCGAGACGCTGCTGATGTTCGCGGCGCGGTCGGACCATCTGGAGCGGACTGTGCGACCCGCGCTGGAGGCGGGGCGGTGGGTGGTCTGCGACCGGTTCGCCGATTCCAGCCGCGCCTATCAGGGGGTG
>NZ_JAEMRO010000040.1 GCF_016463295.1 Brevundimonas sp.
CGCGCAATGAGGAGGGTCGCCCCCGTGTCCTGCTGGCCGAGGCGGGGACCGGCACGGGCAAGACCCTGGGCTATCTGGCGCCGGCCAGCCTGTGGGCCGAGCGCAATCAGGGGGCGGCCTGGGTCTCGACCTATACTCGCGCTCTGCAACGTCAGATCGACCGCGAGAGCGCCGCCCTTTGGCCCGATCCCGCCGAGCGCAAGCGCAAGGCCGTGGTCCGAAAAGGGCGCGAGAATTACCTGTGCCTGCTCAATCTTCAGGACATGATGCAGGCGGCCCAGCTAGGCAACGGCGACCTGATCGGCATGGCTCTCGCCAGTCGCTGGGCCATGCACAGCCGCGACGGCGACATGACGGGCGGCGACTATCCCGGCTGGCTGCCCGGCCTGTTCGCCACCGCCCCCAGTCATCAGGCCAGCGCCGCCAATCTGGTCGACCGGCGCGGCGAATGCGTCCATGCGGCCTGTCCTCACTACCGCACCTGCTTCGTCGAGAAGACCATCCGCGCCAGCCGCCGGGCTGATCTGGTCGTCGCCAACCACGCCCTGGTCATGACCCAGGCCGCTTTCGACGGTGCCCGCTCGGCGCGCGGCCTGAATCAGGATGGCGAGACGGCGGCGCTGAAGCGCATCGTCTTCGACGAGGGCCACCATCTGTTCGACGCCGCCGACAGCGCGTTCTCTGCCTGCCTGTCGGGTCAGGAGGCGGCCGAATTGCGCCGCTGGCTGCGCGGGCCGGAGGGGCGTGGGCGTCGGGGGCGCGGGCTGGAGCAGCGGCTGGGCGATCTATGCGCCGACAATGCCGAGGCGACCAAGGCCTTGCAGGATGCCGTCCGGGCCGCCGCCCAGCTGCCCGGTGAGGGCGTGTCGGGCCGCATCGCGCCTGCGTCTGGCGAGGTCAATCCGATTGGACCCATCGAGCGGTTCCTTGTCGCCGCGCTGGAGCAGCTTCGCGCCCGGACCAGCGAGCAATCGGGCCCCGGCGGCACCGAGTTCGGCATGGAGTGTTCCTTGCGCCCGGTTACCGATCCGGTGCTGGAGACGGCGCGAGAAGCGGCCAAGGCCCTGGCGGATGTCGAGGCCCCGCTGCTGGCCCTGTCGCGCCATCTGGAAGACATACTGGACGACGAGGCCGTCGAGCTGGACGGGGCGGCGCGAGCCCGGATCGAGGGGGCGCTGCGCGGGCTGGACCGCCGCGCTCGCATGACCCTGCCCGGCTGGCGCTCCATGCTGGCGGCGCTGGAGGTCTCATCGGACGAGCCGGACCCGGATTTTCTGGACTGGCTGTCGGCGGAGGCCGCATTTGGCCGGATCACGGATGTGGCCCTGCGCCGTCACTGGATCGACCCGACCGTGCCGCTGGAGGCCGCGGTGATCATGCCGTCGCATGGCGTGCTGGTGACCTCGGCCACCCTGTCCGATCCCCTGTCTGACGACCCGTTCGACATGGCCCGCCTGCGGACCGGCTCGGCCCGCCTGATCGAACCGGCGCGGACGCTGAAGGTCGAAAGCCCCTTCAACTATGCGACCAACAGCCGGGTGATCGTCGTCAACGACCTGACCAAGGACGAGCCGCGCCAGACGGCCGCGGCGATGCGCGAACTGTTTCTGGCGGCGGGCGGCGGGGGTCTCGGCCTGTTCACCGCGATTCGTCGGTTGAAGGCGGTCTACGAACGGCTGGGGCCCGACCTGGCCAAGGCGGGCATCCCGCTCTACGCCCAGCATGTCGATCCGCTGGAAGTCGGGGCCCTGGTCGACGTCTTCCGGGCCGAGCGGGACAGCTGTCTGCTGGGGACCGATGCCGTGCGGGACGGGGTGGATGTGCCGGGCCGCAGCCTTCGCATCCTCGCCTTTGACCGCGTGCCCTGGCCGCGTCCGGACCTGCTGCACAAGGCGCGGCGGGCGCGGTTCGGCGGCGGGCCCCAGGCGCGGGGCTTCGACGATGCCCTGGCCCGCGCCAAGATGGCGCAAGCCTTCGGTCGCCTGATCCGCCGGGCCGACGACAAGGGCGTGTTCGTCATGCTGGACGCCGCCGCCCCGACCCGCCTGTTCGCCAGCCTGCCGCCGGGATGCGAGGTGCAGCGCATGGGGCTGGCCGAGGCGGTGGAGCTGGTCGGTGGGTTTCTAGTGCAGAGTGGGAGCGACTGAACCAGTCCATTGTCATTCCGGAAATCGTGTCAGCGATTATCCGGGACGGAGGAAGGACTGCAAAACCTCTCCCGGAAGACGCGCAGCGGCTATCCGGGAGACAGGCAAGGATGATCCAGCTGTCTCCCGGATAATCGCAAGCGATTTCCGGGAGTTTCTTATCCAATGCCCGAAGCATCCCGGCTCTCCGCTTCGCTACGGCCGGGATGACAAGAGTTGGCTGATTTAGCGCAGATCGGGCGGCGTCGCCTCTTCCGTCAGCATGCGGATCGCCTCCTCGACCGAGACCACGATCTGGGCCTGCGAGCCCAGGCGGCGGATGGCGACCTGGCCCTGTTCGGCCTCCTGGCGGCCGACGACGGCGATGACCGGCACCTTGCCGACCGAGTGTTCGCGCACCTTGTAGCCGACCTTTTCGTTGCGCAGATCGGTCTCGACGCGCAAGCCCGCGGCGCGGAACTTCGCCGCCACGTCTTCGGCGTAACCATCGGCGTCGGAGGTGATGGTCGCCACCACGGCCTGCACGGGAGCGAGCCACAGCGGGAAGGCCCCGGCGTAGTTCTCGATCATGATGCCGATGAAGCGCTCGAACGACCCAAGGATCGCGCGGTGCAGCATGACCGGCCGATGCTTCTGGCCGTCCTCGGCGATGTAGGTGGCGTTCAGCCGCTCCGGCAGAACATAGTCCAGCTGGATCGTGCCGCAGGTCCATTCGCGGCCGATGGCGTCCTTGACGATGAAGTCCAGCTTGGGTGCATAGAAGGCACCGTCGCCTTTGGTCACGACCGGCTCGGTCCCGGCGGCGCGGGCGGCCTCGGCCATCAGGGCCTCGGCCTTGTCCCAGAACTCGTCCGAACCGGCGCGGTTCTCGGGCCGGGTGCCCAGGCTGATGTAGGCGGTTTCCATGCCCAGGTCGGCGTGGACGCTCCGGGCCAGCTTGATGAACTCGGCCGTCTCCTCGACGATCTGGTCCTCACGGCAGAAGATGTGGGCGTCGTCCTGGGTGAAGCCCCGCACCCGCATCAGGCCGTGCAGCGAACCCGACGGCTCATAGCGGTGGCAGGCCCCGAACTCGGCCATGCGAAGCGGCAGCTCGCGATAGGACCGTTGACCCTGATCGAAGATCTGGACGTGGCCGGGGCAGTTCATCGGCTTGAGGCTGAGTTCCTCGCCCTCGACCGTCTCGCAGACGAACATGTTGGGCCGGTACTTGTCCCAGTGGCCGCTCTGTTCCCAGAATTTGCGGTCCAGAACCTGGGGCGTCTTGACCTCGACATAGCCGGCGGCGTCCAGGCGGCGGCGCATATAGGCCTCCAGCACGCGCCACAGGATCCAGCCCTTGGGGTGCCAGAAGACCATGCCCCGGCCCTCTTCCTGCATGTGGAAGAGCTCCATCGCCTTGCCGACCTTGCGGTGGTCGCGCTTCTCGGCCTCTTCCAGCCGCTGCAGATAGGCGTCCAGGTCCTCCTTGGTCGCCCAGGCGGTGCCATAGATGCGCTGTAGCTGTTCGCGGTTCGAGTCGCCCCGCCAGTAGGCCCCGGCCAGTTTGGTCAGCTTGAACGCCTTGCCGACATGGCGCGTCGAGGGGAAGTGGGGCCCCCGGCACAGGTCGATCCAGTCGCCCTGACGATACAGGGTGATGGTCTCGGTGCCCGGCAGGTCGCGGATCAGTTCGGCCTTGAACTTCTCGCCGCGCGCTTCGAAGAAGGTGATGGCCTCGTCGCGGTCCCAAACCTCGCGTTCGAACTTCGCATCACGATCGACGATCCGGCCCATCTCCTTTTCGATGGCGGCGAAGTCGTCGGTCGAGAACGGGGTCTCGCGGAAGAAGTCGTAATAGAAGCCGTCGTCGATGGCCGGGCCGATGGTGACCTGGGTCCCGGGGAACAGCTTCTGAACCGCCTCGGCCAGGACGTGGGCCGTGTCGTGGCGGATGGTGTACAGCGCCGCAGGGTCGTCGCGCATGATCAGGCGGAACGACCCGCCCGTTTCCAGCACCCGGTCCATGTCGCGCTGTTCGCCGTTCAACTCGGCCAGGACGGCCTTCTTGGCGAGCGAAGGCGAGATGGAGGCGGCCACATCGCGGGCGGTGGATCCGGCCGGATATTCACGGGCGGCACCGTCGGGGAATTTCAGTTCGATCATCGCTTCAGTCTTTTAAGGGCGGCACCGGGTCATAGCCCGATGCTCCGAAGGGGTGGCATTTGCAAAGGCGCCTGACCGTCAGCCATCCTCCCTTGACCGGTCCGTGCTGGATCAGCGCGTCGCGACCATAGTCGGAACAGGTCGGCATGAACCGGCACTGTTGCCCGATCAGGGGGGACAGCGTCAGCTTGTAGCCCCGATGGGCCGCGCGGACGCCGCGTTCGTAGAGGGTGGGGCCTGTCGCCATGTCGCGCCGCTTATCTCGCGTCATGGCGAGCGGGGCAACCGGGCGTAAAGCCTGGCGTGACCGGCGTCGGACCCTCAGGCCGCGCCGGCGAGGCTAGTTCGTGTCGCGGCCTGGCGTGCGGCCTCCAGAGTCGCCTCCACCGCGACCAGCGTGGAGGCGTGACGGGCGGGATAGTCTGCGACCTGTTGCAGGGCACGCAGGCCCTCGAACCGCCCCACGGGGCCTTCACCGCCAGACTTCAGCATGGCGACCATGGCGTCACGGGCCGTCTCGATTTCATCGACGCTGGCCCCGATGACGCTCTCGCCCAGGACGCCCGCTGCCGCCTGGCCCAGGGCGCAGGCCTTGATGTCCTGGGCGAAGTCGATGACGCGGTCGGTCTCGTCCAGCACGACATCGACGATGGCGCGCGAACCGCAAAGCCTGGCGACCCTCTCGCCCGTGCCGAAACGCGCATCGGGCGAAGGCTCAGGCAGCCGTCCGCTGTGGGGCAGGTTCGCCGCCAGCGTCAGTATCCGCGTGCTGTAGAGCGCGTCGATCATGCGGGAGATATAGGCGCTGGCGTGCGAGCCGGGAAGGGATCGTCAGCCGCCCTGAAGCGAACCCCACGTGCGGCTGGCATCGGCACTCACACCGCCGGAGCGGGCGCGCAGCCAGGCCAGGTTGCGGTCGGCGGCTTCTGGCGGCAGGTCGCGACGCAGCATCTGCTCCGCCTCGGCCATATTGCCGTTCAGACCCAGGACCATGGCCAGGTTCAGCCGCACCTTCAGCGAGGCACCGGGCTGAACGGCCGCGCGACGCAACAGGGGCTCGGCCGACCGGGTGTCGCCCTGGGTCATGGAGGCCATGGCCATATTGCTCAGCACGTCCGGATTGTCGGGCGACAGGGCCAGGGCTTGCGCCCAGGCGGCGCGAGCGTCGTCGGGGCGACGCACCTGCTCATAGGCGGTGCCCAGCAGGGACCAGGATCGCCAGTCGTTCGGGCGGCTGTCGCGCGCCTTCTCCAGATCGGCGATGCCATAGAAGGCCTGGCCCCGCGCGATATGCGCACGGCCGGATTCCAGCATGGCGTCGATATTGGCGGGCTGCACCAACAGAACCCGCTGGGCCATTTCGGCGGCCTGATCGAACCGGCCGAGTTCGCGCAGGGCCTGGGCCGCCTTGACCCCGGCCTCGGGGTCCATGGGATTGATTTCGGCCTGATCGGTCCAGAAGACCTGGCGGCTCAAGGCATCGGAGCGGTCGTAGGCGGCGCGTTCCTGGGCTGTCGCGGGTTGGCGCGGCGAAGCAGCGGGCGCAGGCGTCGGCGGTGCCGGCTGCTGGGCCCAGACGGGTCCGGACAGCGCGACCAGCAGGACTGCGACGGGGGCGGCGGTTGCGATGCGGGCGCGGGTGGGCGACATGGAGGACGCTCCGTTGAAGGTCGAGGCTCAAGACTCGGCGTTTCGCGTCAACTCTTGGTTAAGATCGGCTCATCCGGGCCGGAAAGGCCGCCGAATGTCCGTGCTGCATCCCGATGTCCTGACCCACGATACGGAGGGCGCGCTGCCCGTTCGCCTGATCGGTCGCGGTCAGGCTTTGTCTGGAGCGGAGGCGGTATGGGCGAAGGCGCACGATTTTACCGGCAAGGCCGGGCAGCTGCTGATGCTGGCCGGACCGGATGGGGCGCTTGTCGGGGCAATGTTTGGAACAGGTGACCGGTTCGACCCCGTGTCCGTACGTGGATTGGCGGCGCGGTTGCCCGCTGGTCTGTGGCGGCTGGAGGGCCTACCGGGCGATCAGGCCGAGCGAGCCGCTCAGGCCTTTGCTCTGGGGAGCTACCGGTTCGATCGCTACAAGGCGCGACAGCCGTCCGGAGTGCGCCTGTCGGTCCCCGCGCACGTGGATGTGGAGGCCCTGTCCCGCATCGCCGCCGCCTGTGCCCTGGCGCGCGAGATGATCGACACGCCTGCTGCCGACATGGGGCCGCTGCAGATCGAGACCGTCGCGCGAGAAATCGCCGAGGCGCATGAAGCCGCTTTCACGGTCACGACGGGCGAGGCGCTGCTGGAGGAAAACTATCCGGCGGTTCATGCCGTCGGTCGGGCCGCGACGACCGAGCGGGCTCCGCGCGTGATCGAGATCGGCTGGAACCTGAAACGAACAGACCTGCCGCTGGTCGCGCTGGTCGGCAAGGGCGTGGTGTTCGATACGGGCGGGCTGGACATCAAGTCCGCCGCAGGCATGCGCAACATGAAGAAGGACATGGGCGGGGCGGCGCACGCGCTGGCCCTGGGGCGGCTGGTGATGCAGGCGGGTCTGGCCGTTCGACTGGTGGTGCTGGTCGCCGCCGTCGAGAATGCGGTCAGCGCCGATGCCTTCCGTCCCGGCGACATCCTGAACAGCCGAAAAGGTCTGAGCATAGAGATCGGCAATACGGATGCAGAGGGGCGGCTGATCCTGGCCGACGTCCTGACCCGGGCGTCCGAGCATGCGCCGGACCTGACGCTGGATTTCGCGACCCTGACCGGTGCGGCCCGCATCGCCTTGGGGCCTGAACTGCCGCCGCTGTATACGGATGATGAAGCGCTGGCGTCCGATCTTCTGGCGGCGGCGTCGGCTGTTGGCGATCCGATGTGGCGGATGCCGCTGTGGCCCGGCTATGTCGCGGCGCTGGAGACCGAGATCGCCGATGTGAAGAACGACAGCTCGGCCTGGGCCCAGGCCGGCTCAGTCACCGCCGCCCTGTTCCTGCAGAAATTCGCACCGACGACCGGGGCTTGGGCGCATCTGGACATCTTCGCCTGGAACCCGCGCGCCCGCCCCGGCTGGCCCGAAGGCGGGGAGGCGCAGGCGATGCGGGCGTGTTTCGAAATGCTGTCGCGGCGCTATGCCATATAGACGAGAACGCCCCATTCCGGCCTTGATCCGTTAACGGCCTTTTCGCCTTCGTCTCTCAGTATGCAGGTTCAACGGACGGACCCCAGTTTGACCGCAACCGCGACCAGCCTCGACCCCAGAACCACGCTTGCCCGGCCCGATCTGGCCGAACAGGCGCTGGAAGGCGTCGTGCGCGCCAAGGCTTTCAGGGCCGTGCGGCCGATGCGCTGCGTCGTGCCGGTGGCAGACATCCAGGGCGCCGCTGGCCCGGCTGAGGCCCCTGTCGATCAGATCATCTACGGCGAGGCCTTCGATGTTCTGGATGTCCAGGGCGACCGCGCCTGGGGCAAGGCCCGGCGCGACGGCGTGGTTGGCTGGATCGCGCGGACGGCGCTGGAGGAGGGGGCTCCGCTGGCCGAGGCCATCGTCACCTCCGTGTCTGCCGAACTGCCCTTGAACGCCTTTGTCGGCGAGGACGACAAGACCGGTGCGTCCGCTACCGTCGGGGTCTTTGCGGCGGATCCCGTCGATGTGGCCGAGCGGCTGATCGGCGTGCCGCACGTTCTCGGCGGTCGCTCCTCGCAAGGTACCGACTGCTGCGGCCTGATCCAGCAGGCGCTCTACGCCTGCGGTCTGGCGGCACCGCGCTATGCGGACCAGCAGGCCGAACTGGGCCATAGCGTCGATGCGGCCTCCGCCTGTCGTGGCGACCTCGTCATCTGGCTCAAGTCCGACGAGACGCCCTGGCGCGGGCATTCGGCGTTTGTGCTGGACGATGGGCGGGTGTTGCATGCCACCGGCTATCGCGGTGCGGTGGCGGTCGAGTCGTTCGCCGAGGCGGCCGCCCGCTATGCCGCCGACGGATTCGCGGCCCCTATCTACCGCCGCCTCTGAGCCACCGCACCAAAGCGTGAGGCGGCTACGCCTTGGCTTTGAAGGCTCAGGTCACTAGGTTCCGCTCCGTCAGCGGCGAGCATACGCCGCACCCCCAATCAGGAGACGGCCCATGACCGACGCAAAGCAGATCGATCTGGACAACCCCCTCGGCGTCGACGGCTTCGAGTTCGTAGAGTTCACCGGTCCGAACGGGGCCGAAATGGTCTCCAAACTGGAGCTGATGGGCTTCACCCAGACGCATGTGAACCCCCGGACCGACGTCGTTCGTCTGAAACAGGGCGACATCAGCTTCCTGGTCCATCGTTCGGACAAGGTCGGTCAGGCCGCGGAGTTCGCGCGCGACCACGGTCCGTCGGCCAACGGCATGGCCTTCCGCACGGCAGACGCCAAGACGGCCTATGAAGGCGCTCTGGCCCGTGGTGCCCGTGCGGCCGAAGGCGTGGCCGGCGGCGCGCTGGGCGACGAATATCCCTACATTCTGCAAGGTATCGGCGGCTCGTTGCTGTACGTCGTCGATCAGTATGGCGAGAAGGGTTCGCTGTACGACGGCTGGGACGAGATCGAGGGCTGGGAAGAGGCCGAGCGCAAGAACTCCTTCGGCCTCGAGATTCTGGATCACCTGACCCACAATGTCCGCCGCGGCGAGATGCGGACCTGGTCGGGCTTCTACAACTCGGTCTTCAACTTCGAGGAACAGAAGTATTTCGACATCAAGGGCAAGGCGACCGGCCTGTTCAGCCAGGCCATGATCGCGCCCGACCGCGCCATCCGCATCCCCCTGAACGAAAGCCAGGACGACAACTCCCAGATCGAGGAATATCTGCGCCGCTACAATGGCGAAGGCATCCAGCACATCGCCCTGACCACCGAGGATATCTTTGCCACGGTGGAGGCCATGAAGGCGAACGGCGTCCAGTTCCAGGACACCATCGAGACCTATTTCGAACTGATCGACAAACGCCTGCCCAACCACGGGCATGACGTGGAGCGGATGCGCAAGAACCGCATCCTGATCGACGGCTCCGATGAGGAAGGCCTGCTGCTGCAGATCTTTACCCAGGACACCTTCGGCCCGATCTTCTTCGAGATCATCCAGCGCAAGGGCAATGAAGGCTTCGGCAACGGCAACTTCCAGGCCCTGTTCGACTCCATCGAGCTGGACCAGATCCGTCGCGGCGTGATCAAGGTCGATGCCTGAATGAAGGGGCCGCCACCCGGCTGGCTGCCTTGGCTGGGGCCGCCCCTGGCAGGGATCGGAGCGGGACTGACCGGGGCCTTGCTGCACGCAGGGTTCTGGCCCGCCCTGGCCGGGGCGCTGGTGCTCGGCGCGGTGCCGACGGTCATCTACCGCCTTTGGAGACGCGCCTACGACCGCAACGCCTGATGCGCGTTCAGGGTGTATAAAAACAATCCAGGATAGTCTCCTTGGCGCGGTTCGTGCAGGGCCGCGCCTGTATGGGGCCGTCAGGCCCAGAATGAGACGGAGTGCTGGTCGTGTCGATCCGGGCGGTCACAGAGGCCGACTATCCCGCCATCCAGGCCCTGCACCGGGGCGTGGGCTGGCCGACACGTTCGCTGGCCGGCTGGCGCTGGCTGCACGGCAATCCCGCACGGGCCGAGATCGACGCCGTCGCCGGCTGGGTGGTGGACGGGCCTGACGGTCAGCCAGCAGCGCACGTCGGCAATCTGGTGCATCGGTTCCGGATGGGGCACCGCACGCTACATGCCGCGACAGGGTTTTCCATCATCGCCTCGCCCAAGGTGCGTGGTGTGGCCCACCGGATCATTCGCACGTTCCTGAACCAGCCCGACGTTTTCGCCACCTACACCTTCAATGCCAATCCGGTATCACAGCCTCTGTATGGACGGTTGGGCATGCGGCCCTGGCCGGACCAAACCCATGCGCTGAAGCTGAGCTGGCGGATGGATTTGCCGGCCCTGGCGATGGGTCGAGCCCTGCGTCAGCTGTATCGGTTCGCACCAGAGATGGTCGTGCGGATGGGCGAGCAACTGATGAATGACCGCCTGGGACGGGTGCCGCGCCTTCGCCTGCCGCCCGGGGTATCGATCCTCAGCCGGATCGGCGAGGGTTCGCCCTACGACCGGTTCCAGCACGCCCTGGGCCGCGAGGGGCGTCTGCTGGCCGACCGCAGCCCGGCGATGATGAAGTGGAGGTTGTCGGATCCCGACATGACGACGCCACCCCTGCTGCTGGCCTTCCGGCGCGGCGACGTCATCACCGGCTATGCGATGGCCCAGATGGCCAAGTCCAACATCATCGAAGTGCCCGTGCTAGAGATCATCGATCTGGAAGCCCTGGCCTGGGACGACGAGGCCATTCCGGCCTTGATGGGGGCGCTGACGGCGGCAGCGCGGCCCATGGGGGCGGCCAAGGTTCGCCTGCAGGTGGTCAGCCCTCAGATGCTGACGCGGCTGGGCGACTGGGCGCATACCGCCGCGCGCGAAGGTGGCTGGGGCCACTGCCACATCCGCTTTGCCGAGGATGCGCCGTCGCCCGAGCTGTGGTCGCCGACACCGTTCGATTCCGACTATGCCGTCTGCCTGCGACCCCTGCCTCTGGCCGACAAGGCCAAGGGGCGGATGCGCTCTTGGGTGCCGTTGTCGTCCAGCCCCTCGCGCGCCTGACGAACTAGTTCAGCGGGCGCGACTTCAGCGCGTCGCGGATCTCGGTCAGCAGCGCCTCGCTCGTGGTCGGGGCCGCAGGTTCGGCCGGCGTCTCCGCCTGTTTGCGACGCAGCTTGTTGATCGCCTTGACCACCAGGAAGATGACAAAGGCCACAATGAGGAACTGGATCAGGGTGTTGATGAAGGCCCCGTACTGGATGGCGACCTTCTCGATCTCCTCGGTCGCGGGGTTCTCGGCGACCAGCACCCATTCCAGATTGCTGAAATCGACCTTGCCCAGCAAAAGGCCAATCGGCGGCATCACCACCTGTTCGACCAGGCTGGTGACGATCTTGCCGAAGGCTGCGCCGATTATGACGCCGACGGCCAGATCGACGACATTGCCGCGCGAGATGAATTCCTTGAATTCGCTACCGATGCTCATGGGTCTTCCTTTGGTCTAGGCGTCGCCGGACGCGTTCAGCCGCTCGCGCAGCTCCTTGCCGCTCTTGAAGAAGGGGACCGCCTTGGCGGGGACGTCCACGGCCTCGCCCGTGCGGGGATTACGACCGGCGCGCGCGGGACGGCTACGCACCGAAAAGGCACCAAAGCCGCGCAGTTCGACCCGGCCGGCCGAACCCAAGGAATCCACCATCCGGCCCAGGACGACGTTCACCACCCGCTCGACCTCGGCATGGGTCAGATGCGTGTTCTCGGCAGCGAGTTTCTCGATCAGCTCGGATTTGATCACGGCAAGGCCCCCGCCTCAGTCTGTGGATCGGACCGCTCGAACGGGCCAAGTCGATCATTAGTCACAACAATACGCCTGATGGGAAGGGGCGGATACGAAAAAGGCGGCGGGATCGCTCCCGCCGCCTCGTTCTTGGTTGGCCTATCGCTCGGGCCACGGGCCCTCGCTGCTTGAGGCCAGGCCTCAGTCCTTGGAGCCGGCCTTTTCGCGGAGAGCCGCGCCCAGGATGTCGCCCAGGGACGCACCGGAATCCGACGAGCCGAACTGGTCGATGGCTTCCTGTTCGTCCTTCATTTCCAGAGCCTTGATCGACACCGAGACGCGGCGCGAGGCCTTGTCGATGCCGGTGACCATGGCGTCCACGCGGTCGCCGACCGAGAAGCGCTCGGTGCGCTGCTCGTTGCGGTCGCGCGACAGGTCGGACTTGCGGATGAAGGAGGTGACCGGCGCGTCATCCTCGCCGAACTTGACCTCCAGGCCGCCCGTTTCGACCGCCGTCACGGTGACGGTGATCTGCTGGCCCTTCTTGTAGGTGTCGCCTTCGCCGATCGGATCGCCGCCCAGCTGCTTGATGCCCAGCGAGACGCGCTCCTTCTCAACGTCGACGTCCAGGACCTTGGCCTTGACGGTTTCGCCCTTGCGGTAGCGTTGGATGGCTTCTTCACCCGAGACCGACCAGTCGAGGTCGGACAGGTGCACCATGCCGTCGATGTCGTTGTCCAGGCCGATGAACAGGCCGAACTCGGTGGCGTTCTTGACCTCGCCCTC
Source organism: Brevundimonas sp. (assembly GCF_016463295.1). GTDB lineage: Bacteria > Pseudomonadota > Alphaproteobacteria > Caulobacterales > Caulobacteraceae > Brevundimonas. Next base: position 12,440 of record NZ_JAEMRO010000040.1, read on the forward strand.
GACGGTCGAGCCGATCGGGTTGGCGGCGACGAACGCATCCCACGGATTGTCCTGGGCCTGCTTGAGGCCCAGCGAGATGCGGCGCTTGGAGGCGTCGACATCCAGAACCACGACGTCGACTTCCTGCGAGGTCGAGACGATCTTGCCGGGGTGGACGTTCTTCTTGGTCCAGGACATTTCCGAGACGTGGACCAGGCCTTCAACGCCGGCTTCCAGCTCAACGAAGGCGCCGTAGTCGGTGATGTTGGTGATGCGACCGGTGTACTTGGCACCGGGGGGATACTTGGCTTCGACACCGTCCCACGGATCGGACTGCAGCTGCTTCATGCCCAGGCTGATGCGCTGGGTGTCCGGGTTGATCTTGACGATCTGGACCTTGACGGTGTCGCCGACGGCGAGGACCTGCGAGGGGTGCGAGACGCGCTTCCACGACATGTCGGTGACGTGCAGCAGGCCGTCGATGCCGCCCAGGTCCACGAACGCGCCGTAGTCGGTGATGTTCTTGACGACGCCGTCGCGGACTTCACCCTCTTGCAGCTGGCCGACCAGCTCCGTGCGCTGTTCGGCGCGGGCTTCTTCCAGGATGGCGCGACGCGAGACGACGATGTTGCCGCGCGGACGGTCCATCTTCAGGATGGCGAAGGGCTGCTCCTTGCCCATCAGCGGACCGACGTCGCGCACTGGGCGGATGTCGACCTGCGAACCGGGCAGGAAGGCCGAAGCGCCGCCCAGATCGACGGTGAAGCCGCCCTTGACGCGGCCGATGATGGCACCGTTGACCGGCTGACCCTCGGCGAACACGACTTCCAGACGGGTCCAGGCTTCTTCGCGGCGGGCCTTGTCGCGGCTGATGACGGCCTCACCCAGGGCGTTCTCGACGCGCTCCAGATAGACTTCGACGTTGTCGCCGACCTTGGGGATCACGGCACCTTCGCCGATGCCGAATTCGCGGGCCGGGATGCGACCTTCGGTCTTCAGACCGACGTCGATGATCAGGATGTCCTTTTCCATGCCGACGACGCGGCCGTGGACGACCTGGCCTTCGCCGAGGTCGCGGCCGCCCAGGGTTTCGTCGAGCAGCGAGGCGAAGTCGTCGCGGGAGGGGGAGAGGGTATCAGTCATGCAGGGATGCGGTTTCTAACGGTTGTGGCGCGTGACCGGACGGCCCCGCGCGAGGTGAAGGTTGAACAGGGGTCGATCATTGCGACACGGGGTCAGATGACCCGATCGCCCGCGGAAGCCGAGGTTGGGAGCGCTGGATTTGCCGCCCGGTCCCTAAAGACCCGAACGGACACGCGCCGCCTCGACGATACGGCGGGCCGCATCGAAGGCCGCCTCTATATCCATTTCGGTCGTATCCAGCAAGACCGCGTCCTCGGCCTGGACCATGGGGGCCGCGCCGCGACCGGCGTCGCGCTCGTCCCGTCTCAGGATGTCGGCCAGCATGTCCTCATAGGCGATGGCGTCGCCGCGTGCGGTCAGTTGCTTCCAGCGGCGGGTGGCGCGCACCTCCGGCGTGGCGGTCACGTACAGTTTGGCGGAGGCGTGGGGGGCGATGACGGTACCGATGTCGCGACCGTCCAGAACGGCACCGCCCGGTTGCGCCGCGAAGTCACGCTGAAGTTCCAGAAGGGCCGCCCGCACACCCGGATAGCCGGCGATGCGACTGGCCGCCTCTCCGGCCTGGCCCGTGGTCAGTTGCGGGTCGTCCGACAGCCGCGCGGTGTTCAGCGTACGGGCCACGGCCTCTGCGGCGCTGGCGTCATCCAGTGATCCTTCGCTCGCCAGCACGCCAATGCCCACGGCGCGATACAGCAGGCCGGTATCCAGAAACGGCAGGCCGTAATGCGCCGCCAGTCGCGCGGCGATGGTGCCCTTGCCCGAGGCGGCCGGGCCGTCGACGGCGATGATCAGGCTCATGGACGGGTCTTCAGCAGGGCGCGGGCCGACAGCGTACTGACGGCCAGACAGATCAGGACGATGACGATGTGAACGGCCAGCAGGCTCCAGAACAGACCGGGCTGATCGGCCAGCAGCACGTCAGGCCCGCGCTGGACTGTCAGCCGTCCGTTGAAGATGTCACGCAACCCCGACCAGGCGACGACGCCTGCCGCCGCGAGGAACAGAACAGCATCCAGCGCCAGCCGCCCTTTCGACTTGGGGCGGGTGTTGACGGGCGGGTCGATCCGGTTGGGTTTCCACATCACGCGGCCTCCATGTCTGCGCCCAGGCCCTGCATCATTTTGACGAAGCCGGGGAAACTGGTGGCGATCATGCCGGGCTCGTCGACGGTGACGGCCGCTTGCGCGGCCAGGCCAAGGACCAGATGGCTCATGGCGATGCGATGGTCGCCGTGGGTAGCCACGGTCGCACCGCCCCGGACCGGTCCCCCGGTCACGATGAAGCCCTCGGGCTCTTCCTCCACCGTCACGCCGCAGGCCGTCAAACCCGCCGCCATCAGGGCGATGCGATCGCTCTCCTTGACCCGCATCTCGCCGATACCCCTCATGACGGTGGCTCCCTCGGCAAAGGCGGCGGTGGCGGCCAGGATGGGATATTCGTCGATCATGGAGGCGGCGCGGCTCTCGGGGACGACGATGCCTGTCAGGCGCGAGTGCCGCCCGGTGATGTCGCCGATCTCCTCGCCGCCACTGCTGCGGCGGTTGGCGATGGTCAGGTCGGCGCCCATCTCGATCCAGGTGTCGAACAGGCCGGTTCTCAAGGGGTTTAACATCACGCCCTCGACCGTCACCTCGGACCCTGGCACGATCAGTCCTGCTGCCAGCGGAAACGCCGCAGAGGAGGGGTCGCCGGGCACCGACACGGCGGTGCCGGTCAGGGGTTGGCCGCCCATCAACGACACACGCCAGCCGCCGCCAACGGGCTCGACACCGACTTCGGCTCCGAACGCGCGCAGCATGCGCTCGGTGTGATCGCGGCTCTTTTCGGGTTCCAGGACGGTCGTCATGCCTGACCCATTCAACCCGGCCAGCAGGATGGCCGATTTTATCTGGGCCGAGGCAACGGTCTGTTCGTAGTCGATGGCGGCCAACGTCCCGCTGGACAGGGTGACGGGCAGACGATCTTCGTCGGCCTGCCAGTCGAACCTGGCGCCCATGCGAACCAGTGGTGCCGTGACCCGCTTCATGGGCCGTTTGCGCAGGCTGGCGTCACCGTCGAACGTCACCGTGATCTGATAGCCTGCTGCGGCCCCTATCAGCAGCCGAACCCCCGTCCCTGCATTACCGCAGTCGATGACATGATCTGGCGAGGTAAAGCCGCCCCGGCCCTCGACCCGCCAGCGACCTGACCCCAGTCGTGCGACCGTCGCGCCGAACGCCTCGACTGCTCGCGCCGTGGCCAGAATGTCGTCGCCTTCCAGCAGGCCTTCGATCTCGGTCGTGCCCGACGCCATTGCCCCGAGGATCAGCGACCGGTGCGAGATCGACTTGTCGCCGGGCGCGCGCACTGTACCCTTCAGCGAAGGGCCGGGACGGGCGGTCAGATGGGAGGTTGTCGTCACCCGGCGGTCTCCGTGACAGGCATTGCGGCGCGGGCGCGCGGAGATGGCTTTTGACAGTGGGGCCAAGGGGTGGCAAGGGAGCCGCCCGATTTCCCACACATGCCAAAGGTCTATTCCCGTGGCCAAACCCGAACTGGGCCAAAAGCAGGTCTGCCCGAACTGCCAGGCCAAATTCTACGATCTGGGCCGTCGCCCGGCTCACTGCCCGAAATGCGCGACCGAGTTCGACCCGGAAGAAGCGCTGAAGCTGCGCAACCGCCGCGGCCGTCCGGGCGGCTATCCGGCTGACGACGAGGCCGAGGATCAGGTCAAGGACAAGTCGGCCGAGGGCGAGGACGAGGACGAGGAAGAAGCGGTCGCAACGCCCGAGATCGACGAGGAAGGCCACGAGCCCATCCTGACGCCGGACGATGACGACGACGAAACCCCCGTCGATCCCACCGAAGAGCCCGGCATGGGCGAGGCGGGCGACGACGATGACGTCCTGGCCGACGACGATGACGATGACGACTCCGTCCCCTTCATCGAGGATGAGGACGACGACAATTTCGAAGACGAGATCCGTCCGCCCAGCAAGGACGAAGACTGATTCTTCGGCGGCTGCCGGACGGTTTCGCGACCGTCCGGCGACCCTGAAAATAAATGCGGAATACGGGCTTGATCGCAATCAGGCCCTGACATAGGTTCCGCCGCCTCGCCGCAGGGCATCTTGTTTCTGCGGCGGACCTTTCGAAAAGCCGCTGGCTTCAGATCGGGGCTTTAGCTCAGCTGGTAGAGCGCTTGCATGGCATGCAAGAGGTCAGCGGTTCGACTCCGCTAAGCTCCACCATCAAAGGCCTCGCGGGAAACCGCGGGGCCTTTGTCCTTGGCGCCTAATGTCAGGGTTCATCGCGCTCCCTTCCCCATATCCTGCTTCTGCGGCTAGGCCCGATCGCAGAGGGGAGTGCGACATGGGACGATGGCTTGATCCGGCGACATTGACCAAGGGGACCGATGCGGCCCTGTTTCTGCTTCGCCTTTATCTGGGGTGTTTCCTGATCTGGGGGGTGTGGGATAACATCGTCTCCCCCGCTCGCATGCAGGAGTTTCAGGCCTTTCTGACGGCCGTGAACTGCCCATGGCCCGCGCTGGCCGCGCCGCTCTCCGTTTGGGTGCAGTTTCTGATCGGCCTTCTTCTGGTGCCGGGCCTGTCAACGCGCTGGGCCGCGATCCTGCTGGTCGTCAACTTCCTTGTGGCCGTCGTGCTGATCGGTCGATCGGTCGGCATCTTTCCGGACGTCGCGCGCGAACTTTTCGGTCCGATGATGTGCGTCCTCGTCGGAGTGCTTCTGGCCACGCACGGGGCCGGCGCCTGGTCGATCGACGCCCGACTGGCACGACGACATTGAACCAGGCGGCTTCCGACACCAGATAGTCACGGACCGACGCGCTGCCGATCACGGGGCGCGGGACGGCGGACAGCCTGCTTTACGGGGCAAATGACGTGACGACGCGAACCATCCTGTTCGACAGCCCCTTCCTGCTGGGCTTCGACCACACCCGGGCCCAGATCGACCGCGCGGCACGTGCCGCGGCCGACAGCTATCCCCCTTACAATGTCGAACAACGTGGCGAGCGGGCCGTCCGCATCACCCTGGCTGTGGCCGGCTTCGGTCCCGACGATCTTTCGGTGACCGTCGAGGGGCGGCAACTGACGATCGCAGGCAAGCGCGAACCGTCACCGCAGGGCGATCAGGCCTTCCTCCATCGCGGCATCGCCGGGCGAGGCTTCGTGCGCAGTTTCGTTCTGGCCGACGGTTTGGAGATCGACGAGGCCCGTCTGGAACACGGGCTGCTCCACGTCGATATGAGCCGCCCGGAGAGCACCCATGCCGTGCGGCAAATTCCCATCACGACGGGCTGACAGCCGTCGTTCATGTCCGGTCGCCGACACTGGGGCCGAACCTTTCGCCCGTTCCGGGCATTAGTAGCGTTGAGGAGGCGGTCAGATGACGCCGATGAGAATGACCAAGGAAGACTTCGCAGGCCTGGGCGCGCCCGACCTGGTCTACGTGCGCGAAATCAGCGCTGCTGATCTGCTCGCCGATGCCCGCGTCAATGTGGTGGACGACGTCACCATCGACCCCCAATCCACCCTCTATGCCGTGCATGGTGCGGACGGCGAGCGGTTGGCTGTCATGATGGATCGCGAGACGGCCTTTGCCGCTGCGGTGGCCCATGAACTGGAGCCTGTATCCGTCCACTAACAGATGGGCGTCAGGCCGCAGTTGCCGGTGTCGTGTCTCGAACGAACAGGGCTCGCACGGCGTCAGCGGTTCTTGCCTGGCGCAAATGCTGACGCATCTCGGCCGATCGCAAGGCGCGAGAAGCAGCAGCGAGGGCTCTCAGGTGACCCGCGCCATCGCTGGGCGGCGCGAAGAGGGCGAAGATCAGATCCACGGGACGGTCGTCCACGGCCTCATAGGCCACCGGCGTGTCCAGTCGTACGAAGATGGCGACAACCCGGTCCAGCCCCTCAACCCGCGCATGAGGCAGCGCAACGCCAGCGCCGAGACCAGTGGACCCCAACGCCTCGCGTTCCAGCAAGGCATGCAAGACCGATGTTTCATCCAGGCCCAAGATCCGCGCCGCCGTATCTGCCACGGTGTGCAAGGCCTGACGTTTGGATGACGCGCCAGACCGGAGGACGACGCCCTCCTTGGCCAGCAGTTGTGCGATATCCATTGCAGGTGACGTCCCAAAAAACTCTGGCCGGTCGGCGGGCGGCCCATAGACCACCCACCGCTCATTGGAAAGGCTAGGCGTTGGCTCCGCCGGCCTCGGCCGCCGGAACATGGCCATTCAGGCCGACGGTCCGTTCCGGATCGATCCAGCCCACATTGCCGTCGGGGCGACGATAGACCACAGACAGTCCGCCATGCGCCGCATTCCTGAACAGGACGAGCGGGTAGCCCGTCATATCAAGCTCCAGAACAGCGCGACCGACGGTGATCGTCCGGATTTCGGCCTGGGTCTCGGCGATGACCATGCCCACCGGCGGCGGCTCGTCGGGGCGACCCGCGTCCCCGAAGGCATCGTCCTCGACCTCGTCCGGGTTGCGCAGAACAATGCTGCGGGCCACGTCGCGGGCCGCATCCTCGGTCTTCTCGGGTGACAAGCCCTTGGGTCCGATGTGGTGATCCTTCAGGCGGCGCTTGTAGCGGCGCACGCGCTTTTCGAGTTTTTCGAGCGAATCCGAGAAGGCCGAATGGGCGTCGCCGCCCGTCCCGCTGGTGACGATCGCCTCGCCCGAGGCCAGGCGAACCCAGCAATCAACCTTGAAGCCGTAGCCGTCCTTGGAGACGACGACTTCGGCGTCCTGGGCCCCTCTTTCGAAGTATTTGCCGATCCCGTCTTCGAGTTCCTGGGAGATGCGCGAGCCTAACGCTTCGCCGACATCCACTTGCT